>CAZEPQ010000020.1:1749-19040 GCA_964514175.1 uncultured Oscillospiraceae bacterium
TCATGCCCACAGGCACCGCTAGACCGCTGGCAACCAATCTGTGCTGCTGATTTTCCACAGAACGGGCACCCACAGCGACGTAGGAAAGCACGTCTGCCAGATAACCGTCGTTGCCGGGGTACAGCATTTCATCGGCGCAGGTAAGGCCGGTGTCGTTGACCGCTTGGACGTGAAGATGCCGCAGGGACAGCAGGCCCTTGACCATGTCCGGATCTTCCAGGGGATCCGGCTGAGAAGCGATGCCCTTATAGCCGTCGCCGGTGGTACGGGGCTTGTTGGTGTAGATGCGGGGGATGATGAGAATTTTATCCTTGACCTGCTCCTGAACGGGAACCAGCCGATGGATATAATCTAGCACAGCATCCTCACGGTCTGCGGAGCAGGGACCAACGATCAGAAGAATGCGGTTGTCCTTGCCGGAGAAGATTTCAGCAATTTCCTGATCTCGCTGAGCTTTGGCAGCTTTGCCGTTCTCGGACAGGGGGATCTGGGCCTGCACCTCATCCACAGAGGGGAGCTTCCGCAGGAATGTCATATTGGTAAGGGTGTTCATAAGGGTCAAGCCTTTCTTGTCATAATTTCTGGAGGCATTATACCACGAATGATTTCGCAATGCAATGCATTTATGTGCTAAAGTATGTATTTTTTATGCTGCTTGTAACAGACTGGACAGGGCAATGGCAAGCTGTCCCCGGGAGACCAGCCCCTCAGGCTGTAGTTTGCCCTGGGCAGACAGGATATCCTGACTGAGGGCCCAGCCCCAGGCAGTTTCATGTCCGGCTGTGACGCTGTCCCTGTCGGGAAATTGTCCCAGACCAGTCAGGCGCAGGACATCGCCGCCGCCAACATCGGTAAAATAGGAATACATGGCCCATACCAGGTCATCTCGGTGCAGCAACCCATCGGGAGAAAAGACAGAGCCTTCTGCCTCCATAAGTCCCTTCCCCACGGCCCAACAGATGGCATTATAGGCGCTGTTGTCCGATGCTACATCCGTAAAGTTCAGGGAAGTGACAGCGGGGGAGCCTGCCATGCGGTACAAGGTTACGGCCAGTGTGGTTCGGGTGGCTGCCTGACTGGGGGAAAACAGGGTGTCCGACACGCCGTTCATAATGCCTTTTTCATAGACCAGGCTTACGGCAGAGCGAAGCTCCTGGGTGGCGGTGGTCATGTCTGAAAAACGGTCCGCCGTAGTAATGCCCAGAAGATTGGCGCTGAGCCAGCGGGAAAAGACGGAAGCAAACAGCTTCTGACCGGCGGCGTTCAGGTGCCAGCGATCCGTAGAGCTGAGGCAATATTTGCTGCGAAAGCTTTCCTTGTTCATATAAATGCCGTTGACGGCGGCATTGGTGGCGTCATAGCAGAGGGCGCCACGGGCCTGACACAAGTCCTGGATGGCCTCTGCGTAGTCGGTGGTTTCCAATCCCAGAGCATTGGTAGCGCCGGTGCTGATCCATGGAGTGAAGCAGATCACGGTGGCATCGGGCCAGAGGCTCTCATAATAGTCCATGATCACATTCATGGCACCCAGCATGGTGGTTTCATCCCGGGAGTCTATGTCTCCCAGGGGAATGTTGTGGGACCAGTCATTGGAACCGCCCTGTAGGAGGATGATGTCGTAGTCCACATCCGCCACTGCGGTGTAGCGATCCACAATGGGATTGCGGCCTTTGTCGCCTCCGGCGAAGCTGGAGCCGCTGACCGCATAGTCATAAAGGGTCATGCCAAAATCCTCTGCCACCAGATATGGCCAGCCCTCTTCGAGAGACAGATTGTGATGGGCACTGTAGCTGTCACCCTGGAGCAGCAGATTTTTCCCCTCCAGGGTTTCCGTGGCAGGGGCACATCCGTCGGCGGCAAGAACCAGGGAAGTTAAAATGAGAATGATTGGAAAAAACAGGGTAAACCTGCGAAAACGTTTCATAGGCGATCTCCTCAAAAGAATGCCCTATATTATAGCATAGAATTATGACGAAAATATGTCAAACCCCGCAGCAGTTTGTAGAAATGTTGCTGCGGGGCAGGGCTTATGGTTCCGTAATGATGGAAAGATAGTTTGCCAGAAGGGTTACCATCTGAGCGCGGGTGGCGGTGCCTCTGGGGGCCAGAATTCCATTCCCCATACCGTGGAGGATATCACTGCCCACTGCCCAGGCGATTGCCGGTCTTGCGAAGTCGCTGATCTGATCCTGATCTGTGAAAGCGCTGAGATCGTCCGGAAGATAATCGGTGCCTTCGGCTTGGGCGTAGCGGTACAGGAAAGTGGCCAACTGCTCTCTGGTCAAGGCGCTGTCCGGGGCGAAGTGGGTGTCATCAATGCCTATGGTTAGCCCACTCTCATATGCCCACAGCAAAGCGTCTTTGTAATAGGCATTTTCGGGAATATCCTCGAATGGATGGGTCAGGTTGGTCACATCGGGATGGCCCGCGGCACGATAGAGGACCGTGACCAGCATACAGCGGGTCATGGTTTGATCCGGAGAAAAGGTGGTGTCGGAGGTGCCTTTTGTCAGGCCGGATTCATAGGCGTATTTCACCGCTGTGGCGTACCAGTCGCCGGGGGTCACATCGTAAAATCCGGAGATCACATAGTTCTCCAGCATCATTTTCTCGATCCAGGAAGCAATGGTGGGCAGATAGCGCTGATGTCCTGTAACGTTTAGATGCCAGAAATCTGTGCTTGTCAGGAAATAGCTGGAGCGAAAACTCGTGCTGCTGGCATCAATGCCGGAAATAGCAGGATCACATGCCTGGAAGCACAGAATGTTCCGGGCTTGGCAGACTTTGATAAAGGTGTTGTTGTAGTCTGCGGTGGTCAGCCCCAAACCGTTGGCTTTTCCTGTGGAATTCCAGGAGGTAGAAAACAGCAGCAGCGCATTGGGGTAGGCCTCCTGCAACCGGTCGATGACCACATTCATGGCACCGATCAGGGTGTAGGTGTCACGGCTGGTGAGATCCGTTCCCAGGGGAATTTCACATTTCCAGTCGTTTCCTGAGCCTGCCACAAAAATAACGTCGAAATCGCCCTCCGGCAGTTCCCGCTTGCAGAACGGATAGTAGTAGCCGCCGGGTTTATAGCCCCAGGTGGAGGATACGCCGAAGGTGGAGCCGGAGATGGCCTTGCAGGTGACCTTCATGCCATATTTTGTTTCCAGCATGCCGCACCAGGACTGGCTGTAGTTATTAAGCTTATAGCCAGCCAAGAGGCTGTCACCAAAGAACATAATGGACTTTCCATTTAAAACGGTGTCCGGGATGGTATCGGCTGCACTGAGGGTGTCCTCCAGGATTTCCACGGTGTCGGGACCTGGGAAAAGGGCCTCATATTCCGGGCATACAACGGAAACGTCCTGGGCAGAGACAGGGATTAAAAACAAAGAAAACAACCATATTAGAGTCAGCAGGCCTGGGAACCGCTGACGCAGTATGTGGCGCATAGAAAACAGTCCTCTCTTATATGGTGAGATCCATCTGCTGTTCAGCAGACGCGGCAGATTTTAGTTCGGCGATCCGATCCAGCCAACGCTGAGAGATCCAATCAGCGATGGTAGGAAGAAAACGCTGCTGACCGGCGGCATTGAGATGCCAGGGGTCTGAGGAGGTCAGGAAATAACGCTCCCGGAAATCTTCTCTATTGGCATAGACCTTGCTGACCCAGGGGAGATGTGCTTCGAAGCATTCCACATCTCGGGCCTGACAGACCTGGGTAAGCACACGGCTGTAGTCGTCGGTGGTTTCGCCCCGGAAATTCTTCACACCCTTGGTGATCCAGGGGGTCATAAACATGATGAGGGCGTTGGGATAGGCCTCCTGCACCCGATCGATGGTGGTGTTGATGGCACCGATGAAGGTACTGGTATTTCGGCTGTCCAGAGCATCCCGTAGGGGGATTTCACAGTACCAGTCGTTGCTACCGCAGGCAATGAAAACAATGTCGTAATCCGCCTCTGGCAGGGGGCGCTGACTGATGGGCAGGAAACAACCACCCTTGCGGTAGTAGGGGAAACGGCCAATTCCCAAGGTGGAACCGTGGATGGAATAGCAGGTCACGTCCATATTGTATTCGCTTTCCAGCATGGCGCACCAGCTTTGGCTGAAGTCCTCCAAACCGTAGCCCATGGTGTAGCTGTCCCCCAGAAACAGAATGGACTTGCCGGCAAGAACCGTGTTGGACACGTCCTCTTCAGGAGAGAATTCCGGGGGCGGGGTCATAAAGGGCGGAATGGGGAACAGTTCTTCAAATTCCGGGCTGGCAGCCTGGGGGAGATCCCAAGCAGAGACGGTGCAGAAGGAACCGAGCAAGGAAAGCGCAAGAATAAACGCCGTGAGACGGCGGAGAAGTGAGCGCATAAGATCAATCCTTAAAACAGTATCTATATTAGAATATATAAGTTTTGTGAAGAAATCAAGAAGAAAACAAAGAAAAACTGCAAAGGCGGCATTGAAACACGCCTTTGCAGTTGTGAAAGTGAAGAGATCAGTCTGTTGTATGGGTATCGCCGGGCAGCAGGGGCAGGATCACCGCTGCTTTGAAAAGGTCGCCGTCCACGTTCAGTAGGAACTGTCCCCCCATGGACTCGGCAAGGCTCTTTGCAATGGACAGGCCCAATCCGCTGCCCTCGGTATGCCGGGAGGTGTCGCCGCGGACAAAACGCTCCATAAGCTCATCGGCAGTCACGTCCAAGGGTTCCCTGGAGATGTTGCGGAAGGTGACAATGGCGTGGGTATCAGCGGTGAGGGTGACATAGAGCCGGGTTCCGGGCATGGCATACTTCACAGCGTTGCCCAAAAGATTGTCAAAGATGCGCCATAGCAGCCGTCCGTCGGCGGAGATCATGACCGGATGCTCCGGCAGCTTCACCACAGGGTTCAGATCGGCAGAGAGCAGCCGCTCATTGTATTCTCCCAGAGCCTGCCCCAGTAGGACAGACATGTCCATGGACTCGGCGTGGACGGTGATGTTACCTGTAGAGGCTTTGCTGGCTTCCACCAGATCCTCCACCAGCTTTTTGAGCCGGGCAGACTGACGATCCAGCACCTCCACATACTCTGCGGCGGCGTCAGAACCGGCAGGCTCCTTCTTGAGCAGATCCACATAGCTGACAATGGAGGTGAGGGGGGTCTTAATGTCGTGGGACACGTTGGTGATCAGCTCGGTTTTCAGTCGTTCTGATTTCATGCGGCTTTCCACCGCCGCATTCATGCCGCCCTGAATATTGTTCAGGGTCTCGGCGGTATCCTTGAACTCCAGGGCCAGATGGTCCGTGTCGATTTTGGTGGTATAATCTCCGGAAGCAATGGCTTCGGCGCCCAGCTTCAGGCGGCGGAACACCAGTGCGGTGTAGCCCACCAATGCACCCAGAGCCAGCTTTTCAACCAGCCAGAAGAAGACGATGGCAAAATCCAGATTGTAGGAGAACACCAACAGGAAGATGAACTCCACAATGCACAGCAGCCCATAGCATACCGCCACCTTCCAAATCAGTGGGAGGTATTGCAGGACCTTGAGGCAGAGTGTGCCCACCTTGCGGAACAGACGGCCCAGGTTGTGCCAGCACCAG
The DNA here is from genome assembly GCA_964514175.1 of uncultured Oscillospiraceae bacterium. GTDB lineage: Bacteria > Bacillota > Clostridia > Oscillospirales > Oscillospiraceae > HGM13006. Next base: position 7,311 of record CAZEPQ010000020.1, read on the forward strand.
TATAGGAAGCTGCCGGTGACCATGGTGTGGGTTTTTCCACGGACGCAGAGGGTACAAATGCCGTAAACAAGGCAGATGGAAAGCCCAAGGGTGGCCGCAATGGTAAGGATCAGCGCTGCGTAGAAGCTGCTGTCGTAGAGGTAAAAGCTTTGCATAATCAGCGCCGCACAGCATATACCCAGAACCACGGTGGCAATCAAAGCAAGATCCGAGGGAACACGGTAGATCAGCGGTACAACGGCCTCGTCCCTGTCGTTTACCCGGCCTGTCTTGCATCCCAGAAGGATCAGCAGAAGCACACCGAAGATCAACGTGGTGACAAAGAGCACCACCAGGTCGTTGCGGTTGGAATGGATGGAGTTTGTGATCAGGTAGAGCTTTTGATAGACATCATTTTCCGGCAGGCCTTTGAGAAGATAGCAGGCGATGGTATAGTCCTTTACTTCATAGCCGTAGGAATACAGCTCACCGGACAGATAAAATCCATCGCCGTCGTATTCATAGTGCATGAGATCGGGGGTGGTGATCTCTACCAGTTCGTCGGTCTCGTAGTAATAGATGGCATTGACGCCGCTGTCATAGGAAAAGGAGAAGCCAAGCTCATAAATATCTACGGGGTATTCGGGGACGTCGGTCAAAAACTGGGCGGAAGAGCTGTCCAGAGGGAAGAAATACTGACTGCTTTCATCGTAGCCATAGAAGATACCGTCGCAGAGGAACACCTTATTCGCCACAGTGTACCGATCTTCCAGAGGCTGCTGGGTCTGTACATCGAAGGAATAGGTATAGTCCTGCTTCAGCTCGATGGCTTCGCCTCCCACAACCGTGGCCAGTACGGAATAACCTGTTTTGCTTTCGGTGATGTTGTAGAGGAAGTTGCTGCCCTCACCGGTATAGATGCCACCGTCATAGTAGCTTTCCCAGGGGGCGGATGGGTCGCTGGGATCGAAATAGTTCCACATAATGTTTTGTGCGTCAGAAGCCATCTGATGCTCTGCAACGGAGGCAAACAGATCTGTGTTTCCGTCATAACAGCCCAGGGACAACATTATCACCACCAGAATGCCGCTGATAAAGCTGACCGCCAGACTGAGGATGCAGACGATGGACACGCCAATTTTGACACCTGTGCGGCGCAAGAGGTTTGACATAAAATCACTCCCATCAGTTCGAGACGAATTTATAGCCCTGTCCCCAGACCACCTTCAGGTATCGGGGATTGGCAGGATCGATCTCGATTTTTTCTCGCAGGTGACGGATATGTACAGCCACAGTGCCCTCGGCTCCCACAGGAGCCTCCTTCCAGACCTGACGGTAGATTTCCGGCATGGAGAACACCTGACCAGGGTGAGAGAGGAAAAGCTTTAAAATGTCATATTCCGTGGGGGTCAGGCTGATGAGTTCTCCGTCCACCGTGACGATCTTCGCCCGATCATCCATGGAAACGGGCCCGCAGGTCAGTGTGGTGACAGGGGTTACCGCAGAGCCCAATTGCAGGTAGCGGCGAAGCTGGGATTTCACCCGTGCCAGCACCTCCATGGGATTAAAGGGCTTTGTAATGTAATCGTCGGCACCCACATCCAGCCCCAGAACTTTGTCCGTATCCTCGCTTTTGGCGGTCAGCAGGATCACAGGTACGTTGCTCTCCTTGCGGATCTGGGAAAGCACCGTGATACCATCCATGACGGGCATCATAATGTCCAGCAGGACCAGTGCGATCTCCTCCCGGCGGAGGGCCTCCAGGGCCTCCAGCCCGTTGGAACAGAGTACGGTTTCATAGCCCTGGGCTGTCAGGTAAATGTTCAGGGCGGAGCGAATATCGGTTTCGTCATCACAAATCAGGACTTTGTACATATCTCTCACCTTCCGAAAATAGTCTAACAAAAATGGGATTAAGATAAAAGGAGTAGAGTGTTTAAGAAGTCTTTAAGAAACAAAAAGCGCCGCAAAAGCGGCGCTTTCGTGTGTTGCATTGGAGCTTGCCGCTCATGTTTGGGGAGCTGACAAGGAGAACTCGGTGGGGAGAAATGTATCTTACTCCGTCTTTGCAAGTTCCTCGCCTACCAGATAGATATCGCCTGCGCCGATGGTCAGCACCAGGTCGCCGGGGCCGACGATCTCTTTGAGGCGGGCGGCAATGTCCTCAAAGGTGTCGTAGCACTCAGCGCCGGGAATCTTGTCAGCCAGATCCTGAGAGGTAATACCGATGGAGTTGATTTCACGGGCCGCATAGATGGGGGCCATGATGGTGAGATCAGGACGGGAAAGCTGCTCCACAAACTCGGAGAACAGCGCATGGGTGCGGGAGTAAGTATGGGGCTGGAATACCACGATGGTGCGGCTGTAGCCCCGCTCAGGCACGGCATCCAGTGTAGCCTTCAGTTCGCCGGGATGGTGGGCGTAGTCATCGTAGATGTCGGCACCACGGTAGACACCCTTGAACTCCATGCGGCGGGCTGCGCCGGTGAAGCTCATAAGGCCGCGGGTGACGGCTTCGGGCTCGACGCCCAGCGCCCATGCGGCAGCGATGGCAGCCAAAGCGTCCATGCAGTTGTGCTTGCCCAGAACTCTCAGATCAATGTGGGTGTAGAAATTGCCGTCGCAGATCACGTCGAAGCTGGAATGGCCCCGGTCAAAGTGTACAGGGTACACATCCATGTCGGGGGTAAGGCCAAAGGTAATGACCCGGCGGTTAATGCCCTCGATGGCTTCCATGGTGTTCTTGTCCATGCCGTTGGCAACCACGATGCCCCGATCCTCGGGGGTCAGCTCCGCAAAGGCACGGAAGGAATTTTGGATATCCTTGAGATCCTTGAAGAAGTCCAGATGGTCCTCGTCAATGTCCAGAATGACGGCAATGGTGGGGGTGAAGTTCAGGAAGGAGTTGCAGTATTCGCAGGACTCCATAATGATGGTGTCGCCCTTGCCCACACGATGGCCTGCATCCAGCAGGTTCAGATAGCCGCCGATCATAACGGTGGGGTCCAGATTTGCTTCCATGGCGATGTGGGTCATCATGGAAGTACCGGTGGTTTTGCCGTGGGTGCCGGAGAAGCAGACGGCGTTTTCGTAGGCGGACATGATAAAGCCCCAGGATTGAGCCCGCTCGAAGACAGGAATGCCGGCAGCATGGGCCGCGGTGATCTCCGGGTTGTCATCGTGGGCGGCAGCGGTGCGGATCACGCAGTCAGCGCCCTGAATGTTCTCGGCAGCGTGGCCGATGGCTACGGGGATACCCTTGGTCTCCAGATTATCGGTGGCCTTGCTCTGATGCATGTCAGAGCCAGTGACGATAATGCCCATGCCCTGAAGCACCATGCCCAGAGCACACATGGAAACGCCGCCGATTCCTACCAGATGGGCACGTTTTCCGGCGGTAAAATAGGATGCGACTTCAAGATTGGAATGCTGAGTCAAAACAGTTCCTCCTATACAAGACCGCTTAGGCGGTCAATAGATTCTAAACATACACCTTCATTATAATACGGCAAGGGCAATTTCACAAGAGGTATTTTACTGTCACAGGCATATAAAAGGGCCCCGCCTGTGGCGGGACCCCAAAAATTAGAACTGATGTGTCACAGAATAAGCGTCTCTGCTGCCAGTGTGGATGTTGCCAACCTGACGGCAGTCGCCAATCATATAGAAATCCATGGCGCAGGCATACAGCTCCATAGCCTCCTGCTGCAGGGGGCTCATGCCGCCCAACGCTACCACGCTGTCGCAGTCGATGCGATGGATATCACCGGAAGCATCCTTGTATTCCACATAGCCTTCACCAATTTTGGTGGCGGAGGCCTCGGTGATATAGGAGAAGTTGGGGAGCTCGGCATAGAATTCCTGCATGGTCTCACGATAGTGGATGGGGGTGGCGTCCAAAGCCAGACCGTCCTGACGGGTCAGAATCACAGTCTCATGGCCATTTTCTGCCAAATACATGCCAGCCTCGGTGCCGGATTCACTGCCGCCAATGACTACGCACTTTTTGCCCAGTTCCTCGTGATGCCCGAATACCTCAAAGATATTTTTGGCGTTTTCAGCGCCTTCCACGGGAGGCTTCTGAGGTACAGCGCCAAGAGCGGCGATGAGAACGTCGTAGTTCTCAGGAAGCAGAACCTCCGGGGTGGCCTTGGTGCCCAGAACCACCTTAACGCCCTTTTTCTCAAGCTGCCTCTTCAGATATTCACGATAGTTCACCAGAGGCCACTTGAAGGTGGGATAATCCATCAGCTTCAGTTGACCGCCCAGTGCGTCGCTCTGCTCATAGATGGTCACATCGTGGCCACGGTCAGCGGCGTACATGGCTGCCCGCATACCGGAAGGACCGCCGCCTACTACGGCAACCTTTTTCTTTTCTCCGGCGGGGACAGTGAGCTTCTCCAGCTTATGGGCAATGCCAATCTCCGGGTTCACGGTGCAGAAGCTGTTCCAGTTGCCAGTGAGGGAGGGAACGTGGCATTTGTTGCAGCGGACACAGGGAAGTACATCCTCGCCCTGGCCCTCTTTGGCCTTCTTGTAATAATCCGGGTCCACGAAGAAGGCACGGGCAGCGCCGATCAGGTCGGCCTTGCCGGAGGCGATGATCTCCTCAGCGTCGTCCAGGTCCTGGAAGCCGCCCATGGGCTCGCAGAGTATCTTGGTGCCGCTGGCTTTCACCTTGGCACAGGTCTCCAGAGTGTGATATTTGTGGAGGGCGGAGTTATAGCCTGTGGGATGGTTCCGGTTTGCGTCGCCTGCACGGAACTGGAAGATGTCCACATAGCCCTCGCAGAGCTTTGCCAGCTTAATGGTATCCTCAATGGTGGTGCCGCCAGGTTCTTCGCCGGTGATCTGGACCTCAATGGGGAAGTCCTTGCCGCAAAGCTCCTTGATCCGCTTACACAGCTCGATGAGGAAGCGGGCACGGTTTTCAATGGGGCCACCGTACTCGTCGGTGCGCTTATTGGTAATGGGGGAGATAAAGCGGGAGAACAGGGTGGCACGGTAAGCAAAGTGCAGGGTACACATGTCAAAGCCGAAGGACTGATAACGCTTCATGGTCTGAGCATGGGTCTCAATGATGTCCCGGATCATTTCGTGGGTCAGCTCCTTGGCAGCAGCGCCGCCACGCATCATAACGCCGGCGTTGTAATCCACCTGACCGTCCCGGAAGTTGGTGGTGGTGGAGCCGGAAAGATCCACGGCAGGTACGGCATATACGTCGTACATGGGATCGGGGGCGGCAAAGGGCATAATGGCCAGGGAGATATAGGAGCCATAGTAATGGACCTGATCGGTGAGCTGGCACATGTAGTTTTCCACACTGGGATCGTCAAGATCGAACATGGGGAACCGACGACCGTCCTCGTTGAAGGACGTTCTCTGGTTCTTGTTGGTCCAGTCAGCGAAGGTGACGATGGCTGCGCCGTTTCTGGCACAGGATACCACATGGCCGATGACCTGCTCAGAGGGATAGCTCTCGGGGCCCTGGAGGAAGTGGGGCAGGGAGTTGCCGGAAACAAAGCGGCTCTTCAGCACCAGATTGCCCATTCTGATGGGGGAAAGTAGGTTTGCGTATTTTTTCATGGGGGTCTTCCTTTCTGTCAGTCTTCCACAAATTTCTCTCGAATGGCATCCATGGTTTCCTGGGGGACGCCGATGTGCTTGAGATAATCCACCACGCCCCCATAGGTTTTGGTCAAATAGTCAAGCAGGGTCAACATGGCCTCCGGGGGTGTTTCAAAAAAACTCTGGTCCATCTTGTGTCTGCCCTTTTCTCCTTCGGGGGCAGGGCCCATTTTCAGCATTCCGTTTCGCATTTTCTCGTAGACCGGCTCCAGAAATACCTGGCTGACACAGTAGTCGGCGGCAATATCAGCGCGCTGAACTCCGGCAATGGACAGAAGGTAGCAGGTCATCAGGCCGGTGCGATCCTTGCCAGTGGTGCAGTGATACAGCAGAGCACCGGAGTTATTGGCGGCAATGCCGAGGACATCAATGGCCCAGTCACGGGCCTCCTCTGCCATGGAGATGTACTGTGTGCCCCAATCCGTCATTTTTGGGGGCTTGGGAGCAGAGCCGGCCATGGCAGCTTCGTTAAACAGGGGGCGGTGATAGTAGGACATCAGATCCTTCAAATCGCTGGGACGGGCGTGGGACTCCATGGTGCTGCGAAAATCCATGGACGCTGTGACGCCGTAATTCTTGAGATAAGTAATATCCCCCTCCGGCAGCTCCACAGGAGCTTCGCTGCGGACAAACACGCCAAAACGGGTGGTTTTGCCGTCCTTTGTGGGGAATCCACCCAAGTCACGGGCGTTGTATAGGCCTTTGGTCATAAGGCGGCGGGTAGGCATAAACATTATCTCCTTTGTATGTTATGCATACATTATATTTTAAAGCCGTTACAAAAGCAATGTGGTTACTGCATTTTGTTGACCCTTTTATGAAAAAATGGTATAATACAAAGAATAAGGAGGGTGAGTGTGTGCAAGTAAGACATTTTGATAAGAATGTGACCAATTTTTGTAAAGGCATTGCCATTTCTATTGTGGTATACTTCCATTTGTTTGGGAATGCTGATATAGATTCATATACGGCGGTTATCCCATTTGTACGGAATATTCTTGCATCCTATGGGAATGGTAGGGTTTTCTTTGTGTTACTGACAGGGTATGGGTTCGGAGTTCAAAGTCTGAACAAGGATGTTTCTTATTCCAAGCGGATTCTTCCGCGACTGTGCAAGCTATACCGTAGTTACTGGATTGTATATGCGTGTATGTTTGCACTTTTTCCCATCATGACCTTAGGTGCAAATAGCTTAACTGCTGTGTATGGCACGAATCCGGGTGAATTTGTACAGCATTTGGTTTTGGATTTTTTGGGGCTGACCCACTTGGTGTACGGTTTTTGTTCGTATACGTTAAATCAAACCTGGTGGTACATAAGTTTGGCGTTGGTTCTGATTCTGCTACTACCGCTGCTTTGCTGCTGTTGGGATAAGTGGAGATGGAAGAGTTTTGTTGTTGTACTGCTATTGGCTGTAATGTTGCCAGATGTGAAATATATCGAATACATCCCTGCGGCAACACTTGGTGTTTGTTTGGCGGGTTGTAATGGGTTCGAAAAGGTTAACCAGAAGGGCAATAATATCCTAGGAGTATTCGTCCGGGTGTTAATATTGGGAGTTATACTGGCTATATGGTATCAGATGCGGCAGAATGAATGGTATCCGGTTTTGGTGGATACGTTGGTTGCATGGGCGGGCTGTCAGTTTGCGTTTGATGTGCTAAGTTGTATTCCGGTTCTTCGTCAGGTTGTATGTTGGGTAGGTAAGCATTCCGCTAACATTTTTTATGTTCACTCCTTTGTTTGCTACTATTGGCCTCGAACCTATCAACTGGTGCATATCATTCCCGTTGATCTGGTTATATGGATAATGACTATGGCGTTATCCATCGTAATAAGTATCCTGGTAGAGTTGCTGAAGAGTCGGACGGGATATCTAGCATTGTTTGAATGGGGTAAAACACCTAAACAGGATCGATGTAACGAAAATGGTTCCACTAAAAAGCGTGGAGGCGTAATTTGGGGCGTTATAGCGGTGTGTTTCTTGTCAATGACATGGATATACAGCAGCCAGGCATCCTGGGCCCTCACGCTGAAAAAACAGATCAAGTATGAGGTGCTGCATATCCCACACGATACCCAGGAGGCAGAGACCGTGGGCATGGATGACGACTGGGAGATGACCCTGTATGCGGACGGCGAAGTTACCAGTGACGTCTACTACAATGCGGATCTGGACAATAAGCGTGTCTATGCCGGTGAGTCGCGGAGTCGTCTTGTGAACTATACCGATGGCTACCAGATGGATTTTCCGGCAGATACCACGTTTGATTTTTCGCTCAGTGCAGCGGTCATTCATGCTGCGGGAGAAGGCTATGAATATACCATATCCAGAGAGTACTCGCCGTATTTTGATATCACAGAGGAAATGACAACAGGACTCCAGAAATATGTGCCAGATTTTCCTTACGAGGATGGTGTAGATCAGTATATTGGCTATTACCAGAGCCGTTTTTTGTTAAATGAGACTTGGCAGAAAAATAACAGTGTGACAGTATCCGATGTCGAGGTGTTTTCCGCAGGCGGGGCAAAGGCTTATTGCTATCATGCAGTGATGGAGGATGTTCCCGGGGACAAGTATGATGCGTACAGCTATTACTACATTCGGGCCGAGGATAGAGATTTCTTCCGAATCGTAGTAAAATACCACCATGAAAATACGGAGCTGCGGCAATGGATACGGGATTCCTTTGAATCTTTCCGACAGTTTACCCCTGCGGGCTCCAGCCATATCAGCACGAATTATGAACCGGTGATTCCGGATAACTGGTCCGATGAGACCAGAGCTGTCTATGATTCCATTGTCAGCGGAGAAACTCTGCGCTGGGGCATCTATACCGATGATGTCTACGGAAACGGTATTGACGTGAAGATCCCGGAGCTTGAGGAAACTCTGGATTACAAGTTCCAGGTGGTACTGTCTTATGTCCATTCTATCAGTCAGTTCCCCACGGAGTTTATGGAGAAAAACTGGGAACAGGGCAGGATCGTAGAACTGACGTATCAGCTTACCGAGAACAATAACGAGGATATGTTCGGTTACAGCCCACTTTTGGATCTGTATCGAGGCATCAATGAGGAGATGATCCGGGAGTTTGCCAGAGCTGCCAAGGACTTTGGGCATCCATTCCTGTTCCGTTTTTGCAACGAGATGAACAGTGACTGGACCAGCTATGGCGGTGTTGTGAACATGGCTGATCCGGAACTGTTTGTGGAGTGCTACCAGCGAATTTATAGAATCTTCCAAGAAGAGGGTGTGGATAACTGCATCTGGATCTACAATCCTAATGACCGCAATGCTCCGCCCAGCCGCTGGAATGATGCCCTCAATTACTATCCCGGCAATGAATATGTGCAGATGATCGGTGTGACCGGCTACAACAACGGTACCTATTATCGCAAATGGGCGGAGTCCTGGCGCGAGTTTGCTGAAATCTACGATACGCTTCAGAATGAATACGGACAGGTGTTCGGGGCTTTCCCCTGGATTATTACGGAGTTCTCTTCCAGCAGTGTGGGTGGCGATAAGGTCTCGTGGATCGAAGATATGTTTGCAAACATTGGAAACTATCCGAATATCAAAATTGCGGTATGGTTCAGTTCCGCGGATTATGACCAGGATGGAACTGTTGCAAGACCGTATTGGCTGGATGAGACCCCAGCTACGTTAGAGGCGTTCCAACAGGGACTCCAGCAGTACCCGGTCATTCCGTGGGAAGACTCTTAGGAATTAGCAGAGCGCATTGCGAACGGCAATGCGCTCTGTGCAGTTCTATTGCTTGTGGTTATCTTGATATAACCAGGATATATACCCACTTTTTCGGCCTTCTGTGTTATAATAAAAAAGATTTGAAAGAATTGGAGGGAATCCTATGTCAAACAAATATGAGCTGTTGCTCTCACCCCTGAAGATCGGCAACGTGACCCTGAAAAACCGCATGATGGGCTCCAAGTGTGCTCTGCAGAGCTTCACCCTGGAGCAGGCAGCGGAGTTTTATGCCGACATGGCAAAGAACGGCGCAGCCACTGTCACCGTGGCTATGGGCGACCACCCCGAGCGGAACCTGAATCTGCCGGACAAGGACGGCAGAATGCCCCATATGGACGGCACCGGCAACGATATGCGGGACCCCAAGGTGGTTGAGGGCTATAAAAAGATTGCTGAGGCGGTACATCAGTACGGCACCCTGGCTTCTGCGTCCTTGATGGACATTGAGCCTACGGATGTAAACATCTCCGATACCCCCAACTGGGACGAGATTCCCAAGAAGGGCGACTATAACTCTGCGGTATTCCGCAACAAGCCCGGTATCAGCGCCGAGCGGCTGCAAATCATGATCGATGAGTTTGCCTTCCGTGCAAAGGAAGCTCAGGATATGGGCTACGACATGTGTACCTTCTACATGTCCTACCGCAGCTCCATTCTGGCCACCTCCATGTCCCCGCTGCTGAACCAGCGTACCGACAAGTACGGCGGCGAGACCATGGCCCAGCGGGCAACCTTGGCAAAGGAAGTCTTTGCTAAGGTCAAAGAGGTCTGCGGACCGGACTTCCTGATCGAAGCTCAGATCTCCGCAGTGGAAGAGGCCCCCGGCTATACCTATGAGGACTTCCTGGACTTCTGCCAGGCTCTGGAGGGCTATGTGGACATTATCCAGATCCGCGGCGTGGACGGCTCCGCCACCCATGTCAACGGCCTGAACTACGAGAAGGGCCATCCTTCCTCCATCGACTACGCCGCAGGATTCAAGGCCCGTGGCATCAAGATCGCCTGTGCCCCTGTGGGCGGCTACGGCGACCCTGAGATGATGGAAAAATTCCTGGAAGAGGGCAAGACTGACCTGTTCGCTATGGCACGTCAGTTCCTGGCAGATGACAAGTATTATGAAAAGGTTCAGGCTGGCGCTCCCATGGAGGAGATCGTGCCTTGTATCCTCTGCAATGGATGTCATGGTCACCACACCTGCTCCGTAAACCCCAGATTGGGCCGTGAGAGAAACCTTTTTGCCCCTGAGACTAGCCCCAAGAAGGTGGCTGTGGTGGGTGCAGGCCCCGGCGGCATGATGGCAGCCCTGACTGCTGCCCAGAGAGGCCACGATGTGACCCTGATCGAGAAGGAAAATGTGCTGGGCGGACAGTTGGCAGCAGCTTCCGTGCCGGATTATAAGTGGCCCATTGGCGAATATGTGGCATATCTGACCCGTGAGATGAATAAGGCCGGGGTCAAGATTCAGCTTGGTGTAGAGGCCACCGCTGATATGCTGAAGGCAGAGGGCTATGATGCGGTGATCTCCGCTGTGGGTTCCGCTCCTGCGTCCATTCCTGTTCCCGGTGCCGAGAAGGCATGGCTGGCAGAGGACGTCTTCGGCAAGGAAGCAGAGCTTGGCAGGAATGTGGTGGTCATCGGCGGTGCGGATACGGGCCGTGATGTGAGCCTGTACCTTGCCCGTGCCGGACATAATGTGACTATGGTGACCCGGAAGCAGATTCAGTTGGCAGACGACATGCACACCGAGCGGCTCCAGAAGGAATCCTTCGAGTGTCTCCCCAACTTCTCCTATGTGGATTTTGCTGAGACCAAGGAGATCGGTGACGGAACCGTTACCCTGAAGGTCCAGACCAACGGCGTCCATGGCTTCATTGGCCTGATGGGCCCCCAGGATGATGAGGATGCCTATTATCGGGATCAGCACGCAGGTGGCCCTGGTGGACCCGGCGGCCCTGGTGGACCCGGCGGCCCTGGTGGACCCGGCGGTCCTGGAGGTCCCGGCGGTCCTGGCGGTCCTGGCGGCCCCGGCGGCCCTGGTGGATTCCCCGGCATGCCCGGTGGTCCCGCACCGGAGCCGGTCTATGAGACCAAGGTGCTTTCCTTTGACGATATCGTCATTTCCGGTGGCCGTAAGCCCAGAACGGAAGTGGCAGAGCAGTTTGAGGATGCAGCTCCCGTTGTGAAAGTCATTGGCGATACCCTCCGTGTCTCCAACATCAAGCGGGCAATTTACTCCGGCTACAAGGCAGCCATGGAACTGTAATCAATTACATCAAGACGAAAAATGGACCGCTCCTTATGGCCAATGTCACTAAGTTAAGCTAATGAATCCCCCTGCCGTCGAAAGAGAGACG
>CAZEPQ010000021.1:0-18810 GCA_964514175.1 uncultured Oscillospiraceae bacterium
CTATGTATCTGGCTGATCGTGGTCACAAGGTAACCATTTAAGAGAAGGAAGCCCAGCTCGGCGGCGCAATCAAGCACGCCGATTACATCCCCTTCAAGTGGACTCTGAAGGAATACAAGGACTTCCTGATCCATCAGGTATACAAGAAGGGCATCAAGGTGGTTCTGAACACCACCGCTACCCCCGAGATGGTCGAGGACCGCTATGACGTGGTCATCGCCGCTGTAGGCGCACAGCCTGTGATTCCCGGCATCCCCGGCGCCAAGGGCGAGAACGTCACCGTGGCAACCGACGCCATTATGAACATCGACAAGATCGGTCAGAATGTTGTTGTCATCGGCGGCGGCGAAGTCGGCACCGAGACCGGCATGTTCCTGGCTCAGAACGGCAGAAATGTCACCGTCATTGAAATGCGTGACGAGCTGGCTGCTGACACCACTGTTATGCACTACCGCTCCATGTTCTCCGCCGCCTGGGAAGCCATCCCCTCCTTCCACTATGTGCTGAACGCCACTGCCAAGGAAATCACCGCAGAGGGTGTCACCTACACCGATAAGGAAGGCGTGGATCACGTCGTTCCCGCTGACTCCGTTGTCATGTCCGTTGGTATGCGCTCCAAGGCTGACGAGGCCCTGTCCTTCTACGGCACCAACCCCGGTTTCTACATGGTTGGCGACTGCAAGAAGCCCGGCACCATCCAGACCACCAACCGCAGCGCTTACGTCACTGCAAACAACATCTAAATCTACAGCAACGCCTCCTGTGGAACCCTTCCACAGGAGGCTAATTCTATTATGCGAAAAAAACCGTCTTACTCCGGGAACATCATCGTCTCCAAATAGACCTGGCTAAATCTCTCCATACCGGAAAGCTCCTGATAATGCATACTTTGCTGAATTTTATCCAGCCGAGCCCTTGCCTCCCGTGAGTTCAGCGCCATCTGTGCCCCCAGAATGGCGGTATTGCCCACAGAATGGGTAACAGGCAGCAATTCCCGTGGAATCAAACCAATCCTTGCGGCGCTTTCCGGGCGAATGTAGCTACCAAATCCGCCGGCCAAAATCAAATGCATAATTTCTGCCTCACCGTAAAGCTCCCGCAATATCTCCACCCCGGCTGCAATGGCACCCTTTCCAAGCTGGAGCCTGCGGATATCAGATTGGGTGATGCTCACGTCTCCCGCAAGGCAAAATGCAGGCTCCCCATCCAGCAAATAGAGATAAGGCTCCAATTCCTCCGGGACAAAGTCTTCATCCGGGTTCAACATTCTGCCTGTTTCATCCACAGCTCCCGATTCCAGCAGCACTGCCACCGCATCAATCAGACCGGTGCCACAGATGCCCATGGGTTCCGTACCTCCAACCACGTCACATGTCACCTGTCCCCACCGCCATTCCACCCGGGAAATGGCACCGGGCCCGGCAGTCATACCAAATCGGATCTCTGCCCCCTCAAAGGCAGGTCCCGCGGCAGTGGCACAGCAAAGGAAATGATCTCCGCAGCCCAACACCATCTCTCCGTTGGTGCCCACATCAATAAGCAGCGTTGGCTCGTCCCTTTGATCCAAATTCGCCGCCAGAATGTCCGCAGTAATATCTCCGCCCACATATCCGCTGACAGCAGGCGCAATATAAACTTCTCCGTCAAAGGGCAGATTCAGAGATTTGGCATCCAACCATTTCCCGAAGGTGGATTCCGGGATATAGGGCGCAATACCCATGGAATCCGGCTTGATGCCTGCAAAAAGGTGGCACATGACCGTATTGCCGGCCACCGACATGATATGAACTTCATCCAACAAAATTCCGGCGGTCAAACAAAGGGAGCGAATCAAACTGCTAAGCTGGGACCGAATGCAGGCGGACATCTTATTGAGTTTTCCATCCATTGAGGCCTTAATACGGGATATCACATCGGCGCCATAGCTTCTTTGGGTGTTCCCTGCCCCAACGGTTCCTTTCACCTCGCCGGATTTCAGTTCCACCAGCTTGCAGACCACCGTGGTGGTGCCGATGTCACAGGCTATGCCGTACCCATCCTGCTGTCCATCCCCTGGGAAGCAGACTTCGCCCCCCTGCTCCACATGGATATGTCCATCGTCGGGAAGTCGCAGAACCATTCCGTCCTCCGCCGAAGTCTGGCAGGCAAGGCAGCTTTTCTCACCATCCTGCCCCGCCAGATACACCCGACATTTTCCGCAGGTGCCGTTTCCGCCGCATGGTGCGGAAATATCCGTAAGACCTGCACCGCGCAGAGCATTCAGCAGGGTTCCCCCTGGCTCCACCGTGATATTCAATATTTCATTTTCTCTCAGTACAGAAATCGTCATGGTTTATCCTTTTCTCTTGTCAGTTCAAATGCTTGCAGTTTCATTATACAAACAATCCGACCGGATGTGAAGTCAAAAGCGACCCGGAAAACGAAAATTTACGCCACAAGAAAATTATCTAAGACTACCCCCGGGAAATGATAAAAAATCGGCACTTTCCATAGAAATTTTTCTAAGTTGTAAAATCTTCGGCAAAGCTCTTTTCAAGGAAAATTTTTTATACTATAATGTTTCTATCAATAAAAAATACGAGGTGTTGATATGGGCGGCTATTTTGGCGTAGTATCAAAAGAAGATTGCGTATTTGACTTATTTTTCGGCACAGACTATCACTCCCATTTGGGCACACGTCGTGCAGGTATGGCCGTTTACAGTCCAGAGAAGGGCTTTGACCGGGCCATCCACAACATCGAAAACTCTCCGTTCCGCACAAAATTTACATCTGAAATGAACTCCATGCAGGGAACCATGGGTATTGGCTGCATCTCTGACTACGAGGCACAGCCCATTTTCGTCCGTTCCCATCACGGCAGCTTTGCCATCGTCACTGTTGGCAAGATCAACAATGTGGATCAGCTTGTGAATGAAATCATCGGAAACAAGGGCCACTTCTTTGAAATGCACAATGGTGAGATCAACGCCACAGAGCTGGTGGCTACCCTGATCAACCAGAAAGAAAACCTGATCGAAGGAATTCAGTACGCGCAGGAAGTCATCGACGGCTCCATGAGCATGCTGCTCCTGACAGAAAAGGGCGTTTACTGCGCCCGTGACAAGGTGGGCCGTACCCCTGTCGTTTTGGGTGAAAAGACGGGCGAAGGCTATTGTGCCAGCTTTGAAAGCTTTGCCTATCTGAATCTGGGCTATCACGATTTAAGAGAACTTGGCCCCGGCGAGATCGTGGTTATGACTCCTGACGGTGTAAAAACCCTGGTGGCCCCCGGCAATGTGAAAAAGGTCTGCGCCTTCCTGTGGATCTATTACGGCTATCCTTCTTCCTCCTATGAGGGCCTCAGTGTAGAAAAAATGCGCTATAACTGCGGCTGTCTCATGGCAAAGCGAGACGAAGGCAAGGTAGAAGGCGTGGACATGGTTGCAGGCATCCCGGACTCCGGCGTTCCCTACGCGGTGAGCTATTCCTATGAATCCAGACTCCCCTACGGACGTCCCTTTGTCAAGTACACCCCCACCTGGCCCCGTTCCTTTATGCCCCCCACCCAGAAAAAGCGTGAACTCATCGCCAAGATGAAGCTGATCCCCATTCACGACCTGATTGAGAATAAGAGCCTCCTGCTCATCGACGATTCCATCGTTCGTGGCACACAGCTCCACGAAACCACGGAATTCCTTTATGATTCCGGCGCCCGGGAGGTACATATCCGTCCCGCTTGCCCGCCCATCCTTTTCGGCTGTAAATATCTCAGTTCCTCCCGGAGCCAGTCAGAAATGGAACTAATCACCCGCAAGGTCATTCGTGATCTGGAGGGCTGCGAGCCTACCCGTGAGATCGTGGAACAGTATGTTAACCCTGATGGAGAAAAGTACAAGGCCATGCTGGACATGATCCGTGAAAAGCTCCACTTCACCTCTCTCCAGTTCAATCGACTGGACGATATGGTGGAGGCCACCGGACTTCCCAAGGAACAGCTCTGTACCTACTGCTGGGATGGTGTAGAATAGGCTATACAAATACCGCCGCAGATTGATTCTGCGGCGGCATTTTTGTCGTCAATAATAGTATTTTGATACCTTGATCCCCTGCTGATCCAGCAGCTTGCAGATTCTGTCGATGGCTTTCATTTTCACGTTCAAATCCAGCGGCACTTCCTTGTCCTCATAGCCGGGATTTCTGGCACGCCCGATGAATACACGAAGCTCTGTACAGTCCTCGATCAATTGCTTCGCCAAAATGGCGGCACCGTTATTGGCGTCGAGGGAATGGGGATCGGAATTTGGGTCGCCGTAATAGGTCTCCATCATATCCGCCGCCCGGGTCATGGTCAGGACTCCCTCCGTCACCAAATCAATGTCAGCCATGAACGCAATGGGGGGCACCCCATCCGCAGCGGTCTCCGGCATGGTCACCATCGGGCTGTCCATAACCCGGGAGACAATGTTGGAGGTGGTTCCACCGCAGATGATCTTGATTCCGTCGGATTCCATAAATTCATGCACCATAAAGGCGTCGTCCTCAGGATATTCCGGGGGACCGTACATAATATTGACCACCTGCTGGTGAGGGATGCGAAGCACCATGGCAGTCACATCATCCATGGGCTTACCACCATAGAGATTATTCACCGCCTCCACCAGTTCTACCGCAAGTCTGCGGCTGGAAGAAAACAGATGAGCCCGCTGACAGAGCCACTGGGCCACACTGTCCCAGTTCCAGCGGTAGGAAAACTGATTATCCATACCGGCATTTACCGCACCGTCAGAAGTAACAACGATAATATCCCCCTCAATCAGGGGCAGACTGCTTTCCCAGATGGCCTTATCCTCCACCTGCCGCAGGGTCCGTTCCGGCTGTACCACCTGGCGATTCCGAATGATCCAGGCCTGGGGATTATCAAACTCCACCAGCTTTGCAATGCCCTGCTTGTCCACATGCACCACGGAAAAGGTACAGTAATTAAGACCTCTTTCCGAACACACTGGCAGACTGCGGATCACCACATCCACGGCAGATTCCACCGTCTCGCCGCCGGACAGCATGGTGGATAGAATGGTGGAACCCATGGTGGATAGAATATTGGCTTTTACACCGCTGCCCATGCCATCAGCCAGAACCCCGATGAAGCTATCTGAATTGGAGCGGATATTCACCCGATCTCCGCAGACCTCTTCCCCAAAATGATTGATGCTGTAATAGCCATAATCCAAGCTGATGTTCACTGCCCATCCTCCTCTTCCAGGATTCGGCGTTTAAGCTGATTCAGGGTGACCTTGGTCTCCGCCGTGGTCTCACCCAGAAGGAATGCGATCTGCTGTGCCACCCTCATCTGCTTGTCAATGACCTTCTGGGCCATTTCCACACTCTGAAGCCGGGATTGAAGCTGCCGGTTTTCTTCTTCCTCTTCCTCCGTCACATCCCAGAACAGCCCCAGCACCATATCCAGCTTCTTCAGCGGCACCAGACTGGCTTCCACCCGAAGATACAGCTCGGGAATGTCAATACGCTTATTCCGAATGCCCAAACCAGTGCTGAGTACATACTGCACATCCCCGGGATCCATAACCTCAAAAATGTACTTCTCCTGGCCCCGTTTCAAGCTAAAGAGACTTCCTGCCTCCTGGTTAAAGTCCACGATACTCTGATTCTCGTCGATCAGAAGCGCAGCCATGGGCAGTTCCTCATAGAGGACGCTGTAAACGTCCTTTCTGGCATCCTGCACCACCTGACGGCAAAGGCTGACAGGCTCTCTATGATAAAGTATGGCCTCCGCACGGTCACGACAGGTGGAAAAACCGCACCTTCCGCAGTTTTTCTGCTGCCGAGGATTACCCACGCCGATCTGATACAGCATCTCCTGCACCTGTTCCTCCGAAGGCACATAGGACACCACGGAAAAATCAATGGTGGGGTTTGCCATAGCAATACCATGGGTGTCGAAATATGGGGTCTTATCCCGGGATTCAACATATTCTCGGATCTGCAACGCCGCCGCGAAACGTCCACGAGGATCCTTCTGGGCAAAGCAGCCATTGGCACCGCCCACACAGCCGCCTTCACAGGCGTTCATCTCAATGATGCATCCGGAGATATTTCCCTTTTTCAGCTCTTCCAGCAGCACACGGCAGGATGGCATACCGTCCACCACGATCCGCTGCCGTCCGTGGTTTGGGCACATATAATCCACGCATTCCATCATGCCGCCGGCAATGGCACAAAGCTCACCAATGCCGCCGCCCTCATTCAGCAAGGGTTCTTCCTCGTAGTTTTCCGGGTCGATGCCCTCCTGATGGAACCAATCCAGCAGCTCTCCGATGGACAGCACCGCGTTGATCTCCGTAGAATGTCGAACATCCTTGCTTTCCTCCAGTCTGGCGGCACAGGTACTAACATATACCACTGCGGCACTGGTGAAGTCCCGCTTGAGCATACGACCATGAGCGATCATGGGAGAGGCCACCGGTGTCAGGCTATGAAGCATCTCGGGATAAAACTGCTCCAGCAGATTCTGCACCACAGGACATGCGGAAAATACAATATTCTCCCCCGGCTTTTCCTGAATCAGCCGCACATATTCCGCCGCCACCGCCGCAAAGGCCTCACTGGCATCTGCCACATCCCAAACGCCCAGATCATGGGCCGCTGCAGCCAACTGTTCCATGGTAATTCCATGGGGCAAAAAGGCGATGCAGGCAGGGTCAATGGACAAGATTACTTTACGACCGGACTTGATAAAGCCCCGCACCTTATCCACTTCACTAAGCTGCCACACCGCTCCGTGGCTGCACCTCTGATAACATGTACCGCAGGCAATACAACGGCTGTGGTCAATGAAAACACCGCCCTTGCCAACCATAATGGCTTCGCTGGGACAGTTGGAAACACACCGCATACAGCCGCGGCACTTATCTCTGTCGATCTCAAAAACGCGCATGAACTGCACCTCCCAGGAATTTAGGGAATCCTTTGTGTTCCATTATATCGCAAATCTTATGTGGTCACAAGCCTTTTAATAGATTTGCCGCATGATCTCCCGTCTGAGCCGCCCAATGATGCGTTTTTCCAACCTTGAAATATAGGACTGAGAAATTCCCATCAGATCGGCAACCTCCTTCTGGGTCTTTTCCCGACCTCCTCCGATGCCGTAACGAAGGGATACGATGGTCTTTTCCTTGTCGGAAAGCTGCTCCATGGCCTCCCGCAGCAGCATAAGATCCACATCATCCTCCAGTGGACGAGAAACCGCATCCGGCTCTGTGCCCAGCACATCCCCCAAATGCAACTCGTTTCCGTCCCAATCCGTATTGATGGGCTCGTCCAGGGATACGTCCGATTTATGGGATGAAATTTTACGAATATACATAAGGATCTCATTCTCAATGCAACGGGAAGCATAGGTTGCAAGCTTGATATTCTTCTCCGGGCGGAAGGTATTGACCGCCTTAATGAGCCCAATGGTCCCGATGGAGATCAGATCCTCCAGATTAATCCCGGTGCTTTCAAATCGGCGGGAAATATACACAACCAACCGAAGATTATGTTCAATCAGAGTAGATTTTGCAGTTTCATCCCCCTCGTTCATGGCTGCAATAGCAGCCTGTTCCACATCCCGACTCAGGGGCGGCGGCAAAACATCACTGCCCCCAATGTACATAAGCTTGTCCGGGGTGCGTCTCCCCTGAACCCAAACGATTACACGCTTCAACATTGGCTTCCTCCCAAAAGTGCCCGATAGCCTCCACCGTCGGAAATGTCTACCGGGGAAAACGCCACAAGCAAGTTTTCCCTTTTCCCTGAAATTATAACTTCCTGTGGCTTAATTCCCACCAGCATACCATGGGCTACCCCAACGGTTTTGTAGGGAATCAGCCTGGGCCGCAGTTTTGGATACTGAATACAGATCTCTTCCATGAGCCTTTGAGGATCAGATGCATTCCGCAAATCCAAATTTGGAAGCAGCTTTTTCAGTATCCCTACATCTGCAACCATTACCCCTGCCCCGGTAATGGGGTCCCGCAGGGTATTCCCGGTATCTCTCAGGGCCGTCAATACTTCTGTTTTCCCCTCCAGAGTCAATTCCACGGAAACCACATCTCCCCCCTGATGGTGAAGCCGTCCCAATGCCCAGGTAATGGCTCCATAGGCGCCTCCTGCCGTCAGCACCAGGGTTCCCTGGCTCAAGGGATAATAGACACTGCCCCCCACAAACGCCGCAGGCGCGGCAAACAGCTCTGTCAAAAGAAGCACAATTCCCGAAAATGCCGCCGTCAGTAAAAACAGCACTACAACCTGCCGGATCAAGGTTTTCCCCGGACCGAAGGCAGCCATGCACAAGAGACCCGCCATTACAATTCGCCAAGGAAAGCTCCCTAGAAAGTCCCATCCGGGCAAAAGACAGACAACGCCGTAGCATCCCCCCAGAGCCCCTGCCAAAAGGATTCGTCTGCGCCGAATGGGAGACGTGGTCAGATTCCCGGATACCACCAGAAGAAGATAGTCCACAAAGCCGTTAATGAGCCAAACACCGTCCAAATATATTGTCATTGCATCACCCGGACAAAAGCATAGCACATTTCCCATTCAAAAAAGGCCGAAACCAATCCCTGCAACCGTAAAAACAGCATGCAGATCGCCTGCATGCTGTTTAATCTTATAAGCCTCTGCTATACTCGCTGCGAATGTCCACGGTGCCGTTGATGGCCCCGTCAATAAGGGACAGGAGCTTCTCTCGATCTTCATTCAGCGTTCCCTTCAGCGGCAGATAGTTAGATGCATGATCCGAGGTAAAATGCATCCCGGAAACCTCCAAATTTCGGATCAGCTCCGCAGTTTCCAGCAGGCTTTCCCTGGCGTTAAGCACCTTGAACTCCCCACGGAGGGCCATATTACCAAGCTTTGTTCCCTCCACTGGGGTGTAATTCATCGCAGAAAGATGGTTCGGCTGCATTTCATTGATGATCTTTGCCGTCTCACAGGCGTTTTCCATGCTCAAAGGACGACCACCAAGGCCAATGAGGATGATCCCCCACAGATCAATGCCGGCATTACGAAGCCGAAGCCCCGCTTCCAGCATTTCATCCCGACTGACACCCTTATTGGTGGACTTCAAAAGGCTGTCCATGCCGGTCTCCACACCAAGATAGGCACGGCCCAAGCCTGCCTCATGGAGCAGTTTCAGTTCCTCTGGGGTCTTGCTGAGGGTGCTTTGGGGGCCTGCGTAGGTGGAAATCAGGCGGCATTTGGGAAAGTCCCGCTTGATTTCTTTGATAATTGTCAAAAGATCGTCTGTATCCATGGCAATGGCATCACCGTCACAGATAAAGACCTTTTCATAATGATTAAAGAAGCAGGCAGTCTCCCGAATGTCCCAAAGAATATCATCCAGAGGTCTCACCCGGAACTTCTTGCTCTTGTACATCCCACAGAATGTGCAGCCATTGTGACTACAGCCAATGGTGGCCTGCACCAAAAAGCTCTTCCATTCTCCTGGAGGCCGGTATACCGGCGGTTCGTAATCAGGCATGTTCTTCCTCCAAAATCTCGACAGTGGCTTTCACCAAAATGTCCATTTCCTCGTCGGTTCCCACGGTGATCCGCAGGAAATTGTCAATGCGGGGCTTTTTAAAATAACGGACCAGTACGCCCTTTTCCCGCAGCTTTTTGAAAATCACCTCTCCGGGAACCCGATTGTGGGTGACAAACAGGAAGTTTGTCTGAGAAGGCAGTACGGTAAAACCAAGGTCGGCTAATTTCCCGGCTGTTTTTTCCCTTGTTTGCGCGATCTTCTTGCAGGTATCATCCGTGTATGCACCATCCTCCACCGCCGCCTGTGCCGCAGCCAGAGCCATCCGGTCAAGGGTATAGGAGTTGATGGAATTTTTCACGGCATTCAGCGCCAAAATCAAGTCCTCATTTCCGTAGGCGAAACCGATTCGCATACCCGCAAGAGACCGGGACTTGGAAAAGGTCTGTACCACCAAAAGGTTTTCATACTCAGGAATCAAGGAAACAGCGCTTTCTCCCCCAAAGTCTACATAGGCCTCGTCCACGATTACAACATGATGAGAATTTGCCTCCAGAACCCGGCGAATATCGGACAGAGGAAGGCCGATGCCGGTGGGAGCGTTAGGATTGGTCAAAACCACGGTGCCGTCATCCTGCATCATCGCCTCCAGAGGCATGGTAAAATCCTCATTGACAGGCACGATACGGCAATGATTCTGGAAAAGCTGACCGTAAACGGGGTAAAAGCTGTAGGTTATATCCGGGAAAACTGCCGGATTGTTTTCATCCATGAATGCAAGGTAGCAAAAGGCAAGCACCTCGTCAGATCCATTTCCCACAAACACCTGCCGGGAGTTGAGGCCATTGGCTTTCGCCAGTGCCCCAATCAATTCGCTGCATTCCGGGTCGGGGTAAAGCCGCAGAGAATCCACAGGAACAGACTTCAATGCCTGCTGAACCTTGGGTGAGGGCGGATAGGGATTTTCATTGGTGTTGAGCTTGATATATTTACGATCCTTTGGCTGCTCTCCAGGAACATAGGGTTCGATATCCCGGATTCTCTGGGACCAAAACTGTTTGTTCATTCCACGCCACTCCTTCTTGCGCTGTTTCGCTGGATGACCCGCAGAAAGGTCTTTCCATACATCTGATATTTTACCGGGCTGACACCGGGAATCTGCATCATCTCATATTCGTTCTGGGGCTTTTTCACCGCCATGACCTGCAACGTCATGTCATTGAACACCAGATCAGGCGGCAGACTGGCCTTTTCGGCAAAGTCCTGACGAACACTTTTGAGAAGGTCGTAGAGGCTGCGCTCCACCTTTTGACTTCCCGGCCCCACTTTGGGCTGCAAGGTCGCCAAAATATTCTTTTTTGCGGAACAAGTGCCGCAATTATCGCATTTTCCGGGATGCTCCTCACCGAAATAATTGAGGATATACTGGCGAAGACATCCGGTTGTAAAGCAATATCCCTTCATCTCTTCCAGCTTATTCATCTCGATCTTACGGCGTGCTTCAATGGTCTGGGGTGTGCCGCCGGATTCCTCTACAGAGCTGTTAATGAGAAATTCCGCCGTATGTACATCTCCCGGACCATAGAGCAGAAGGCACTGAGCCTTTGCCCCGTCACGGCCTGCTCTTCCCGCCTCCTGATAGTATGCTTCCATGTTCTTGGGCATATTATAGTGTACCACAAAGCTGACATTTTGCTTGTCAATGCCCATTCCAAAGGCATTGGTGGCCACCATAACCCGGAGCTTGTCATAAAGGAACAGATTTTGACTTTCCCTTCGCTCCGATTCATCCAGTCCGGCGTGGTACCGTCCTGCGGAAATGCCGTTATCCTTCAAAAGATTGGTGACACTCTCCACCTGTTTCCGGGTGGAACAGTAGACAATGCCACTTTCGCCGCTGTGCTGCTTCACAAACTCCAGCAGTGCCGCTTTTTTGTCCGTAGGGCGCAGCACCCGGAAGAACAGATTTTCCCGATCAAAGCCGGTAACGGCGATCTCAGGCGTCTGAAGTCTTAAATGCTCCAGGATGTCGTCCTTCACGGCAGGGGTTGCGGTTGCGGTAAAGGCAGCCAAGCGGGGTCGCTTTTTCAGCTTGTTCACAAATGGGGCAATGGTCATATAGGAGGGCCGGAAATCATGGCCCCACTGAGAAACACAATGGGCCTCGTCCACCGCCAGAAGGGAAATATCAATGGACTGGGCAAACTGCAAAAACTCTTCGGATTCCAGCCGCTCCGGCGCCACATAGATGATCTTGTACATGCCCATTCGAGCATTGTCCAGCGCCTTTAAATACTGGCGGTAGCTCAGGGAGGAATTGAGATATGCTCCCCGAATTCCCGCTGCCTTCAACGCCCGAACCTGATCCTGCATCAGGGAGATCAGCGGCGATACCACCAGCGTGATCCCCGGCAGCATCAAGGCCGGGATCTGATAGCACATACTCTTGCCTGCCCCGGTGGGCATGATTCCCAGCACATCCTGCCCCTCCATCAGGGCGCAGATCAGGGCACTCTGGGCATGACGAAAGGAGGAATATCCAAAATGCTCATACATCAGGCGTTCAGCCTGCTTCAAAATATCACTCCGCTGCATGACGGATTTCCTTGATATTTTTCTCCAGCTTGGAGCGGGCACCCAATACCTCATGTCCGCAGCCCAGACATTTCAACCGGAAGTCCATACCGGTTCGTAGCACAGTCCATTCCTTGCTTCCGCAGGGATGCTGTTTTTTCATAACCAGGGTATCTCCTACTCTTACATCCATTTTTCGTCACCTCTACTGCATAAGTTTCCCTGCCATCGGCAACAATAAAAGCCGAAGGAGTGAAACAAATTGTCAATTACCATTACATGTGAATTTGAAAACCAGCACCAGGCCAACAATGCCTCAGAGCGGCTTCGCCGCCGGGGATACATCGTATCGGGCGGAACAAGCAAGAAAACGCCCTTCTATGATTCCCTATTGGTGGCGTATCCCTTTGGTGCCCCCGGCGGGAACTCCGCAGGCAATAACCTGATGGCGTCGCTTCCCCCTTTATCCGGCAATGGCGTAATGCTGCACGTCCCGGAAAAGAAGGAAAAGCCCCTGCTTTCGGTGCTGACCGATGACACCCAGGCCCAGGAAGCAAAACGGCTTCTGACCGCTCTGGGCGGGAGGGTACTGTAATCACACAAGCTATGTCTCACGAATAATTATGATTTAAAAAGGCATCCACAAAATGCCCCATTTTGCTGAATCCGGGCCGAACAAATCCTCGGCCCCTACATAAAAACAAATATCGTCAATCAGGGAGGAATCCATATGAACACTACATACTACCCCGAAGGCATGTTTCCCCAACATCTCAATGCCCAGGCCATGACAAGGGATCAGCTCAAAAAAGCCTATCTGGATGGGACCATTCTACAGGCAGAGGCCCGATCTGCCACTGCTTCCCACGATCTTTTGGTGGATCTGGGCTCGGTGGAGGGCTTTATTCCCCGAAGCGACACTGCCATTGGCATCGAAGACGGTTCCGTCCGGGATATCGCCATTTTAAGCCGTGTGGGAAAACCCATCTGCTTCAAGATCACATCCATTGAGGGACTCTATGACCCAAAGCCCACAATTACCCTGTCCCGCAAGCTGGCCCAGGAAGAAGCCCTGGAGCATCTGCTCAGCGAGATTCCAAACGGCACCATTGTCCCTGCGGTAGTAACCCATCTGGACCGATTCGGTGCTTTCTGTGACATCGGATGCGGCAATGTTTCTCTGCTTTCCATCGAAAACATCTCCGTTTCCCGGATCACCCACAGTCGTGAAAGATTTCACGAGGGAGAGCGGATCCACGTTGCCATAGCCTCAAGAGATACTCGTCTCAGGCGGCTGAATCTGACCCACAAGGAGCTGCTTGGCACCTGGCAGGAAAACGCCGAACACTTCTCCGTGGGCGAAACGGTA
The DNA here is from genome assembly GCA_964514175.1 of uncultured Oscillospiraceae bacterium. GTDB lineage: Bacteria > Bacillota > Clostridia > Oscillospirales > Oscillospiraceae > HGM13006. Next base: position 13,469 of record CAZEPQ010000021.1, read on the forward strand.
GTGGGAATCGTGAGAAGTATTAAGGATTATGGCGTATTCATCGAGCTGACACCAAATTTGTCGGGGCTTGCAGAGTACCGGGACGACCTGTACCCGGGAGACCGGGTATCCGTTTACATCAAGGCCATACTGCCGGAGCGGCAAAAGGTGAAACTGATCGTAATAAAGCTGCTACCCCAGGAACGAGAGCCGGTACCCCTGAATTACTATAAAACCTCCGGGAATATCGCTTCCTGGCACTATGGCGGAAGTCTTTGTACTATTTAATAAGATCCCAATAATTTTTCGCAGCCTGTTCGATCTTATTGGAGCCGTATTCGTAATATTGGCTGTCCTTAATATGGTCCGGCAGATACTGCTGCTGAACATAATGATTGGGATAAGCATGGGGATACTGATAGGTAAGTCCCCTGCCCAGCTTTTCCGCGCCGGAATAATGGCTGTCCTTGAGATGGGCGGGAATGTCGCCGCTTTTGCCTTTTTTCAGGTCTGCGGAAGCAGCATCAATAGCATTCACCGCAGAGTTGGATTTTGGACAGGTAGCCAGAAAAATGGCTGCCTCTGCCAAAGGTATCCTGGCCTCGGGAAGTCCAAGCTGCAAGGCGGCATCCGCACAGGATTTCACCACCGAAATGGCAGTGGGATGGGCCAGGCCCACGTCCTCCGCAGCGATCACCAGCAGCCGACGGATGGCAGAGGCCAGATCGCCCCCCTCCAGAAGCCGTGCCAGATAATGAACCGCCGCATCCGGGTCGGAGCCACGGATGGACTTTTGGAAGGCAGACAGCACATCGTAATGGCTGTCCCCGTCCCTGTCATACCGAACCGCAGATTTTTGGGTCACTGCCTCGGCGTCCTGTAAAGAAATTTCCAGGACGCCGTCTTTCTGCGCTCCCGCAGAGAACAGAAGTTCCACCGCATTCATGGCCTTACGGATATCCCCGCCGCAGGCGGAAGCAATGTGCTCCACCGCACCCGGTTCAACCATGGCAGCAACACGCTCCTTCTGTTCCATTATGGAAATACCACGAAGGACCGCCTTCTGAGCCGCTTCCTGAGAGATGGGCTTAAATTCAAACACCGTGGAGCGGGACAAAATGGCGTTATATACATAGAAATAGGGATTTTCCGTGGTGGAGGCAATTAATGTCACCTTACCGTTTTCGATGGATTCCAGCAAAGACTGCTGCTGCTTTTTCGTAAAGTACTGGATCTCATCCAAATACAGCAGCACACCATTGGGGGCCATCAGAGTATCCGGCTGCGCCAGGATCTCCTTTACCTCCGCCGTAGAGGCGGTAGTAGCATTAAGCTTATATAAGGCCCGATTGGTCTTGGTTGCAATGATGTTTGCGACGGTGGTCTTACCGATACCGGAAGGGCCATAGAAGATCATATTGGGAATTTTGCCGGATTCGATGATCCGCCGCAGCATTTTCCCTTCTCCCAGGATATGCTCCTGTCCCACCACTTCATCTAACGTCTTGGGGCGGATCTCATCCGCCAGGGGCTGATACATACCGCCACCTCCTAAATTAAATTTATAGTTTATTATATCACAAACTGAAAAAGTATGATATACTGAATTTATCTCATTTACGGAGTGAAAACCATGGAAGTTTCTCAGAAAGTCACAAATATTCTCTCGGCGCTGAAGGAGGCCTACCCGGATGCCCCTTGCGCCCTGCATTACAGCAAGGATTACGAGCTGATGATCGCTGTACGGCTGTCCGCCCAGTGTACAGACGCAAGAGTTAATATGATCACCCCCGCACTGTTTCAGCGTTATCCCACTCTGGAAGCCTTTGCGGAGGCTAATATATCCGATGTGGAAGAGTTGGTCCATTCCTGCGGCTTTTACCGGCATAAGGCACGGGATATCGTGCTGGCCTCTCAGATGCTCCTGAGCGACTACAACGGAAAAGTGCCCGATAACATGGATGACCTGTTAAAAATCCCCGGTGTGGGTCGCAAGACCGCCAACCTGCTGTTGGGAGACATTTATGGTCAGGAGGGCTACGTCTGCGATACCCACTGTATTCGCATCTGCGGGCTGCTGGGCCTGAGCCAGGGTAAGGACCCCACCAAGGTGGAGATGCAGCTTCGCAAGGTGATCCCCCCGGAAGAAAGCAGCGATTTCTGCCATCGTATCGTGCTGCATGGCCGTCAGGTCTGCATCGCACGACGGCCCCAGTGTGAAAAATGTACCCTGGCCCCCTTCTGCGATCATTTCACCGGACTTCAGGAGAATGGGAATGAATAAACACCGTGATAAGCTTCTGTGGACGCTGTTCGTTATCTACATACTGATTTTGCTTCGTATAACCGTCTTCCGTTCGGATTTTGGGACCCATCCCCTGTTTCAGGACGGCAATATTCTTTGGGTTCCCTTTGTCAGTCTGATCCGAATTCTGAAAAACAGTGTCTCGTATTTTGTCTACCTCTTTGTGGGCAATCTTGTCTGGTTTGTTCCCCTGGGGCTTCTGCTTCCCGTGCTGACCGGCTGCGGCAAAAAGGTGATCCTGTACAGTTTTCTGCTTTCACTGGTCATTGAAATTTGCCAGTTTATCTTTGGCACAGGTGTTACCGAAGTGGAAGATTTGATTTTAAACACCCTGGGCGGCGCAATCGGATATGGCTGTCTGCTTGTTCTGGAATTGATCGCTAAACGCATAAAGAAATAAATTTCGCCGCCGTAATTCACGGCGGCGATTTTAAATCATTGGTGGCAGGATTTATCAGCAATGTTCCTGTTTTCGAAAAACGTGAACCGTGGCATGGACAATCCCAGGAGCGTTCCTGAGAATTCCACTTTAGAGCGCAGCCCAAATGAGGGCAGCGGGGTTTTGTGGGCGTCAGCAGATGGACAATGGATTCAACCCCATTGACAGCAAGCTGGGGCCGCAGAATGGTCCTGGAGGGTGAAAACAGTGCGGAATAAGGATTTTCTTTTTCTTGTACCAGATCTCTTAAAATCATGGCCGCAGCCATAGAGCCGGTCATACCCCACTTATTGAAGCCTGTGGCCAGAAACAGATTGGGCGTTTCATTGCTGTACTGACCGATATAGGGTACGCCATCCAAGCTCATACAGTCCTGCGTAGCCCAGTGTGCACGCTCTCTGGCCTTAGGCCATTGCTTTATGGCAAAGGAACGAAGCTCAGTCCAATTTCCGCCCTTTTTCCCGGTTCTATGAGAACCGCCGCCCAAAAGAAGCAAATCCCCGTTTTGACGGAAGGACAGTCCCTTATCGGATTCGTCAACATACATACCGTTGATTTCGGGCACGTTTTCTAAGGCCAGCACATAGCTCCGATGCTGATATAGCTTTAAAAAATAAGCTCCGTGCTTATTAAAAATTGGAAAATGGGTCGCTACAATAATTTTATTTGCTGTGATCTTCCCCCGGTCCGTAACAATGGATTTCCCATCATAGGACACCGCCCTGGTATGCTCATAGATATTCAGCCCCGGCAAAATACCTGCCGCAAATTTCATCGGATGAAACTGGGCCTGATCTTTCATTCGGATGGCACCTGATACTGGCATAGGCAGCGGAATCTCTTTCATAAACTCAGCTTCAACGCCGACTCTATCAAGAGCAAACAGCTCTCTTTCCAGCTTTACCGGATCACGCAGCGAATAAACATAGCTGTCCTGATTTTCAAAATCACAGGGAATCTCAGCAGAAAGCGCCCGGTATTGTTCCAGCGCCATGAGATTCACTTCATAATACTGTTTGGCCTTTTCTGCCCCAAACTCCCGCAGGAGTTTGTCATAAATCAGTCCATGCTGAACGGTGATTTTTGCCGTAGTTTTTCCGGACACACTGCCAAAAACCGTTTCCGCTTCAATCAGCACATAGTCAGTCCCCTGATTCTGAAGCATATAAGCCGTAAGCACACCGGCCATTCCGCCGCCAATAATTAAAACATCGGTTTTCATATCGCCCTCCAGGACGGGATAAGAAGGCAGCATGATTTCATTTTGCCAGATTGAATTCATAATACTTCACCGGGAATAGTTTGTGTGAAGAATCAAAAATTATGAGCAAATAATATTTTACCTCTGCAATTACAGAAAAAAGCCCCGCCACTTTCGTGACGAGGCTATTGGTGGACGATAACGGACTCGAACCGCTGACCCTTCGCACGTCAAGCGAATGCTCTACCAGCTGAGCTAATCGTCCGTCCCAGACAACGGTATTGATTATACCAGAAAATCAGGATTTGTCAATAGTTATTTTCAAAAAATCAGAAATTTTTTGAAAATTATTTCTTATTCTCGAAATTTAGCACCATTAGGGCCACCAGAACCAGCAAGATTCCAATGATCGTAGAAACAGAAGGCCTTTCAGAAAACACCAGGAAGCCCAGAAGCGTGGCAACCACAGGTTCAACAGAGGCCATAACAGAGGCCGCACCATTCTCCACATGCTGAAGTCCGGCTGTATAAAGAAGATAAGGCAAAACCGTAGTGACAACGGTATACAGAATACCGAAGCCCACCAGATACAGTCCATACTGCGAGAAGGCCTCCCCTACCGCAAAAAAATCCGTCAAAAAGGCACCCCCAAGGGCTGCAAATAGAAACGTATAGTCTGTAATAGTCATAGAATTGAGCCCTTGATTGAGGCTCACCCGTGAGAAAATGCTGTAGAGGGCGTAGCCAAGACCGGACCCCAGACCCAGCAGGATCCCCTTAACGGAAAGGGCCTCCGAAGCAGTAGCAATGCCGCTGACCAGGCAGCAGCCTCCAAAGGCCATAACAAGAGCCAGCACCTTACGGATCGTCAGCTTTTCCCGGAAGAAAACCAGACTCAGAAGCACTACAAAAATAGGGGCAGTATAAAGTAAAATTGCAGCCGCAGAAAGATTCATCAGGGAGATGGTGGAAAAATAGCAAAAATTAAAGAATACAATGCTGAAAATTCCGGAGCAGATCAGATTGGGCAGATTTTTCTTCTCGATCTTCAGCAATTTCTTATCCCGCAGGAAGGTCACAGGAAACAAAATCACCGCAGCAATGATGCACCTAAGTTCCACAATCTCCATGGAAGCAAGTCCCATGGCATTGAGCTTACGCACGAATAGGCCCATGGTTCCCCACAGGCAGCCCGCCAGAATAATCAACACAGGAGCATATTTCTTCACCTTCCCCACCTCCGGGAATATTTTATCGTTTTAACGCAGTAAATGCAATATGCAAAGCCTACAAAATTATCCCGTCTCCCCACCGAGAAAAAAATATATCATATTTTACGATTCTGTCACATATACCTATGTAGAAATGGGCACGTTGCAAAATAGCGCAAAATAAAAAAGGTCTCCAGTTAGCCCTAA
>CAZEPQ010000022.1:0-18537 GCA_964514175.1 uncultured Oscillospiraceae bacterium
TAATAAAAGGTTAAGGACTTGTATCGTGAACAACACATGCCGTATAATAAAAATATCCACTTTTTCAATATCCACTTTTGGCTTTTCGGAGGGGCAAAAAGAAGGTCAATTACCACTTTTTTATCCACCTTTTAGAGAAACCCACGCAAAAAAGGGAGGAAACCGATCACTCGGCTTCCTCCCGGAAAAATCCTTTATTTGCAATAGGTTGGGGGATTACTTGAAGTAACGAGCCAGGAGGCCCTGGAATGCTCTGCCGTGTCTTGCTTCGTCCTTGGCCATTTCGTGAACGGTGTCGTGGATGGCATCCAGATCCAGCTTCTTGGCGCGCTTTGCCAGATCGAACTTGCCGTTGGTGGCACCGATCTCAGCGTCAATGCGGAGTTCCAGGTTCTTCTTGGTGGAGTCGGTGACGACCTCGCCCAGCAGTTCGGCGAACTTGGAAGCATGCTCAGCCTCTTCATAGGCTGCCTTCTCCCAGTACAGGCCGATCTCGGGGTAGCCCTCACGGTGAGCCACACGGGCCATGGCAAGGTACATGCCTACCTCGCAGCACTCGGCTTCAAAATTTGCCCGCAGGTCTGCCTTGATGTCCTCGGGAGCGTCAGCGGCGATGCCGACAATGTGCTCGGTGCCGTAGGTGGTTTCTTCCATCTTGGAGAACTTCTCAGGGCCGACACCGCAGAGGGGGCACTTTTCGGGGGGATTGGAACCCTCATGGATGTAGCCGCAGACGGAACATACCCACTTGGTGGTCTCGGGAGCCTTCTCCTCTACCTTGGTGAACTTATCGGGGCCAACGCCGCAGAGAGGACATTTCTCGGGAGCGGAATCGCCTTCGTGAACATAACCACAAACATTGCATACATACTTTGCCATAATAATTTACCTCCAAAATTAAATTGTTTTATTGTTTATTGTTGTTTATGAAATGGTTTGCCTGCGGCAGTCGGGACAACGACCCTGGAACCGAAGGGAGACGCCGGTGATCAGATAACCACTTTGGTCCTGGGCGTCGGATACAAGGCTGTCGGGAAGGTCCATGTGCAGGTCTGCCACGGAGCCGCAGCCGGTACAGACCAGATGGGGATGGGGGGAAATGTCAGCGTCGAAGCGCTCCTGACCGTTTACCACGCCAACGGACTGAATCATGCCGGCATCTTTAAGCTGGGACAGATTCCGATAGACGGTGCCCAGGCTCAGGTCCGGGTATACCGGGTGGAGCTGCTGGTAGATCCAATCTGCGGTGGGGTGGGAGTTGGTGGCGCAGAGACAGTTGTAAATTGCCTGACGCTTTTTGCTGAATCGCTGCATCACATTTTCAACTCCTTTCTTGGCACTAATGAGAATTGTTATTGTTTATGGTTGTATTATAGCAAAAGGATTTTCCTTTGTAAAGAGGTTTTTGAAAGTTTTTTTGTACAATTTCAAGATGAGGGATTTGTGAGATTTTCACAAATCCCTTTTTCTTTTTTATTTTCCCGGAAATCCGGATGAAAAAATGGTGAAAAAACAGGGCGGGGGAGATAAGGGTGAAAGGAGATATTTTATGGAAGAGCATCAGGGAATGACGGAGAAGATCGGGTATGAGGATGTGTTGGAACGGCTGGTCAGGCTGGGCTTCGGAAATGGCAGTGAATGTGCCGTTTTGCTGGAGGGGCGGTGGACGGATGATAACGTGGATCTGAGTCTGGTGAGTGAGGTGAAGAAAGGCGCCAACGGCAACATTGAGCTGAAGCTCATTGACCGGGTGAGCATCCTCAACCGGCTTTTGGAGCTACTGAAAACCGATGAGGATGGGGCGGAAGCCTTTCTCAGATCTTTGCAGGAGGGGGAAGGCGGTTGACGTCCCTTACAAAGTTTTCTCAAAAGCAGAGGACGGTGCTGACCTGGTGGACAGGGAAAAGTCCATACCACGGGCTGGAGGCCATTATTTGTGATGGGGCGGTGCGGTCCGGTAAGACCCTGAGCATGAGCCTCAGCTTCTTCCTTTGGGCCATGTGCTGTTTCAACGGGCGGCGATTCGGACTTTGCGGGCGTACCATCATTTCACTGCGGCGGAATGTGCTAAAGGAAATCGTGCCGATCCTGAAGGAACTGGGGCTGAAATGCACGGAAAAACGGTCAGAAAATCTGCTGGTGGTGAGCTGGAAGGGGCGAACCAATGAGTTTTATCAGTTCGGCGGCAAGGACGAAGGCTCGGCCTCTCTGATCCAGGGCGTGACCTTCGGGGGCGTTCTGATGGATGAGGTGGCGCTGATGCCCAAAAGCTTTGTGGAGCAGGCGGTGGCCCGATGCTCACTGGCAGGGAGCCGGATTTGGTTTAACTGCAATCCGGAGGGGCCGGGACATTGGTTCTACAAGGAATGGATCTTGGGGGCAGAGCAGAAAAAAGCCCTGTATCTGCACTTTACCATGGAGGACAATCCCTCCCTGACGGCGGATATTCGGGCCAGATATCAGCGGCTCTACGCCGGAAGCTTTTATCAGCGGTTTGTGCTGGGGAAATGGGTCAGTGTGGAGGGGCGGGTGTATGAATTCTTCACACAGGACATGGCGGTGGAAAATCCGGAGGAGCCCTGTGGGGAATATTACATTTCCTGTGACTACGGAACAGTGAATCCGGCATCCTTTGGACTGTGGGGCAGCAAGGACGGTGTTTGGTACCGATTGAAGGAATTCTATTACGATTCCAAGCGGGAAGGGCGGCAGATGACTGACGGAGAATACGCAAGGGAACTGAAAAAATTGGCCGGAGGAAGGAAGATCCGGGCCGTAATTATTGATCCGTCGGCGGCGAGCTTTTCGGAACTGCTGCGCCGGGAGGGCTGGAATGTGAAAAAGGCAGACAATGATGTGCTCAGCGGAATCAGGAAGACGGCGGATGCACTAAAAACCGGGAAAATCAAAATATGCCTGGGGTGCTGCGACTGCCTCAGAGAAATGGAACTGTACGTCTGGGCAGATAAGACCGACAAGGATGCCATCAGAAAAGAATATGACCATGCCATGGACGACATGCGCTATTTTACAGCCACCATCCTGGGTGGGGTTGAAAGACCCTTTGGTGCCCAGGTGGTGACCAGAAAAATTAAGTAGGAGGGATCACAGATGAGATTGTGGAAAAAAGCACGGGGCGGCGGTGTGGCTGCCACTCAGCTCCGAACGGATGAAAGCTTTCGGTTTGGAGGACTGGGAGGCCAGGTATCCCTGGGGGGCAGCGAAGGGGCCCTCTACCGGGGGATTCGGCAGAGCATTCCGCTTTTGGATGCAGCAGTGGGAAAGATCATCCGACTGGTGGGCGGATTTACCATCACCTGCACGGCCCCGGGGGCACAGGCAGAGGTGGATCGGTTTGCCAAAAACGTTCCCGTGGGGCGTGGACAGGTGGGACTGGACAGTTTTCTCAGCAGCTACTTGGACAGTATGCTGACCTATGGCAGGGCCGTAGGTGAGATGGTGACGGACCAGCAGGGGATTCAGGCAGTGCTTTGGGGAGATGTGACCCGAATGGAGGTTCAACAGGGGCAATCGCCGCTGGACATTACCATTTGCGGGCCAAATGAATTCGGCATGGTGATACCGCTGCCAAGGCAGAATCTTTTGCTGTTTTCCACACTGAATCCTGAGGTGGGGAATCCCTACGGCGTCAGCATTTTCCGCAGTATGCCCTTTTTGGCGGAAATCTTGATGAAGATTTATGAGACTGTGGGGCGAAACTGGGAGAGGGCAGGAAATGTTCGCTATTCCGTGGTCTATAAGCCTGGAAATGAGAGCGTGGATCAGACTACGGTGGAAAATCGCCTCGCCACCATGGCCAATCAGTGGAGCCGTGCCATGGAGGAGACCAAAAGCGGGGCGGTTCGGGACTTCGTGGCAGTGGGCGATGTGGAGATCAAGGTGATCGGCGCGGACGGACCGGTGCTGGATTCGGAGGTGCCGGTGAAGCAGATCCTGGAACAACTGGTGGCGAAAACAGGGCTGCCGCCCTTCCTGCTGGGGCTCAGTTGGTCCTCTACAGAGCGCATGAGCCAGCAACAGGCAGACATGCTTACCTCGGAACTGTGGGCGATCCGACGGGCGGTGACGCCTGCTCTGGAGAAAATCGCCGGTACATTCCTGCGGCTGCGGGGCTGGGACTGCGGATTTGAAATCGTTTGGGAGGATATTTCTCTTCAGGATATGGTGGAGGAAGCAAAAACAGAGCTGTACCGTGTCCAGACGGAAAACTTATTGAGGGAGGAAGCAGATGAAGATTGAAAAACAGGGAATGCCCCTGGCGGGAGGCACGCCGGATGAGCGGCAACTGGAACGGGTGAACATGCAGAGCAAAACACCCTTGAAGGCAGAAGAGGTTTACGTCTTTGCGGTAAGGCTCTGCGATGACCAGGTAGATCGGGACTATGAGCGTTTTGCCACGGAGGCGCTGCCTGAGTTGGGGCGGCTGTTTGTGGGAAAACCCGGTATCGTGGATCATAACTGGTCCGCGGAAAAGCAGGCGGCCAGAATCTTTGATACGGAAGTGGTGTCGGAGGGGGATGGCTGCTGGCTCAAGGCCTGGGCATACATCCCCAGAGAGGGTAAGGAAAGCCTGATCGCGGATATTGAAAGCGGCATCCGAAAGGAGGTCAGTATTTCTTGCAGTATGGGGAAAAAGGAGTGCTCTATCTGCGGTGGAGACATCGGGGCCTGCGGTCATCAGCTGGGGCGATGCTATGAAGGAGAGACTTGTGTGGGAATCCTGAAGCAACCCAGCGACGCATATGAATTTTCCTTTGTGGCAGTACCGGCACAGCCCAAAGCAGGGGTGGTAAAGCACTGGAAGGGAGGTGAGAGTATGAGCCTGAAGGAATATGTGGAGCAGAGCGGTTTGGAGAGCCTGAAAAAAGAGCTTGGCCGACTGAAACAACTGGCCCTCTATGGGGAGGAAAAACGGCTTGAGAAAGAGCGAGAGGTGGCCCGCATGGGCGTAGCCCTGGAGCTGGGACTCAGCCGCAAGGAACTGGAGCAGTTGGCGCTGGAGCTGGAGGAAGAGACGCTGGACAAGCTTCACGCTGGTCTGAAAAAGAAAATGTCGCAGTGTTACTGCGGAGAAAGCCAATTGGCGGCTGATGTAACGGAACAGTGCGACAAAGATGCATATCTGATTTAATTTATGAGGAGGAAATTTTATGTACAGCTATAACGGAATTGGAGAGGTGGCAGCCACCTTTGTGGATCACGGTGTGGATGTCGGTTGTGTGGTCGTTATTTCGGACAATAACACTGTGGAATGGGCGGAGTCCGGCAAGGTATTCCATGGATATTGCCTCTGGCAGAAAAATGGGGTGGCGACCATTCAGGTAAGGGGTTTTGTGACACTGCCCTACAGCGGCGCTACGGCGCCTACAGTGGGTTATTGTGAGCTGGTGACCGATGATTCTGGCTATGTCAAGGCCCAGTCCGCTGTGGAGGGCAATGTAAGCCGCTTGGTGGTGGCTGTGGACACCACAGAAAAGACTGTCACATTTTTACTGTAAGGAAAGGAGCAAACGATGATGGCATTTGACAACCTGAGACTGGAAAAAGGTATGTATGGAGAAAGCGGTAAGAGCTTTTCTCAGGTGTTGGAGCGGCTCGATCCCAGTGAGAACTATCGGGGCACACAGTATGAAAACCTGGATGCGTTTCAGCGGCAGCTCAAACGGTTTGACATCAAGGTGAAGGGACCCAATTCTGACTGCGTGGACAAAATTTTTGCCACCATGGATTCTGCCGCACTGTTCCCGGAGTATGTATCCAGAATGATCCGGCAGGGAATGGAGGGGGCGGATTGCCTGAAGGACATTGTGGCGACGGTGACCAGCATCAATTCCATGGACTATCGCTCTATGTATTCCGTTCCCAATGATGATATGAAGGCGCTGGCAGAAGTGGGAGAGGGCGCATCCATCCCTGAGACCGGTGTATATATTCGGGAAAATGTGGTCGCACTGAAAAAGCGGGGCAGAATTCTCAGTGCGTCCTATGAAGCAATTCGATATCAGCGGCTGGATCTCTTTTCTGTAATGCTGCGGCAGATTGGCGCCCACATGCAGCAGCAGCTTATGGATGACGCGGTGGAGTGCCTTATCTCAGGCGACAACAACTCCAACGGAGCTCCTCTGTACAGCACCGGCGACAGCATCATCGGCGGCACCGGCGGTTTCCTGGACTACGAAGCGCTGGTGAAGTTCTGGAGTCTGTTCCATCCCTATGAGATGAACACTTTGGTGGTGTCCTCAGATATGCTGGTGGAGCTGCTGAATATGGAGGAAATGAAGAATCCCCTGGCAGGTTTCGATTTCCACAACAAGGGCAATGTGATCTCACCTCTGGGTGCCAAGCTCATTCGCAATGACAGCATGGAGGAAGGTACCATCATTGGCCTGGACCGCAGATACGCACTGGAGATGGTGAAATCCGGGGATGTGACCCTGGAATACGACAAGCTCATTGACCGCCAGATCGAGCGCGCGGCTATCACCAGCATTGTGGGCTTCTCCAAGATCCAGGAGGACGCAGTGAAGGTGCTGAAGGTGTAAGATGGACGAGATTCTTACCATTGCGGCAAAGCTGTGCGGGGCGGATGAAGAAGACGCGTTGCTGGCGGCACTTTGTCAGGCATCTTATGACAGCCTTTTGCTCCGTCTGCGGGATGGTGTCACGGTGGAGGAATGCGGAAAGGCCTTTCCCATTGCGGTGGCAGCCATGGCATCCAAGGCCTGGGAGGACGGTGTCGGTGTGGGCGCGGTCAACAGCTTTACTGCAGGCTCTGTAAGCCTGTCGGTGACTCGGGAGGGAGACCGATTTGCCTCGGCGGCATTGGGCATGTTGGAACCATGGCTGAAGGATGACAGATTTGGATTCCGGAGGGTATAGTATGGAATGGGCAGAAGAGGTAATTGCCTCGAAGATTTCTACACTGGGGAAAACGGTGATTCTCAGAACAGCGGAAGGAGAGGTCTATACCAAAGCGATCATTGATCCGGTTCATAGTGTTTCTCAGGCTGCAAGAAGTATTAGCGGGTTAGCGGATGGATTTTTCCCTCCGGGGAGCTATCAATATTACGGACTGGTGGAAGGAGACCTTACGGAAGCTGTAGCAGTGGAGGATGGAGAGAACTGCTATTTTATCCGGCGGAAGGAACTTTATCAGGTGGGAGGACAGAAGCTCTATTGGTGGGCATTGTTGATCCGGGGAGGCGATGAAGATGCTTGATCTGAAGGAGACCCTTCGGAAAGGCCTTGCTGATGCGGGAATCTCTGCCGGCAATGCCCGGGAATGGAGCCTGGGGAAGCAGGTGACAGAACGGGGACTTTATATCAGTTTGCGGCAGGTCACAGCGGAACAGGGGGCGCTATACCACTATCTGGGAGCAAATGCGGATGGGGATGAGGTCTATGGGATGACCTTGGATGTGAAATTTGCGTTGGTGCTGTTGAACCCCAAGGGCAGCGGTGGCTGTGGCGCGGAAGAATTTGCGGAGGAAACCTTGAACGCGCTTATGGCGGCCCCTGATGTGTTGGGGGCCCGGGCAATCAGTTGCGGGGAAGCAGAGTATGACAGTCTCAGAGATTGCTTTCGGCAGGAGATGGTGGTATCCAGTCGTGTGATGGCGTATGGAACCAGAACAGAGGAGAAAACCAAGCTGGAAGATTTCCGCATAGAGGCTTCGGTGCGGTAAGTACATGGGGCTGCATTAGCTTGGTGATGCAGCCCTGTTTTAACAATGAAATGAGAGGAGAATCCAAATGGATTATCACGAAAGACCGGGGATATATTCGAATTATGAAATGTCGACGGTGCTGGTTTCAGGCAGTGGGAACCAGACTGTGGCTCTGGCGGCAGAGATTGCAGGCAGCGGCCTTTTGACCATTACATCGGTAAGTCAGGCAGAAAAACTGCTCAGTTCGGAAACGGTGGCTCTGAATCTGGTTAGGTTGTTGCTTCTTAATGGCGCGGGAACTGTGCTGGTATATCCGGCTGCGGACGACAGCGTGGCCAGCTACAGCACAGCGGCAAAGATGCTGCTGGCAGAAAAAAAGGCCAGCTTTCTGATTTGCGACTGCGAGTATGAGGACGTTCAGGAGGAACTGAAAAATGTAATTCTGGCGGCTGCGGAGGAAGGAAACGAGTGCATTGGCGTGGTCAGTATGGCCAGCACGGCGGTTACACCCATGATATCCCGTGCGGAAACACTGAACTCGGAACGTATGATCCTGGTTACCGGCAGTGCAAAACTCAGTTGGGATGAGAAGTCCGGCGGGATATACGGTGCGGCGGCGGTGGCGGGATTGCTGGCGGGGGAAGCAGATCCGGCAGTACCGGTTCACGGCGTTGCACTGAAGGGATTGGTCAGTGTTTCGCAGCGGTTTACGGAAGCCGAGATCGACAGCCTGGTTCAGGGCGGTGTATCCCAGTTGGAGTCCCTGGGAGGTGCGGTCAGCCTTATTCGTGCGGTGACGACCCGAACCACCACCGATGGGGTTGCGGATGCTTCCTGGCGGGAGGTCACTACGATTCGAATTGTGGATGATGTGATCCCCGGTGTTCGCAACGCCCTGAAGGCCAAGTTTATTCGGAAGAAGAACAATGAGACCACCAGGGGAGCCATTCGTTCGCAGGTGGTGGTGGAACTGGAAAATCGAAAGAATCGGGAGATCATCAATGACTACGGAGACATCTCTGTGACGGCAGATGAGGATGATCCCACGATTTGCGTGGTGACATTTTCCTTCGTTGTGGCCAAGGGACTTAGCCGTATTTATCTGACGGCGTACATTACTGTATAACAGGAGGAAGCAGATATGGAAACAGTGAAAATTCCCACCAGTGCCGACATTTATCTGGAATGTGACGGAACAAAGGTGGCGGTGGTGCAGTCCTATCGGGCAGTTACCACCAGAAGCAGCAAGAATATTGAAGCCTTTGGACAACAGGAGCCTGTGGCAACGATCCGTGGCTTGAGCAAGTATACGTTGGAACTGACCCGGCTTTATGCAACGGACAAGGCTCTGAAGGATGGGCTGAACTTCTATGAAATGGAGGATTTCTCCCTGGTGATCGTGAAACCGGGACGGAGGGTGATCTACACCGGATGCCAGTGGAGCAGTCTGGAAGAAAGTACGTCCCTGGGTGGTACTGTTCTGGAGAAGGTCAGCCTAACGGCGACGGGACGAATGGAGCTGGAGAACTGATGGAAGGGGAGCTGCTGGAACTGTTGGCAGGTAAGCGGAGCGCGCAAAGACAGGGACATGAACTGCGGATCCTGTCGGCCTGGGAATTGATGCAAGCAAGGCAGGAGGCAGAGGAATTGAGCGGCGGAAAGGACACTGCGGCCCTTCGGGGGAATGCCTGCATACTCCGATGGGCGGTAGTACGGGGAAATACACAGGTATTTTCCACAGGGGCGGAAGTGCTGAAGACCTGGAGCGCCGAAAAAATCGCTGATGAGATTAGGGCGTACCGAAGCTTGGCCAGCCGTGTAGATCCAGATTGCGGACAGGGAGAGCGGGTTCATGCGTTGGTGGAAAAGTTGGGCCGGGAACCCATGGAGCGGATTCGATGGAAGGTGCTTAAAACCTTTGGGGTGCTGCCCTCGGAAAACCGTGCCAGGGAAATGACGGAGGGGGATTACCTCTACTGTGTGCTGCAACTGATGCTGGACCGGGAGGAAACACTGGAACGCCTTTGTCCTGACTGTCGAAGTCGGGCGGAGCAGCACAGATGCGGCTGCTGCGGAAGAGAGCTGAACCGGGAACAGGAAGTCAATCCGCAGTTTGACGAGGCACGGTTTGAGGAGATGAAACACGGTGGATGACTATATTATGGAGATCCTACAGATGCAGGAGGAACCCTTCACACAGCACTCGCCGGAAAAAATCAAAAAGGTTCTGACCTGGGATGCTGCGAAAAAGTATGCTGTGGGCGGGATTAATGGGGTGGTGGCTGAACTCATGGAAGAGGAAGGCGGGTGGACTGAAAAGGCGGATTACGAAATGGCGGCGGGAAATGCTGCTGATACGGAAGAGAGAAAGCAAAAAGTGCTGACAAGGGTTCTTGAAAGCATGGAGCAGGTGGTGCTTGGGGCGGTGGGGCCTGAAAGGCAGGCGGCAGAGCCGCCCTGGAGGAAGGGAACCAGCGATAAGGCTGCCACTTTATGGACGGGAAGCATCGGAACACAGCGACAGGCGGAAATGGGACCGGAGGCGCTGTCCATGTTCTTTCAGCGGGACGCCAGACGGTATTCTTAGGAGGTACATAGAGCTTGATCAATATGCGATTTAAGAATTTTATATGGCCCAACAATCCATATACATGCAGCTTGACCACCCAAAGACAGACTGTGCCCCACAAGTTCGCCGGAGGCGGGTATTATCTGGAGGATTTGGGAAAAGGGCTTCGTGTGCTGTCCGGAAACGGAGAATTCTTCGGAGAAAGGGCCTATGGATATATGCTGGAGCTGCTGCAGGTTTTTGAAGAGGGCGGCACAGGGCGATTGCTGCACCCGGTGCTACAGTTCAAGCAGGCTGTTTTTACAGAATTGGAGTTGTTGCAGGAGCCGCGGGAGGATTATGTGCTGTACCGTTTTACTTTCTGTGAGGATGACAGTGAGAATATGGGGGCATCAGCCACAGGCGGCACCTCAGAAAAGCATGTGGTTCAGAGTGGAGAAAACCTGTGGGAGATTGCGGCCATGTATGGGTCTACCGCAGACATTCTGCTGGCGGCAAATAGTTGGATTGAAAATCCCAACGCACTGACGGTGGGCGGGGTGGTGATGATCCCATGATCGGAAACGTAATTCTAGCAGATGGCAGCAAGAAAACGCTGCCGACTTTGCTGAACTGGCGATTGATCCATACCGATGGCGGCAGCAGTGACAGCTTTTCACTGGCATTTTGCTATGACCGGCAGTGGGAAGCCATTCTGAAAATGGCGGTTCGGTTTGAAGGCTGGGAAAACAGCACCCTGCGATTCTATGGAATTGTGGATGAATACGAGGTGTGCTGGGATGAAAACGGCCTGTTGGTAGAGATTCATGGACGGGGGATGGCGGGGCTCCTGATGGACAATCAGGTGGCGGAAAAGGAATATTATTGGGTACGGTTGGGGGACATTCTAAAAAATTATGTGACACCGTACGGCATTACGGCGGTGAAATATGACAGCAATTATCGGCTTACCAGTTATGCGGTGGACTACGGAGAATGCTGCTGGGACGCGCTTTGCGGGTTTTGTCTGTGGGCAGCGGGAATACAGCCCAGATTTTTGCCCGATGGGACACTGGTGATCTCATCCGGGCAGGGGGCAAAACGGACCTTAGATGAAAGCTGCGTCCAGAAGACACTGTGGAGGCAGACCAGATATGGGGTGTATACCACGGTGGCGGCGAAGTATGTGGGAACCTACTATGAGCAAAAGGTGAGGGATCCGGCCTTCCTTGCCATGGGCGGTTGTGCCACCCATCGTATGACAATACCAAGAAGAAATCGATGCAGGGCAGGATTGAAGTCAGCGCAGCGAACACTTCAGGATTCTAAAAAAGAGTTTCGGATCCTGGAGGTAACAGTGCCGGAGCTGTTTTTTGCACAGCCGACGGATGTAATCGATGCAAGGCTGACAAAAATCGGTGTATCGGGGAGCTTTCATGTGGTGGAGACGGAGAACAGTTTCGGCAGCGATGGAAGCCTCTGTAAGCTCTGCCTGCGGCAGATCAGCTAGAAGGGAAGGGGAATATGTTTCTTTCGGAAATGTGGAAGCAACGCAGCAATGACACAGAGCTGGGGACGTTGGAGACAATTTCGCTGGGCGGGGAGGTCAATACTGTGGTGTCCTCCGGCCATCAAAGTCAGCGGGCCATGTTTGCGCCGGGAGGCGTGTGCTGGGTTCCAAAGCGAGGCCAGGGGGTTCTGGTCATTAAGGCCGGTATGGAGGACTGTATCGCCGGAGCAGAAATGGAAAATGCAGAAGGAATGGAGCCGGGAGAGATTCGAATCTTCTCGGAGGGCGCATCGGTGTGGCTGAAAAATGATGGAAGAATTTTGCTGGAGGGCAGGGTGTTTGTGAACGGAGAGGAGCTGACGATATGAGTCTGAAGCTGCGGGACAGAGATTACGTCCCCAATGATGCAGGGGGATTTCAGTCCGTAAGCGGGAGCCGGAGAGTTTTAGAGGAGGCACTGTTTCTACTGCGTGTTCGACGGGGCAGCTTTTCGGTGTTGCCGGAGCTGGGAAGCCGACTGTACACACTGGAACGGGAAAAACCGTCGGTCAGAACCGCAATGGCAAAAATATATGCCCAGGAAGCGCTGACGCCTATGGGGATCACCGTCACGGAAGTGAAGGTGTCGGAATCGGATGTGCTGGCGGTGGAAATCAGCATGGAATATGAAAATGAGACATTTCAGGTGGAGGTGGTGGTCAGTTGACGGAAACGGAAATTTACCAGGAAATGCTGGATACCTTTTTAGAGGAAACCGGCTATGAATTATACAGTGAGAGCGATCTGACGGTGCGGCTTCGGGCTGCGGCGGCGCAGATTATGAGTTTGTATCATTACGGAGACTATGTTTATCGGCAGGCCTTTCCGCAGACGGCACAGGGCGAGAGCCTGGATCTTCATGGTCAGCTCCGAGGCGTGGAGCGGGTCGTCGAAAGACAGGCTGTTGGGATTTTGCGCTTTGGAATCTCCGCTGCTCTGACGGTGGATCTGGCCATCGAAGCGGGAACGGTTTGTCTCACCGGGGAGAGTGTGGCGTTTGAAACTCTGGAGAAGGCAGTTTTGACGGCAGGGGAGACCTTTGTGGATGTAACTGCCCAGGCGGTGGAATGCGGCAGCCAGGGCAATGTAATGGCCGGAAGTATCACATTGATGCAGACTGCACCGGACGGCGTTGAGACGGTGACAAATCCGGAGGCATTTACCGGTGGACGGGACGGAGAAACGGATGAGAGCTATCGCTGCCGCATTCTGGAGGCATACAGTGGCCTGTCCAATGGTGCCAATATTGCCTACTACAGAGATTTGGCCCTCAGTGTGGATGGAATCGACGGAGTTCAGGTGGTGCCCAGAATCAACGGTGCCGGGTCTGTGGGGCTTCTGGTGACCTCAGACAGCGGCACGGTGACGGATGAGGCAGTGGAACAGTTGGAAGAACTGTTGAATGACCGCCGGGAATTGGGAATCGAAGTGGTGGTCAGCGTTCCTGAGGAAATCGCAGTGGCGGTGGTGGCCAGCATTCTGCCTGCTGCGGGCTATACCCTTGCACAGGCACAGAGTGCTGTGACACGGGCCATCGCCGGATGTTTCACAGGAAAACAGATGGGAAAAACTCTGTATCTGGCAGCACTTAGCCATTGTGCCATGGATACGGGAACCATTGAGAACATCATCTTTACACAGCCGACAGCGGATGTGGTGTTGGCTGAGAGTCAGCAGCCGGTGCTGGCATCCCTGACACTGGAGGGAATGTAAGGTGTATTTTGATTATCTTTGGCGGATGCTGCGGCCCCTGGGAGTATACAGCGGCGAAGGGTATAACGGCGGAGAACTCAAGGCGCTGGGGGCTGCTTTGGACAGCACGCAGGCGCTGTTGGGAGGGTATCTCAGGGAAAGCCTGGTTGAGACCGCAGAGGGCGAGGGCTTGGAAAAGGCGAAGGCACTGTTTCCTATGATGGCGGCAGAAACGATAGATCGCCGCAGAGTCGCATTGGAGACACTGTTTCGGACAGACAATCTGTGCTGTAGTGCCGATGCGTTGGAGAGGACCCTGGAAGCCTGCGGGATTTATGCCACCATTGGAGAAATGGGGACGCAATTTCAGGTGATTGTGGGACTGACGGAGCTGCTGGTCATCGAAAAGGACCCGGTGTTTCAGTTCAGGCTTCTGGAGCAATTGATGCCGTGCCATCTTGTCACCATTGTGGTGTTTGAGTATAAGGATGTGGAATCCGGCGAGATCGTCCACGAAAGAATGACACTGAGCCTCGTGAGACAACGAACCCAGACGGAGTGGGAACAGCGCTTGGGCGCATATGTATAAAAAATCGGGCCGCGGAATTGCGGCCCGATTTGGGTAGCTGAATCAGGAAATGATACCGTAGCGATATTTGGCAGTGAGAATACGCTGGACACTGCTGTCAATGGAGGACTCCTGAATGGTGCCCTCTTCTACGGCTTTGACCACTGCGTTTACCACAGAGTCAATGTTGGAGATGCACAGGAGCATATCACAGCCGGCAGAAATTGCGGCTACAGCAGCTTCCGCATTGGTATAAGAATCGGTGATGGCGCTCATGTTCAGTGCGTCGGTGATGATGATACCGTCATAGCCCAACTGCTCCCGAAGAATACCGGTGACAATGGTGCCGGAGAGGCAGGCGGGGTTGTCCGGATCAATTTCGGTCATGGTCATATGACCGACCATAATCATGGGGGCGCCTGCGTCAATGGCGGCCTGGAAGGGCTTGAAATCGCATTCAGTCAGCTCTTCAATGGTGCGGTCAGAGGCAGCATAGCCATTGTGCGTATCTTCGCCGGTGCTGCCGTGGCCGGGGAAGTGCTTGGGGGCGCAGAGCATACCGCCGTCGGTAAGACCGGATACAACTGCGGAAACCATTTCAGAGACGGTGTCTGTGTCGGAGCCAAAGCTGCGGTCGCTGACCACGGTGTTATCTTCGTTGGTAAGCACGTCTGCCACGGGAGAGAAGTTCACATTGAAGCCCAGAGCAGTGAGTTCTTCTGCCTGGGTGGCGCCGATGTCATAGACCACATCGGTGTCACTGTCTGTGCCATAGACCGCCATATCATCAAAGGCTGTGGTGCCAAGATTGTCAGCCACACGGGCAACGCTGCCGCCTTCTTCGTCCACGCCGATAAACAAGCCGCGACCGGTGAGCTCATTGGAAAAAGACTGAATATTGGAGATCATTTCTGTGGTCTGATCCACTGTGACCAGATTGCTGGAAAAATAGATAATGCCGCCCACAGGTCGCTTTTCCAGAGCTGATTTTGTGGCATTGCCGCTCTGGGTGACCTTGGTGTAGCCAGTGAGGGCTTCGGGGGTGACAAAGAGCATCTGATAGATCTTTTCCTCCAGGGTCATTTCATCCAACATCACTTTTGCGCGGGTGGTATTGGTATCATTGGTGACTTCGGCGGGGGTATCAGCAGAGGTATCCGCAGTGGATTCAACTGCTGGGCCGGGTATTTCCTCGGTGTTATAATCCTCCAGCATGGTAGGCTTTTCTGTGGTTTCAACAGTGCTATCGCCCGTAGTATCTGTGAGAATTAGTTGCGGAAGAGAATTATCCGCGGATGAATCATTGGCTTCTGCCTGCAAGGCAACCAGTGCGTCGTACTGGCCTGAAAAAATTGCGGTAGCACAACAGGCAATGACAGCGACGACAACAAGAATTAAAAGCAGAGAAATAAAAAAACGTTTGGCCATAAAAGAACCTCCGGGAAAGTTTATGATGATAGTATACCGCAAATACTTTTATTTTTCTACCATCAATCGACGATTTTCGGAGGTTGTAAGGAGAATTTTTCGGGAGAGAATGATGGAAAAACTTATTTTCTTAATTTTTGACAAATTTCATGGATAACTCACACAAAGGGGAAAATCTATGCTATAATAGCAAGGAGCCGTTTTGCGGCCTAATATTGAAGTTGTTTTCACGAAAGGAATGAAATATATGTCTGATGCTGTATACAAGATTTGTCCCCAATGCGGACAGGCATTGGCTGTGGAATCCAAGTTCTGCACGGCCTGTGGTACTTCGTTTGTTGAAGAATCTGACGAATTTGTAGCCTATGAGCGCTATCAGCAGCCGGAAGTCCCGGTGGTGCCCGTGGAAGGGACGAATGATCAAGGTGAATTTACATATGAAGCTTCTGATTATTTCGGAGCGCAGCAGGCGGATGAAGCTGCTGCCGCGGGTGGTGCGTATGCATTCCAGCGGGGCAGAAGCAACGCGAATGAAGAGGCCTCCAATCCCGGTGTTCGCCAGAATCCTGTGAACCAGGGCAAGAAGGGCGGTCTCGTTGTTACAATTATTGCAGCGGTGCTTTTGGTGGCTGTCATTGCCGTGGGCGTTGTGATGGCGTTCCAGTTGGGGATCGTAGGCTCTGAGGAAGAGGAATCGCCCCTGACCATGGCACAGCAGCAGTATGAACAGGCAAATTATCAGGAGGCCATTTCCCAACTGGAGGAAATCATCGCCAGTGGGGAGGCTACCGTAGAGACCTATGAACTTCTAGCGAAGACCTACGAAACCATTGAACAGCCCGAAAACGCGGCAGATGCCTATTTGAGAGGTTTTCAGGAACTCAAGGACAGCACCCTGAAAAAGTCTGCCATTGAAGCGTATCTGAAGCTGGGCGATGAGGCCAAGGCCGAGAGCGATATGGTGGCCGCAAAGGAACATTATGACACGGTTCTGGAAAAGCTGGATCCCAGCAATTCCGCAGCCATTGCCGGACTTGCCAGCCTGAATCAGAATGAGGAAGAGGATGCGCAGCCTGAAGAAGAGGCAGCGCCCAGCCCCAGCGTGGGCACTATTGCACCGCCGGAATCCTCTGAAGTGCCTGAGAAGACCGAGCCGGACGAACCGGTGGAGTCGGATGAGGCGGAAACTGTTTTGGTGCCCGGTGCTACTGTGGTGATGGAAGAGGAAGAGGCTGTGGTAACGCCCACGCCTACGCCTACACCCACACCAACTCCGACTACCAAGCCCAGCCCCAGTCCGTCTCCTTCACCTTCGGTGAAACCCAGTCCTTCTCCCTCTCCTTCTCCCTCTCCCAGTCCGTCCCCCTCCCCGTCTCCTTCTCCCTCTCCCAGTCCGTCCCCCACACCGACCCCGGAGACCTCCTTTACATTGAACGGACATACCTACAAACTAATTGTAGGTGACTACACTTGGTGGGAAGCACAGGATGATGCGGCTGCCCGTGGCGGTCACGTGGTGACGATCAATTCCGAGGAAGAGTTCAGCAAGTGTGCGGCACTGGGCGAGAGCAACAATCTGGTATTTATGTGGCTCGATGCGAACGTTGATTCTGTGGATCAGTGGGACGTTGTATCCTGGCGGACTGGTGAGTCCATGGATTATACCTGCTGGTATCCCGGCGAACCCAGTGGCGGCGATGAATATCATTTGTCCATGTTCCTGGTAAATGGCAACTGGTACTACAATGACGCAGCCAATGTGGTAAGCGAATATTCTGGCAAGAAGGGTTATATCCTGGAAATCGACGGTTAAATCGTAATAATGCCCCGGAAAGGGATCGCTGTGATCCTTTTCCGGGGCTCTTTTTCTATAGGTGTGGCCGCAACACACGGAGTGCTGCGGCCACGGGGGAAAGAAAGGAGGGGATGTATTCTACAGATTACTTATCCATGTAGCGATCATAGGCATCCTGCTTGATTTCCAGAGCGCGGGTCAGACCCATCTCACGGACAGCAGCCTCGTAAGCCTCGTATTCGGCTTCGATGTCCATGTCGCCGGTGATGAACTTGTCACGGCACTCCAGAGCATAGGATTCATAGTCGCCTGCCAGCTTGGAGATCTCGTAGCTCTCGTCGATGGTCAACTGAGCAACGTAGGGATATACATCACGGTTGTCACGGCTGTTTGCCCAAACCTCGAAGCAGCCTGCTTCATACTCGTTGAAGGAAACCAGCAGCTTGGAGTTGGAGGACCAGGAAGGAGTGGAGTTGCGGCCGGTGTAGAAGGAGATGGCGTCGCCTGCGGCCAAATCGGGGTTGTTGAGAACCAGATCGGTGAACTGTGCGGTGCCGTCAACCACTTCGCAGCTAAGACCTTCTGCGCCGTAGTTTGCAAGCTGAATGCCCAGGTCGGTGAACCAGAAGTCGCAGTACTGAATGGCCAGTTCGGGATCCTCGCACTTGGTGGAGATGCTCATACGCTCTGCGCCGAAGTCGTACTCGGTGGTGTCAACGTGGGTCTTTTCGCCCTCGGTCTTTACGGGGTCGGGGAGGCCAACCAGATAGAAGTCGGGGTTGTCAGACATTGCGGAGTACATGCTCAGCATGGGAGCACCGTTGAAGAACACGCCGCAGTTGCCGGAGGTGATTTCAGCCATGCCGGAGGGATCCATTGCGCCTGCAGCGGAAGCGAAGTCCTTGGAGATCAGGCCATCTTCGTACCACTGATGCAGCATGGTCAGGTATTCCTTATAGCCTTCGCCGGTGATGCCGTCCTTGACAACGCCGTCCTGAACCATCCAATAGCTTTCCTTGGCATTGGTGGCCAGCATGCAGGCGATGCCGTAGCCGGCTGCCAAGAAGTTGTCGTTGCCGACAGCGGCGGAATCCAGGTAAATGGCGGTGGTGCAGCCATAGTTGCTCTTCATGTTCAGCAGCAGATCATGCAGCTCGTCATAGGTATCGATGTCGGTGTTCTTAAGCCCCATCTCGTCCAGCCAGTCACCACGGGTGATCATGCCGAAGAAGGGGCCGATGAAGTCACTCATCAGCTCATAGAAGCCGG
>CAZEPQ010000023.1:0-15316 GCA_964514175.1 uncultured Oscillospiraceae bacterium
ATTATCAACTATGAGAATCTGGGCCTGGGCCGTCTGATCTATCAGCTTCCCACCACCCTCTGCGAGATTTTCCTGTCTGAGGTCTTTAAGAAGAATTCCATTGATTCTCTGGATCAGGAGACCCTGTTCACCATCAATAAATTCTTTGAGAACAATCTGAATGTGTCTGAGACCTCCAGAAAGCTCTTTGTTCACAGAAATACTCTGGTCTATCGTCTGGAAAAGATTAAGAAAATCACCGGACTGGACCTGAGAGAATTTGACCATGCTATCATCTTCAAGGTGGCTCTGATGGTCAAAAAGTACCTGGATTCTATTGACAAGCACTGATTTTTTGGAGGCATTTTATGTCAAGAAAGAAGAAACAGAAAATTTTGACATCGGTGATTGCAGGGGTTTTAGCTCTGCTGATCATCATCCCCATCATTGCCCAAATCGTCACAGGCGTGATTATGATTTGAGGGGAAGAACATGGAAGAAAAGCTGCGCCGTTATCTGACGGCTTTGGTCTGTGTTCTAATGGGTACAGTGCTGGGCTTTGTGATCTCCTACAGCACATTAAACCCGACTGTGGCGGATAATGAGCTCACTGCCGGTGCCCAGAAATATGAAGAACTGGTGGATCTGATTGACACGTACTACATTGGCGAGGAGCCGGACGAGACAGCGGTGGGCGACGCAATGGCGGATGCTGTGGTGGAGGCTATCGGAGATCGGTGGAGCTACTATGTCAGTGCGGAAGATTACCAGAGCTACCTGGACAATATCAGCAATTCCTATGTGGGTGTTGGTATTACCATTCTGGCTCACTCCGACGAGGCGGGGGATTTCATCGGGTATGAAGTGACGGATGTCACCGACGGAGGCTCTGCGGAAGAAGCAGGTGTCCTTGAGGGGGATATCCTCACTGCCGTGGACGGCACCACCGTTACGGGGATCACCCTGACCGAGACCAAAAACATGGTCAAGGGCGTGGAGGGGACCACCGTGGAGCTGACGTTTCTGCGTGGAGAAGCCGAAATCACCCTGACGGTGGAGCGGCGCTCCTTTACCTTGATCCCGGCAGAAGGCAGCCTGATTGCCGGAAATGTAGGTTATATTGTCATCGACAATTTTGACGCCGGCTGTGCTGATACTGTTAAGGCACTGGTGGAGGAGCTTCAGGCTGAAGGCGCCGAAAGCCTTCTGTTTGATGTGAGAAACAACCCCGGCGGATTGAAGTCTGAGCTGACGAAGCTCCTGGACTATCTGCTGCCTGAGGGAATTGTGTTCCATACCCTCAACTATGCCGGTGAGGAGGAGATCGTCACCTCCGACGCCTCCTTTGTGGATATGCCCATGGCCTGCCTGGTCAATGCCAGCAGCTACAGTGCGGCGGAGTATTTCGCCTGCTGTATTCAGGAATACGGTGTGGGCAAGGTGGTCGGTGAGAAGACCTTTGGCAAGGGCTACTATCAGGTGGGCATGCAGCTTTCCGATGGTTCCTGCGTCAATTTGTCCATCGGCAAATACTATACGCCCAGCGGTGAAAGCCTGATAGATGTGGGCGTGACCCCGGATATTGAGCTTGTTCTGGATACCGAGCTGGCCACCCTGCTGGCCCAGGGCAAACTGGAACCTGAAGAGGATCCCCAGGTTCAGGCTGCCCTAGGTACGCTGAACCCCTAAACTAAAATATCTTCCGGCAATGCCGGTTTAAGAAAGGTGTTAATCATGGCAAAAGAATATAAACTTAGCCCCGAAAGACTGAAAGAACTGGAAGCAGAACTGCTCTATCTGAAGACAGACAGAGACAAGGAAGTTACTGAAATGATCAAGGTTGCCCGTGGTTATGGCGACCTTTCCGAGAACAGTGAGTATGACGAAGCCAAAACCCAGCAGGCGCAGCTCTATGGCCGCATTGCCGAGGTGGAGGAGATTCTGGCCAATGCGGTAATCATCAATGCGGATGATGTCACCACCGATCACATCGGTCTGGGCTGCACCTTCACTGTAAAGGACATTGAAATGGATGAAGAGTCTACCTATGAGCTGGTTGGCTCTCAGGAAGCAAACCCCATGAAGGGCCGTGTGTCCGATGATGCTCCCTTTGGCCGTGCCATGGTGGGTGCCCGTGTGGGAGACATCGTTAAGGTTGAGGCCCCTGTGGGCGTTATCGAGTACGAGGTCATTAAAATTTCCCGTTGATAGGAGGAAAATTCCTTGGCTGAGAACAGAAATGATACCGAAAATTTGGGCGACCTGTTAAAGGTTCGCCGTGAGAAGCTCACTGCGCTGAGAGAAGCCGGACGGGACCCCTTCCGGGAGACCCGGTATGATGTGGATACCCACGCAGTGGAGATCAATAATAATTTTGAAGAGCTGGAGGGCAAAATCGTCTCTGTGGCGGGCCGTCTCATGTCCAAGCGTGGCATGGGCAAGGTCTCCTTCTGCGATCTGATGGACGAGTCCGACCGTGTTCAGCTCTATGTTCGCCGTGATCTGGTGGGCGAAGAGGACTATAGCTGGTTCAAAAAGTGCGACATTGGCGACATTGTAGGCGTACAGGGCGAGGTGTTCAAGACCGAAAAGGGTCAGATATCCGTTCGTGCCAGCAAGGTCACCCTGCTGTCCAAGAATCTCCAGCCTCTGCCTGAGAAGTTCCATGGCCTGACGGACCGGGAGACCCGTTATCGTCAGCGCTATGTGGACCTGATCGTGAATCCGGAGGTCAAGGAGACCTTTGTGAAGCGCAGCCGCATTATGCGCGAGCTTCGTGCTTTCCTGGATGGCCGTGGCTTCCTGGAGGTGGAGACTCCCATCCTCACCCCCTTTGAGATTGGTGCTTCCGCCCGTGCCTTCTATACCCATCACAATACACTGGATATGGATATGGTTCTGCGCATCGAGACCGAGCTGTACCTCAAGCGCCTCATTGTAGGCGGTCTGGAGCGGGTCTATGAAGTGGGCCGTATCTTCCGTAACGAGGGCATGGACCCCAAGCACAACCCTGAGTTCACTACCATCGAGCTCTATCAGGCCTACACCGATTACCACGGCATGATGGATCTGGTTGAGGATATGATGAAGACTGTGGCGCAGAATGTCTGCGGCACGCTGGTGGTGCCCTATCAGGGCAAGGAGATCGACCTGGGCCACTGGGAGAGACTGACCATGGTAGAGGCAGTCAAGAAGTATTCCGGTGTGGATTTCAACGACTGGAAGACCGACGACGACGCCATCGCCTGCGCCAAGGAGCATCATGTGGAGCTGCCTGAGGTGCCCACCAAGGGCGCCATTCTGGCAGAGTTCTTCGATGCCTATGTGGAAGAGAATTTGATCCAGCCCACCTTCATCTATGACTACCCTGTGGAGATCAGCCCCCTGGCAAAGCGCAAGCCCGATGATCCGGACTTCACCGAGCGGTTTGAGTATTTCATCAACGCCACCGAGTTTGGCAATGCCTTCTCTGAGCTGAACGATCCCATCGATCAGCGTGAGCGTTTTGAGCGTCAGGTGGCAGAGCGCAAGGCCCTGGAGCCTGAAAGCAAGGCTCAGGTGGACTATGACTTTGTCAATGCGTTGGAGTATGGTATGCCTCCCACAGGCGGCCTGGGCTTTGGTGTTGACCGTCTGATCATGCTGCTTACCGACAGCGCATCCATTCGTGATGTGCTGCTGTTCCCCACAATGAAGCCTCTGGATTAAGGATTGATTATGAGCAAACTCAAAAAGACCATTCAAGAAAACGGTGGATTTCAGCATTGGTTTGTCAATGTGTTCTGGTATCATTACCGCTGGCCTCTGCTGGTGGGCGTGGTGATTCTGGGCATCATTGCCTTTATCACCTTTGATTCTCTGAGAAAAGAGCGCTATGACACCACCGTGGTCATTGCAACAGATTACTATGTGGACGATACCCAGCTTGATGCTCTGGATCAGGTGCTGACCCCTGCGGTGGAAGATCTGGACGGCAACGGTCAGGTCAACATTCAGTACATCGTGCTCTTTGTGGGCGATACCGAAGTGGGCCGTCAGAATCAGGAGAGAATGTATCTTTACATGTCTGAGGAGGAGATCGCCTTCTACCTGATGAGTGAAAATATCTCCGATGGCTACACCAATCAGAAGCTGGAGTATTTCACGGACGAACTGGCAAACTATGACCTGCCCTACGACGGGAACAATCCTGTGCGGCTCAGCCTGGAGGGGAATCCCGTCCTGGAGGCCTGCGGTATGGAGAATATGTATTTCTCCATTATGGATCACTCCACCGTCAAAGGCGGCGCTGTCACCAGAAATGCCCGGGAAACCGCCATTTCCATGATCAATGCCCTCATTGAGGCCGGTGAAACCCAAGAATAACCTGTAAATCGAGGGGTGCTGTGGTAAAAAACCGCAGCACCCCATTCCGACATGGGGCCAGAAAGGACCAAAGTGCTATGGGGAAGTATTTGGCGCAGTTTCGGGAAAAATTGAAGAAAAAACCGGACCATGCGGCCCGGGTACTGACCCTGTTCTTCCTGGCGGTGATCCTGCTGGGTGGGGCTTTGCTGGCTTTGCCGGCGGCCTCCAAAAGCGGCGAGAGCTGCGGCTGGCTGACGGCCCTGTTTACGGCAACCTCTGCCACCTGTGTGACGGGCCTTTCCCTGGTGGATACCTATACCCAGTGGTCCTTCTTGGGCCAGGTCATATTGCTGTGCCTGATCCAGATCGGCGGTCTGGGCTATATGACCGTGGTGTCCCTGTTCTATTTTGCACTGCGGCGACGTATTGGACTTCGGGAACGGCTCATTATTCAGCAGGCCATGTCACTGGACGAGCTGGGCGGGGCGGTTCGGCTGGTAAAGCTGATGCTTGCGGGCACGTTCCTGGTGGAGGGCATCGGTGCGTTCATTTTATCCCTGCGGTTTTCCTTCCTGTATCCGGTGAAAAAGGCCATTTGGTTGGGAATCTTTCATGCCATTTCCGCATTCTGCAATGCGGGCTTTGACGTGCTGGGCTTTTTGGAGCCCGGTTCCAGCCTGACGGCGTTTTCCACCGACCCGGTGGTGAATCTTACGATCATCGCCCTGATCACCATTGGCAGCCTGGGCTTCTTTGTGTGGAATGACCTTCTGATGCACAGGAACGTCCGACGGCTCAGTGTCCACACCAAACTGGTGCTGATTATGACCGGGGGACTGCTGTTTGGCGGCGGCGCATTGATCGCCGCTGTGGAATGGAACAATCCTGCTACCCTGGGCGGCCTTTCTGTGGGAGAAAAGCTCCTGGCGGCTCTGTTCCAGTCCTGTACCACCAGGACAGCCGGGTTCTTCTCTGTGGATCAGGGAACCCTCACAGGCAGCGGAAAGCTGCTGTCCATTCTGATGATGCTGGTGGGCGGCTCCAGCGGTTCCACTGCCGGCGGTATCAAAACCGTTACGGTGGCGGTTTTGCTACTGGAGGCCTGGAGTGTGCTGAGAAACCACAGGGATGTGGTGGTGTTTCACCGGCGCATTAGCCAGGAACAGCTCAGCAGCGCACTGTGCATTGCTCTGCTTGTTTCTCTGCTGGCGGTAGGCGGCGGCATTGTACTTTCCGCTACCAACGGTCTGCCCCTGGGAGACTGCATGTATGAGTCTGTCTCCGCCATATGCACCGTGGGCCTGAGTACCGGGATTACCGCTGGTCTGAACCTGGGCTCCAAGCTCCTTCTGATGGTATACATGTTCTTCGGCAGAGTTGGCATTATGACCATCAGCTTTGCGTTTATGACGAAAACCCCGCCGGACAATGCCATCCGTCGTCCGGAGGTTCGGGTTCTGATCGGATGAGAGGAGTTCTTTTATGAAAACCTTTGTTGTTATCGGTCTTGGCCGCTTCGGTTCCGCTGCTGCGGAAAAGCTGTATGAGATGGGCCACGAGGTCATTGTGGTGGACCAGGAAGAAGAGGCTGTTTCTCACATGGCGGACAAGTGCACCCACGGTGCCATCGGTGACGCCCGGGATATGGATGTGCTGCGGGCAATGGGAATCGAGGGGTGCGACTGTGCCATTGTTGCCATGGGTGAGGATCTGACAGCCAGTGTGCTGATTACCATGAACCTAAAGGATCTGGGCTGCAAGTATATCATCTGTAAGGCCCAGAACGAGCATTATAAGCGAGCCCTGGAGCGGGTCGGCGCAGACCGTGTGGTGATCCCAGAACGGGAAATGGCCCTTCGTCTGGTGCAGAGCCTGGGCTCCAACAGCTTTCTCGACTACATGGAATTCTCCGGTGAATATGCCATTGCGGAGGTGGAGCCTCCCAAGAGCTGGCTGGGGAAAACATTGAAGGACCTGAATGTGCGGGCAAAGTACAAGCTCAGTGTTCTTGCCATTAAAAATGAAACAACGATCCGTATGTCTCCCGGCGCGGACGATCAGGTTTGCAAGGGAGATACGGTGATGGTCATGGGCAAACACGCAGATCTGGCCCGCCTGCAAAAGCTATGATGGAGATTATTACTAGCCGCCAGAACAGCCTGCTTGTAAAGGCGGTAAAATTACAGACCTCAAAAAAATACCGTCAGACCCAAGGGCTGTTTGTGGGAGACGGAACCAAGCTGCTGCAGGAGGCCGTGAAATGGGCACCGGAGGCCCTTCAGGCTGTGATCCTGCGGGAGGATGTGAAGTGTCCCCAGTTGCCCGGTCACGTTCGGGCGGTACAGGTATCCCGGCAGCTCATGGAGCAGATTTCCCAGATGGAGGCTCCGGAGGGCGCCCTGTTTATCTGTGCCGTACCGGAAAAGACCGATACACCCCAGGTTCGTCCCGGTTGTCTGATCCTGGACGGCATTCAGGACCCGGGTAATGTGGGAACCATTCTGCGGACTGCGGACGCTCTGGACGTGCCGGTGCTTCTGACGGAGGGGTGCTGCGACCCCCATAATCCCAAAACCGTCCGGGCCACCATGGGGGCGATTTTCCGGACACCACCGGGAACCATTACCCGGGAGGAATTGATCGCCCAGTGCCGGGAGAAGCAGATCCCGCTGCTGGCTACGGCCCTGTCGCCCATGGCAAAGGACCTGAGAAATGCGCCGCTGAAAGAGGCGGCAGTGGTCATCGGCAGTGAAGGAAACGGGGTTTCCAAGACGATTCTGGAGGTCTCTGACGGACAGATCATCATTCCTATGCATGAAAGATGTGAATCTCTCAATGCGGCGTCTGCGGCGGCCATTGTTCTGTGGCAGATGACAACACTGTAAAATGTTAGGAGGCGCAAACATGGCGCAGCTTCGATACTGGATATGGCTTTCGACATTGCCGGGACTGACCCTCAAGGGGCAGCAGCGGGCACTGCGGCACTTCGGTTCCCCGGAAGAGGTCTTTCTCTCGGACAGGGGAGCTGTGCGAGGTGTGGAGGGGCTTTCCAAAAGAGAACAGGAGGCCCTGCTCACAAAGGACCTTCGGCTGGCGGATGGTGTGCTGGAAGACTGCCAAAAGCAGGGCATTCACATCCTGACTTATCAGGACGCCATGTATCCCCAGCGCCTCAAGAATATCGACACGCCGCCTCTGGTACTCTACTACAAGGGCACCATGCTGCCCTTTGACGAGCTGCCTGCGGTGACGGTGGTGGGCTCGAGAAAGGCCAGCGGCTACGGTCTCACAGTTGCCAAGCGCATGGGCTACCAGATCGGTGCCTGCGGCGGAACGGTGATCTCCGGTGCCGCAAGGGGCATTGATTCTCTGGCTTTGGAAGGGGCTCTTTCTGCCGGAGCCCAGGTCTGCGCCGTGCTGGGCAACGGAATTGATGTGATCTATCCCCCGGAAGCCAAGGGGCTTTACGCTGATGTGGAAAGCCACGGCTGCCTCATCAGTGAGTTTGTGCCCGGTACACCGCCCTACGGCAAAAACTTTCCACGGCGCAACCGCATTATGAGCGGCCTGGGGCTGGGTGTTCTGGTGGTGGAGGCGGCCAAAGGAAGCGGAAGCCTCATTACTGCGGGATATGCCCTGGAGCAGGGACGAGATGTGTTTGCCGTTCCGGGTAACATTGGGCTCCATGCCTGCGAGGGCAGCAATGCCCTGCTACAGGAAGGGGCCATGCTGGCTACCTGCGGCTGGGATATCATGCGGGAGTATCAGGCTCTTTATCCGCAGTACGTCAAGAATTACCGTGGAGGTGAGGGAATCACCCTGGCACCCAGGGATGTGGAGAAAGAGGAGCTGAAGCAGGTCGCCACCCCGATTTCCGCACCAAAACCCACCAATTCTGACGGAAACTCACAAAATATGCCCGCTGGGGAGAAAAATTCGGCCTCAAAAGCGGAAAATAGAATTGACATTACACAAAATAGGAATTATATTGACCTACATGAAATAAAACCACAGCTTTCTGGGGATGAGTGCGCCATTGTGGAGGTGCTGGAATCCGGGCAGAAGCATGTGGATGACATTATTTCCGAGACTGCACTGCCTGCCGGAAGGATTCTGGCGTCCCTGACCCTGTTGGAGGTCAAGCAGTATGTGGTGCAGCTTCCCGGAAAATACTTTGAACTGAATTCTAAATAGACATCGGAGGAAACACGATGGCAAAAGCGACAAACCTTGTCATTGTCGAGTCACCGGCAAAGGCAAAAACCATTGGAAAATATCTGGGCCCGGATTACGAGGTCAAGGCCTGTATGGGTCACCTGCGGGATCTGCCGAAAAGTAAGATGGGCGTTGACATAGAGGCGGATTTTGAGCCCCAGTATATGCCCATGAAGGGCAAGGAAAGCATTATTTCAGACCTGAAAAAGGCAGCTCACGAGAGCCAGGATGTTTATCTCGCAACTGACCCGGACCGGGAGGGCGAGGCCATCTCCTGGCATCTGAAAGCACTTCTGGATCTGAAGGAAGAGAACACCCACCGGGTCACCTTTAATGAGATCACCAAGAATGTTGTCAATACCAGCATTCAGAATCCCCGCGGCATCGACCAGAACCTAGTGGATGCACAGCAGGCACGCCGAATCCTGGACCGTATCGTGGGCTATCAGCTTTCACCCCTGCTGTGGAAAAAGATCCGTCGGGGCCTTTCCGCAGGCCGCGTCCAGTCCGTTGCCACCCGTATGGTGGTGGAGCGGGAAGAGGAGATCCGGGCCTTTGTGCCTCAGGAATACTGGAGTATCGATGTGGATCTTCAGCGGATCATGGGGCCCGGTAAATTTACCGCCCATTATCACGGCGAGAATAAGAAGCGGGAGCTGAAAAGCGAGGAAGAGGTCAATGAGATCCTCCGGGATGTGGAGAATGCCCCCTTCCAGGTGGCTTCGGTGAAGCGTTCCGAGAAGAAAAAGACCCCTGCGCCTCCTTTTATCACTTCAACTTTGCAGCAGGAGGCCTCTCGTAAGCTGGGCATGACGCCCCGGCGTACCATGGCCATTGCCCAGCAACTCTATGAGGGCGTGGATGTGGCCGGAGAAGGTACCGTGGGTCTGATCACCTATATGCGTACCGACTCCCTGCGGCTTTCCGAGGAAGCACTGGCTGCCGCAGGAAGCTTTATCAGGAACCGCTACGGTGCGGAATACTATAAAGAAGGTCCCCGGCGCTATAAAACCAAGAATGCGGCCCAGGACGCCCACGAAGCAATCCGGCCCAGTAATGTAAATCTGGACCCGGATTCCATTAAGGGCAGCCTTACCTCTGAGCAGTATAAGCTCTATCGCCTGGTGTGGAGCCGCTTTGTGGCCTCTCAGATGTCCAATGCCCTCTATGATACCCTGTCCATCGACACGGTTTCCGCAGGCCACATCTTCCGGGCCAACCATCAGAGCATCAAGTTCCCAGGATTTATTGCCGTCTATGAGGAAGGCAAGGATGACGAGACCGAGGAAAAAGAGACGCCCCTGCCCAATTTGCAGGAGGGAGAAACCGTTCTGCTGTCTGCCTATGACAAGCAGCAGCATTTTACCCAGCCTCCGGCCCGGTATACTGAGGCCACTCTGGTCAAAGCTATGGAGGAAAAGGGGGTTGGACGGCCCAGTACCTATGCTTCCACCGTTTCCACCATCATTGACCGGGAATATGTCATCAAGCAGGACAAGCGCCTGAGCCCCACCCCTTTGGGCGAGGTGGTAACAAATCTGATGAAGGAGCGGTTTGTAGACGTTATTGACGTGACCTTTACCGCCAATATGGAAGAACGTCTTGACCGGGTGGAGACCGGAGAAGTTTATTGGAAGCAGGTACTTCGGGACTTCTATGAGGGCTTCCACAAGGAAATGGAGGAAGCGGAACAGGCCCTGGAGGGTGTGCGCCTGAAGGTGCCTGACGAAGTCACCGACGAGATCTGCGAGATCTGCGGCAAAAACATGGTCATCAAGAGCGGCCGCTTCGGTCGGTTCCTGGCTTGCCCCGGTTATCCCGAATGTACCAATACCAAGCCTCTGGCGGAGCGGATGCCCGGACGGTGTCCCACTTGCGGCAGCGGCATGCTCAAGCGGAAATCCCAGCGTGGCTACGCCTACTATGCCTGCGAAAAGGGTAAGGAGTGCGGCTTTATGTCCTGGGAGGTGCCCACGGCGGAGGATTGCCCCTACTGTGGCAAATCCCTGTTTAAAAAGTCCGGCAAGGGCCAGAAAAAGACCTTCTGCATCAATGCGGAGTGTGAGAACTTTACCCCGGAGGAGCTTCGTCCCGGTTATCGGAAAAAGAAGACCGAGGAAACAGGGGAGACTTCGGCAGTAGCGGCGGAGACACCCACTGAAAAGAAGACAACGGCGAAGAATACCACCACGAAGAAAACCACGACAGCGAAAAAGACCACCACGAAAAAGACAGCAGCCAAGAAGACTGCCACCACCAAGAAAGCAACGGCGAAAAAGACCACTGCCACTAAGAAAACCACCACAACAAAGACAGCAAAGAAGAAGGAAACGGGGGCGGAGACGGAATGAGCTATGATGTTACCGTAGTCGGTGCGGGCCTTGCGGGCAGCGAGGCTGCATGGCAGTTGGCAAATATGGGCCTGAAGGTCCGTCTCATTGAGATGAAGCCGGAGAAGAAAACCCCGGCCCATCACTCCGACCTGTTCGGTGAACTGGTTTGCTCCAATTCCCTTCGGGGCGATTCCCTGGCCAATGCCATTGGCCTTCTGAAAGAGGAACTCCGTAGATTGGGCAGCCTAATTATGCGCTGCGCCGAGGAAAACCGCGTCAAAGCCGGTGGCGCACTGGCGGTGGATCGTGTGGCCTTTGCCCAGGCCATCACCGATGCCATCGAAGGCCATGAAAATATCACCGTGGTCCATGAGGAGCTTACTGCCATTCCCGAGGGCCCTGCCATTATCGCAACCGGCCCCCTGACCTCTGATCCCATGGCAGAGGCCATCCATGCTTTCTTTGACGGCAGCAACGGCCTGAACTTCTATGATGCGGCAGCTCCCCTGGTGAGCTTTGAATCTCTGGATATGGACCATTGCTGGTTTGCGTCCCGGTATGATAAGGGCACGGCAGACTATATCAACTGTGCCATGAACGAGCAGGAATACCTGGACTTCCATCGGGAGCTTTGCGCTGCCCAGGAGGCAGCGGTACACGGCTTTGAGGATAAAAAGGTCTTCGAGGGCTGCATGCCCGTGGAGGTCATGGCTCGGAGAGGTGTGGACACCCTGCGGTATGGCCCCCTGAAGCCTGTGGGCCTGAAGGACCCCAAGACCGGCAAGGAGCCCTACGCCGTGGTTCAGCTT
Organism: uncultured Oscillospiraceae bacterium; assembly: GCA_964514175.1. GTDB lineage: Bacteria > Bacillota > Clostridia > Oscillospirales > Oscillospiraceae > HGM13006. The sequence continues at coordinate 11,684 of CAZEPQ010000023.1, forward strand.
CGGCGGGACAACCAGAACGGCAGCATCTACAACATCGTGGGCTTCCAGACCCACCTACGTTGGCCGGAGCAGAAGCGGGTATTTTCCATGATCCCGGCTCTGAAAAATGCGGAATATCTCCGCTACGGCGTCATGCACCGGAATACTTATCTGGATTCCCCCAGACTGCTGGATAAATATTTCTGCGCCAGAAAGAAGTCGGATATCGCCTTCGCGGGACAGATGACCGGTGTAGAGGGCTATATCGAGTCCACCGCTTCCGGTATGCTGGCGGCGCTGGAGATGGGCCGAAAGATTCTGGGCAAGGAGCCCATTGATTTCCCCACCTGGACCGGCATCGGCGCACTGGCGGGCTATATCAGCGACGAGAGCGTTGTGAAATTCCAGCCCATGAATGTGAACTTCGGCATCATTGACCAACTGAATTATAAGTTTAAAGGCAGAAAGCACGACCGCTATCTGGAAGTAAGCAGACGGTCCCTGGAGACCATTGACGAAATTGCGGCCCGTCTGTAAGAGGGGCGAAAGGAGCGACGTATGAAAATTATCGTAGACGCAATGGGCGGCGACAATGCCCCTAAGGCACAAGTTCTGGGTGCCATTGCAGCGGCGAAAGCCTATAACGTGGAAATAATTCTGGTGGGCCAGAGCGACAAGATCCTGGAATGCCTGAAGGAAGAGGGGATTGACACCCTGCCTGAAGGTGTGGAGATCGCCTTTGCCTCTCAGATTGTGACCATGTGCGACAATCCCACGGCTGTCCTTCGTACCAACGCAGACTCCTCCATGGTGGTGGGCGCAAAGCTCCTGGCCGAGGGAAAGGGCGACGCTTTCGTTTCCGCAGGCAACACCGGTGCGCTCCTGACCGTGGCGACCCTGGTGGCCAAGCGCATCAAGGGCATCAAGCGGGCGGCGGTTGCCCCTGTCTGTCCCACGGAACAGGGCAAGTGTGTGATTGTAGATGCCGGCGCCAACAATGAATGCACCCCGGAGTACCTTTTGCAATTTGCTTACATGGGTGCCTTCTATGCAGAAAAGTACTTAGATATCAAGAATCCCCGGGTGGGCCTGCTCAACAATGGCTCTGAGGAGACCAAGGGCAAGGACCTGCAGAAGGAGACCTATGCCCTGCTGAAGGCCGCAGGGGACAATGGAGACCTGAACTTCGTGGGCAATGTGGAAGGCCGTGACGTACCCACCGGCGGATGTGACGTGGTGGTTTGCGACGGCTTCTCCGGCAACGTGCTGCTCAAGTCCATTGAGGGCACTGCCATTTTCATGGCTCATCAGCTCAAGGCTATGTTTCAGAAGAATCTGGGCTCCAAGATCGGCTATCTGCTGTGCAAGAGCGGCGTAAACGACTTTAAGAAGTTGCTGGATTCCTCCGAGGTGGGCGGTGCCATGTTCCTAGGTATTACCAAGCCTGTGATCAAGGCCCACGGTTCTTCTGATGACCGTGCCATGATGAACGCCATCCGTCAGGCCAAGATCTGCGTAGAGACCGGTGTCTGCACCGCCATTGCGGAGAACATCCACAAGATGACCGGCAAAAAAGAAGCGTAAGAGGGGAAGAATACCTTGTTTACTGAATTTGAGCGAAATTTGGGTTATACCTTCAAGAAGAAGAGCCTTTTGCAGAACGCTCTGACCCATTCCTCCTATGCCAACGAGCATAAAAAAGAGGGCATGGGCAGCAACGAGCGTCTGGAATTTCTGGGCGATGCCATTCTGGGCCTGGTGGTGGCGGAGCATCTCTATCAGACCTATCCCACCCGTCCCGAGGGCGAGCTGACCAAGCTCCGGGCGGAGCTGGTGTGCGAGAAAAATCTGGCGGATGTGGCACGGCAGTTGAAGCTGGGCAGTGTTTTGCGGCTGGGTCATGGCGAGAGCCATGGCGGTGGCAGCCATCGCCCCTCCATGCTGGCAGATGCGGTGGAGGCTGTGCTGGCTGCGGCTTATCTGGACGGCGGCATGGAAGTACCCCGTGATATCATCCATCGGCTGATCCTGCAAAAGGAGATCAAGTCCGGTGGAAACGGGGACTATAAGACACGGTTTCAGGAGCTGGTTCAGAGAAATCGGGACCAGGTGATCTCTTATGCCCTGGTGGGACAGACCGGCCCGGACCACGACAAGACCTTCCTGGTGGAAGTGAGTCTCAACGGCGTTGTTGTGGGCAGCGGCAAGGGCTCCAGCAAGAAGCGGGCAGAGCAGGATGCGGCCCACAGCGCCATTGGGAAGCTGTTCCCGGAAGAATTATGATTTTTGCAGGCGGCCTTTGGGCCGCCTGCGCTGTTTTGGAGGAAATATGGCAAAACGACACATTATCCCCCTGTTCATTCCCCACCTGGGGTGCCCCAACAACTGCGTGTTTTGTGAGCAGAGGAAGATCACAGGGGCAGGTACGCCTGTGACACCGGAAATGGTGCGGCAGGAGATCGAATCCGGACTGAACGCGGCGGGAGAAAGCTGCGAACTGGCCTTTTACGGCGGTAGCTTCACGGCAATCCCTGCTTCTCAGCAGGAAAGCCTGCTGGATGCGGCTCGGCCCTTTCTGGAAAGTGGCAGTATCACCGGCATCCGTGTTTCCACCAGGCCCGATGCCGTGGATGGGGAAATGATCGAGCGGCTTTTACATTATGGTGTCTCCACGGTGGAACTGGGCTGTCAGTCCATGGACGAAAGGGTGCTGTGCCTTTCCAAGCGGGGACACAGCCCCCAGGATACCAAACGGGCTGTGAGACTGCTGAAGGCCGCAGGAATTTCTGTGATACTACAGATGATGACGGGGCTGCCCGGAGACGATGGAACGGCTTCACTGTTTACGGCCCGCCAGATCGCTGCCCTTCGGCCCGCAGGGGTCCGTATTTATCCCACGGTGGTTTTGGCGGGAACAGAGCTGGAAACAATGATGAACAGGGGGGATTATCAGCCCCATACAGTGGAGAACGCGGTGGAGCTTTGCGCCCGGTTGTATGAGCTTTTTTTGACAGAGGATATTCCGGTGATCCGGCTGGGGCTCAATCCCACAGAGCTATTGTCCTCCGGGGCTGCCGTGGCGGGAGCCTATCATCCGGCCCTGGGTGAAAAGGTGCTGTCACGGATCTATCTTCACCGGGCTGTGGAACTGCTTCAGGAGAAAAACCGGGAGGAAAGGGTGGTATTTTCCGTCCATCCGAAGCGCATTTCTGCCATGGTGGGACAGAAACGTGAGAACATTCTAGCGCTAAAAACGGAGTTTGGCCTGAAGGACATAAAAGTTGTGGGGGAAACCCAGGAACTATGGGAAATTTCCTTGAAAAATGTATGATTTTTTGCTATCATATCAAGGTTAATCATCTAAAAATTTTGAGGTGAACCTGTGTATTTAAAGGCAATCGAAATCCAGGGATTTAAATCCTTCCCGGATAAGACAGTTATGACCTTTGGCAGCGACATCACCGCCATCGTTGGCCCCAACGGCAGCGGAAAATCGAATATTTCCGACGCTATTCGTTGGGTCATGGGAGAAATGAGCACCAAGGCCCTACGAGGCAGCAAGATGGAGGATGTCATCTTCGGCGGTACCTTGAAGCGGCCCCAGGTGGGCTTTGCGGAGGTCAGCCTGGTGCTGGACAACACGGAGCACATCTT
>CAZEPQ010000023.1:15326-18431 GCA_964514175.1 uncultured Oscillospiraceae bacterium
GCTGCCCTATGATGCTGATGAGGTCATGGTGACCCGGCGGTACTACCGCTCCGGGGACAGTGAATATTATATCAACCGACAGTCTGCCCGGCTTCGTGACATCAACGAACTGTTTATGGACACGGGCCTTGGTAAAGAGGGCTACTGTAACATCGGTCAGGGACGTATTGATGAGATTTTGTCCGCCAAGTCCACCGACCGCCGTGAGATCTTCGAGGAGGCTGCAGGTATCTCCAAATACCGCCACCGGAAAGAGGAGACCGAGCGAAAGCTCCAGCAGACCAGCGACAATCTGCTCCGTATCAATGACAAGATCTCTGAGCTGGAGCTTCAGGTGGAGCCCCTTCGGGAGCAGGCCGAAAAGGCGAAGAAATATCTGATTTTCCGGGACGAGCTTCGTGGACTGGAAGTTACCGTGTGGCTGTCCCAACTGGAAAAGCTATCCGAAACCGCAAAGAAGGCGGAAGCGGACTATGCCTCTGCCAAGTTTATTCTGGAGCAGGGCAAGACCGATCTGGAAAGCCTGTACCAGCGAGTGGAAAACATGGCCCGCTCCCTCCGGGAGATGGATGTGGAGGCGGAGCATATCCGCAGCGGCATCACCGCATTGGAGGCGGAGGCGGCAGAGCGGCGCAGTGAGGCAGCGGTGCTGTCCACTCGGCGTCAGGGCAACGAGGCAAACATCCAGCGAATCGAAAACGAGCTCTCTGCCCAAGAAAATCGCAGCGGCGACCTGGAACAGCAGATCAATGCCCGCCAGCGGCGCATGATCGAGATCGAAGAAGAGAAAAAGGCTCAGCAGGCTGTACTGGAAGAAAAGAGAAGCGCCCTGCGTATTTTGCAGGGGGAGGCTCTGGTAGAAAATGAGACCCTCTCTGGACTGATGAAGGAGAAAACAGAGCTTCTGGCCCAGGAGGCGGAGCTTCGCAGTACCATGGCCGCCAATCTCCAGAGCGTCCAGAACATCACAGACCGCAAAATCCAGGTGGAGAAAAACCGCCAGGAGGCCCTGAATCGTCTCAATGAGGCGCAAAAGGATGCGGAAGGGAATCGCAAGGCTCTTTCTGCGGCGGAGGAAGCAGCCGATAGCTTCAAAAATACCATCAGTGGCTATCAGCTCCGTGCCCAGGGCAGAATCAAAAAGTATAAGGCCCTCCAGGAGGAAGCAGGCCAGAAGAAGATCAAGCTGGACACTCTGGCCTCCCGGATTCGCATGTATCGGGAGATGGAAAAGGATTACGAGGGCTATTCCAAAGCAACCAAGATCGTCATGCAGGAGGCCGCCAGAGGAAATCTCCGGCGGATCCATGGGCCTGTGTCCCAGCTCCTGCGTACCGATGATGAATATACCGTAGCCATTGAAACCGCCTTGGGGGCCTCTATGGGTTCCATTGTGGTGGATACAGAGCAGGACGGCAAGGCAGCCATTCAGTTGCTCCGTAGAAGAGACGGAGGCCGTGCCACCTTCCTGCCCATGAGTGCCATCCGGGGCCGCAGGCTCCAGGAAAAGGGGCTGGAAGAGGAATACGGTTTTGTGGGATTGGGCTGTGACCTGATTCGGTTCGATCCTAAATATCGGGATATTATGGAGAATTTGCTGGGCCGTACTGCCATTGCAGAGGATATGGACAGTGCCATCTCCATCGCCAACCGTCACGGACACCGATTCCGCATCGTGACCCTGGATGGTCAGGTGCTGAACGCAGGCGGTTCCATGACCGGTGGTTCCACTGCAAAAAGCTCCGGTGTTCTGACTCGGGCGAACGAACTGTCCCGCATGGAAAAACAGCAGGAAACCCTGAACAAGGAACTGACGGAAACCAATGTTCTTTTGCAGGAGGCTGCCAAGGCAGCGGCGCAGGCTGAGGCGGAGATCGCTGACGCCCAGAATCGGCTCCGTGAGGCAGAGGATCAGGTGCTGAAGCTCCAGCAGCAGAAAAATCACTATGCGGTTTTGTTGGATACCCTGTCTGGTGCCATTGATTCCGCGGACCGTGAACTGAAGATCGTAGAGGATCTGCTTTCCGGCAACCAGAATCAGGAGGAACTTCTGAAACAAAAGTCCCGGGAATGCGGGGAGCAGGCGCTGGCTCTGGACAGAACCATCGGGGAAGTGGAGCTTCGCCTCAGTGCTGTGAACGAAAAGATCGCCGATGCCCAGAATGGGGAAAGTCAGGCACAGCTGAAGCTCACGGCACTGGATGCGGAAAAGGAAAGCACGATCAAGAGCCATCAGGAGCTTCACGAACTGGCAGAGGCTCTCAAGGGGGACAAGGCCCAGCAGGTGCAGCTCATGGAGGATTATCGGCAGGAGAACCTGCGGCTCGCACAGGAAATTCAGGACAAACATGAGGAAATCGAGGCCCTGGGGCAGAAGATCACCCTCAAGCGTCAGGAATTGCAGCAGGCCGGAGAAAAGCGCACCGCCTTGGAGGCGAAAAAGACTCAGACCGAGAAGGAAGCCCAGCAGAAGAACAAGGATCTTCTGGACATGGAGCGGGAATGTGCCCGGTTGGAGCAGAAGAAGACCACCACCCAGATGGAAGAAAAGCAGATCCTGGACAAGCTCTGGGATGGCTACGAGCTGACCGCAACCACAGCCAGAGAGGCCGTGGTAGAGATCGAATCCGTCTCCGCTGCCCAGAAGCGCATTGCGGAGCTGAAAAGAAAGATGAGCGCCCTGGGACACCCCAACATCGGTGCCATCGAGGAATTCCAGCGGGTCAACGAGCGCTACACCTACCTGACGGAGCAGCGGGACGATGTAGAAAAGAGCCAGAAGGAGCTGCAGAAGATCGTTTCCGATATCACCGGAGAGATGACCGAGATCTTCTCTGTGGAATTCAAGAAGATCAACGAGTATTTCGGTCAGACCTTTACGGAAATGTTCGGCGGCGGCAAGGCCAGCCTCCAGTTGGAGGACGAAAATGATGTGGTGTCCTGCGGTATTGAGATCAAGGTCCAGCCCCCCGGCAAGCAGGTAAAGACCATTATGCTGCTGTCCGGCGGCGAGAAGGCCTTTGTGGCAATTGCCCTGTACTTTGCCATTTTGAAGGTCCGTCCCACGCCGTTCTGTATGCTCGACGAGATCGACGCGGCCCTGGA
>CAZEPQ010000024.1:0-18043 GCA_964514175.1 uncultured Oscillospiraceae bacterium
AACCGTGTTACCGAGCTCACCGGCGCTACCTACGGTCAGAGCGAGAAGATGGACGTGTCCCTTCGTATCATCACCGACCACATCCGTGCCTCCGTTATGATGATCTGTGACGGCGTGCTGCCCTCCAACGAGGGAAGAGGCTATGTCCTTCGCCGTTTGCTTCGCCGTGCTGCCCGTAATGGTAAGCTGCTGGGCGTTCACGATCCCTTCCTGTATAAGGTTGTCGCTACCGTTGTCAATGAAAATAAGGGTGCTTATCCTGACCTCATTGAGCGTGAGGCCTATATTACCAAGGTCATTCGTGTGGAGGAAGAGAATTTCGCCAAGACCATTGACGCAGGCCTGAAGATCTATAACACCATGGTGGAAGAGCATAAGGAGAAGGGCGAGACCATATTCTCCGGCGCTGACGCCTTTAAGCTTTATGATACCTACGGATTCCCCATTGACCTGACCATCGAGATGGCAGAGGAAGAGGGCCTGACCGTGGATCAGGAGGGCTTCAAGGCCCTGATGGAAGAGCAGCGTGTTCGTGCCCGTAAGGCTCGTGAGGCGTTGGGTGATCTGGCCTGGGCCGGTATTGACCTGGGTTTGGATGGCACTCCCACCACCTTCACCGGCTACGACGGCAGCCTGACTGCCGAGGGCAAGATCCTGGCCATCGTCACCGACGGAGAGCTTTGCTCATCCATCCGTGAGGGCGAGGAGGGCATCATTGTTCTGGATCAGACCCCCTTCTATGCTGAAATGGGCGGCCAGAGCCCCGACCATGGTACCATTACCCTGGGCGACAGTATCTTTGAGGTCAACAACGTTCAGAAGGACAAGGCCGACAAGTACCTGCACTACGGTAAGATGACCTCCGGTAAGCTGGCGGTTGAGGACACTGTGCTTGGCACCGTAGACGCAGAGCGCCGCAATGCCATTTCCCGTGCCCATTCCGCAACCCATCTCCTGCAGGCTGCACTTCAGTATGTTCTGGGCGATCATGTCCATCAGGCTGGTTCTCTCAACGCTCCCGACCATATCCGCTTCGACTTCACCCACTTCTCCGCCATCACCGACGAGGAGATCAAGGCCATTTCCGAGTACGTCAACGATGCCATTCTGGAGGGCTATGATGTCGAGACCCGTGTTATGGGCATCGAGGATGCCAAGAAGGAGGGCGCAATGGCCCTGTTTGGCGAGAAGTACGGCGACAGTGTCCGTGTGGTATCCATGGGCGAGGTGTCCAAGGAACTCTGCGGCGGTACCCATTTGACCAACACCGCAAAGATCGGCTGCTTTGCCATCATTTCCGAAGGCTCCGTTGCTTCCGGCGTTCGCCGTATCGAGGCTGTTGTGGGCAAGGAAAACCTGAAGCTGGCTGTTCACAATACTCAGATGCTCCGCAAGGCTGCTTCTGCGCTGAAGACCACTCCTGCTGAGCTGTTCCCCAAGATGGAGCAGATCATGAAGGAGACCAAGGAACTTCGTCAGCAGTTGGATCAGATGCAGTCCAAGCTCCTGGCTTCCGATGCAGAGCGTTTCCTCTATGCCGCAAAGCAGGTGGAGGGCCTGAATGTGATTACCGCTACCTTGAACAACATGGGCGCCGGTCCTCTCCGTAAGATCGGTGATATGCTCCGTGAGAAGGACGATAAGGTGGTTGCAGTTCTGTCCTCTGTCATTGACGGCAAGATTACCTTCAACGCTGTCTGCGGTAAGGAAGCTGTCAAGGCCGGTATCAAGGCCGGTGACCTGATCCGTACCGTCACCGCCATCACCGGCGGCAGCGGCGGCGGCAAGCCCGATTCTGCCATGGGCGGCGGCAAGGATCCTCTGATGCTGGACAACGCTCTGGCTGTGGTGGATAACTTTGTTTCCGAGCATGTAAAGAAGTAATTCATCCTGAACATGAAGGAGTGAACCAATATGGATAACTGCATTTTCTGCAAGATCATGAATGGAGAGATCCCCACCACCAAGGTATATGAGGACGAATATTGCTTTGCGTTTAAGGATATCGAGCCTCTGGCACCGACACATTTTCTGGTGATCCCTCGCAAGCACATTGCATCCGCCGCGGAGGTGGATGTCCAGATGGAGCCTGTGGTTGGTCATATCTTTGGCGTGATCGCCAAGTTGGCCAAGGAACTGGGCTTCCAGGAGGGGTTCCGTGTCGTTACTAACTGCGGCGCTGACGCAGGACAGACGGTGCATCATCTCCATTTCCATGTCATTGCGGGCAAGGAAATGGGCAGCTTTAACTAAATCTTATTTGAAGGCGCCGAGAGGTGCCTTCAATCTTTTCTCGACTTTTTTCTGTATAGATGGTACAATGAATAAAAGGGGAGGGAAGGAAATGCGTATCTTAATGATTATCATGCTTTCTCTCTGCGCCGGACTTTGCTTGTCCCTGCTGCCTGTTTACAGTATGGTTTTCCTCATTTTGGCGGTAGTTTCTTTTGCGTTTGGTATTATATTTCTGCTGTTTCTTCGAAAACGGGAGCCTCGGCTTACCCTGGTTTTCTTCGGTCTTGCCATTGGCCTTTTATTCGGCTGGCGGTATCAGAGCCATACGGTGCAGCCTGTTCTCAACTATGCGAATAAGACTATGGAGGTAACCTGTGAGGCCATTTCTTTCAGCCAGGAGACCACCTATGGCATTCGGGTGGATGCCATTCTTCCGTTGGAGGATGTGGACGCAAAGGCTGCGGTTTGGCTTTACACGGACGAAAGTTTAAAGCCTGGGGACAGGTTCACCGCCACTCTTCGTCTGGAAGACAGCCACCAGGATGACAGCTTTTACAGCTATTCTGACGGATTCTTTCTCCTTGGCTACGGTCGAAAGGGGACGGTAGTGGAAGCCTGCGAAACAGTCCCGGCAAAGTATTTTCCCAAGGTGATAGCCCATTCCCTGGAGGAATCCCTGAAAGCGGCTTTTCCTGAGGATGTAGTGGGCTATGCCATGGCGCTGACTACCGGAAATCGAACGGAGCTTTCCGCCCTGTCCAAGGCCAATTTGAAGGCATCCGGCATCTATCATGCCCTGGCCCTTTCTGGTATGCATATGGTGGTGCTGGTGGGATTTGTTCGGCTTTTGGTGTTTAAGCGTAAAAGGCTGAAAGCTCTGATTGGCATTCCTGTTTGTATTTTGTTTACCATCATCACCGGTGCAAGTCCAAGCATTCTACGGGCCATGGTGATGCAATGCCTTGTGCTGTCTGCGTATTTGTTTAAACGGGAATCGGATGCACCCACAAGCCTTTCTCTGGCTTTGGGAATCCTGATGCTCAATAACCCCTGGTGTATTATGAACTGGGGACTTCAGCTCAGTTTCCTGTCTGTCATTGGCCTTGAGCTTTTTGGTCAACGGATCAAAAATGTCCTTTTGGGAAAGAAAAAGTCGAAAAGGAAGATTGCTGAGAAGTTACGTCGCTTTGTGGCTTCCTCCCTTGCGTCTACGGCCGCTGCCATGGTGATGACCATTCCTCTGATGGCGGTGTATTTTGGATTTATCAGTCTGATTTCGCCCATTACCAATATTCTTACAACCACCGTCATCTCTGTTTGCTTCGGAGGAAGCATCTTGACGGCGCTTTTGGGGCTGATTTGGCCTTCTGCGGCATCTGTGCTTGGCTGGATTTTGGCCTGGGGCTTTCGGTATGTGGACTTGGTGGCAGGACTGTTGGCGAGGGTTCCTTTTGGACAACTGTATACGGATACGATTTACGGTGGCCTTTGGCTTGTGATCCTTTATGGTGTGGTTTTTCTGCTGGCATGGAATAAGAATCAGAAGAAGATCATTCCGGTTTGCTGTGCGGTGACGTCCTTTGCCATTTGCATGCTTTTTGTGATGCTGGAGGGGCTATCTCCTTCTGTGACTGCTCTGGATGTGGGACAGGGGCAATGTCTTGTGTTCCGCAACGGCGGCGGTACAGTGATGGTAGACTGCGGCGGAAACAATGGAAACGCCGGGGACGTTGCGGCGGAGTATTTGGCATCCATTGGGGAAACAAAGCTGGATATGCTGATCCTGACCCATTATGATCAGGATCATGTGGGCGGCGTTACAGAATTGATGCAGCGGACCACCGTTGAGGCCATCGCGCTGCCGGATATTGAGGCGGAAGCCAGAGATGAGATCACCTCCCTGGCCCATAAATTGGGGACGGATCTCTATTTCATCCGTCAGGATACGGAGCTTTGGTTCGGCGGAGATAGCATCACGGTATTTGCGCCGCTGACCGGCTATTCGGACAATGAATCCGGCCTCAGTTTACTTGCGGACATGGATGATTTTGAAGTTCTGGTGACTGGAGACATGTCTGAGTCCACGGAGAAGATATTGCTTCTCAAAAAGGAACTCCCCAAAGTAGATGTCCTTGTGGCGGGGCATCACGGTTCCTCCAAAAGTACGTCGGAAGCATTGCTGGAGGCGGCTTCTCCCGGTATCGTTCTTATCAGCGTGGGAGAGAATCATTACGGACATCCCGGAGAGGATACTATCGGGCGCATTGAAGCATTGGGTGCCACCATTTATCGCACCGATCTGTCGGGCAACATTACCATCAAGGGGGACTAAATATGGCAAAAACAAAAAAGACGGATGCCCCGGATGGGTATGCACTTTTCAAAGAGGATCTGAAATCCGGGGAATTCCGGCGGATCTATGTATTTTATGGGGAAGAAAGCTTTTTGGTGGAAAGCTGCCGCAAGGCGCTGAAAAAGAAGCTCATTGATCCTCTGACAGAGGACTTCAACTATCACCGTTTTACTCAGGAGAATTTCACCATGGATGAATTTCAGGAGGCGGTGGAGGCCATACCCATGATGAGCGAAAGCTCCATGGTGGAGGTCACGGACGTGAATTTCTTCGGTTTCTCCGAGTCGGATCGGAACCAGATGGCGGATATTTTTTCGGATGTTCCCGATTACTGTACCATTTTGTTTGTGTTTGACGCAGTGGAATGGAAACCTGACAAGCGGTACAAGAAGCTCTATTCTGCCATGGATGCCGTATGCCGTCAGGTGGCCCTCAACAAGCAGTCGGAACGGGAACTGATTCCCTGGATCCGCCGGCAGCTCATGGCGGGGAAGAAGACCATGAAGGATGATCTGTGTCGATATCTCATTATGCAGACAGGCGGTTCCATGACCACCATGGCTGCAGAGATCAATAAGCTGCTGTGCTACACCGACCAGCCGGAAATCACACGATATGACATCGATCAGGTTGTGATCCCGGTTTTGGAAGCGGCCATCTTTGATATCACCAATGACATCGGCAATAAGGATTTTGATTCTGCCCTTGTAAAACTGAAAGACCTTCTGCGGCAGGATACGGAGCCTATCGTCATCAATGCGGTCATCGGTCGCCAGATGCGGCAGATGTATACCGCCAAGGTGCTGTCGGAAAGCGGAAAAAGCGCCTATGAGCTGACCCAGCTTTATGGGATCCGAGATTTTGCGGCCCGTGAGGTCTATAATCAGGCCAGAAATTATAAGAAGCAGCAGCTTCGGGAGGGCTGCCGTCTGTGTGCCCAAACGGACTATCAGATGAAGACCTCCGGCGGTAATGGAGAAGAACTACTGGAAACCTTGGTGCTTCGTCTGGGACAGATGGGAGGCACGGTATGATCGCCGTGAAAGAGGCCATTCTGGTGGAGGGTCGGTATGATAAAAATGCTCTGAGCCAGGTGGTGGACGCTGCCATCTTTGAAGCCAATGGATTCGGAGTGATGAAAAATAAGGAAAAAATTGAATTTCTTCGTAACGTGGCAGAAAAGCGGGGCCTCATTATCCTGACGGACAGTGATGGTGCAGGATTTGTGATCCGCAATCGGCTCAAAAGCCTTCTGCCCCCTGAGAAGCTCCTGCAAGCTTACATTCCTCAAATTCCGGGGAAGGAGAAGCGGAAGAAAAAAGGGGGCAAGGAAGGTCTTCTGGGGGTCGAGGGAATGACCCCGGAAATTATTATCGAGGCCCTTCGCAACAGCGGCGCCCATTTCCTGGGGGAGGATGAACCCTGTCCCAGGGGGAATATTACCCGGCAGGATCTTTATCGCCTCGGTCTAATGGGTGGTGAGGGCAGCAGCGAAAAGCGAAACATGGTGAAAAAAGCCCTGGGGCTGCCTTCTCATTTGGGTACGAACGGTTTTTTGGATGCGCTGAACCTTATGACTACTGTAGACGAAATAGAAAAACTTTTTAAGGAAAGCTGAATATGGATAAATAACCCGTGCAGAATCATTGGAGATTTGCGCGGGTTATTTTGTGTTGCAGTTGAAGTTTTTCGGGTGGAAGGTCAAGTTTTTTCTGCTGAAAAAACTTATTTTTTTTGAATTTCACTGAAAACTTGAAAGCGGTAAGGCGATGTGTTATGATAATTAGAAGCAAATAGAACAAGGATATGATTCATATGAAATTTTCCAAACGCATGGACCTTTTTGGAGAGTCCGTGTTTACTGTTATGAAAAATCGGCGCACGGCTGTGGAGGCCAGGGGCATGGAGGTCATTGACCTGAGCATCGGTGCGCCCAACATTCCCCCCGCACCCCATATCACCAAGGTGCTGAGCGAGGAAGCACTGAAATCCGAGAATTACCTTTATGCAATTGTGGACCAGCCGGAGCTGCTGGATGCTGTGATCTACTGGTATCAGAACCGCTATGGTGTGGAGCTGAGCCGTGATCAGATCACTTCCGTGCTTGGTTCTCAGGAAGGTCTGAGCCACATCGGTCTTTCCGTATTGGACGAAGGAGATGTGGTGCTGCTGCCGGAGCCTTGCTATCCTGTTTTTCGGGATGGGGCGGCCCTTGCCGGCGCGGATATCCACTATATGCCCCTTTTGGAGGGAAATGATTATATCATTGACCTGAACGCCATTCCCGAGGAATTGGCAAAAAAGGCAAAGCTGATGGTGGTTTCCTATCCCAACAATCCCACCTGTGCCTTGGCGCCGGATGGCTTCTATGACGAGCTGATCGCTTTTGCAAAGAAATATGATATCATAGTGATTCACGACAATGCTTATTCTGAGCTGGTCTACGACGGGAATACATGCGGCAGCTTCCTGAGCCACGAAGGAGCTATGGATGTGGGAGTGGAGTTTAACTCCCTGTCCAAGACTTACGGCCTTGCCGGAGCCCGTGTAGGCTTCTGTATCGGCAATAAGGAAGTGGTGGGGAATCTGCGCACCCTGAAATCCAATCTGGATTTTGGCATTTTCCTGCCGGTTCAGAAGGCCGCTGTGGCTGCCATTACCGGAGATCAAACCTGCGTTGCGGAGGTCCGTGACGCTTACGCTGCCCGCCGTGATTATCTGGTGGAGGAGCTTGGAAAACTGGGGTGGCATATCCAGAAGCCTGCCGGAACCATGTTTGTCTGGGCAAGAATTCCCGAGACCTGGAACAACAGCGAAGAATTCTGCATTGCCCTTTTGGAGCGTGCCGGCGTTTCCATCACCCCGGGCAGCGCCTTTGGACAACTTGGTGAGGGCTATGTTCGTTTTGCCCTTGTTCGTACCGAGGAAGAGATGCGCCGTGCCTTTGATCGCATCAAGGAGAGCGGTGTCCTGGAGGGATAAATATGAAGATCGGTGTCATTGGAACCGGAAATATGGGCGGCGCTTTGATGGATGCCTTTTGTAAGGACCCTTCCAACAGTCTTGTTGCCTATAACCGTGGAAAAGAAAAGCTGCTGGCTGTTTGTCAGCGCACCGGGGCCACACCGGCGGAATCTGTAGAGAAGACCGCAGAGGGCTGTGACCTTGTGCTGCTGGCGGTAAAGCCTGTTATGATGCCTGAGGTTTTGGAACAAATTGCTCCTGTTGTAACAAAGGATCAGATCATTGTGTCCATTGCTGTGGGCCTCACTGTTGCGTCCTACGCCCAGGCTTTGGGCGAGGATAAGAAGATCGTTCGGGCAATGCCCAATACTCCTGCGGCTGTGCAGGCGGGTATGACGGCGTTTTGCTTCGGAGATCAGGTCACTGACGAGGAGAAGAATCTTGTTCTGGATCTGTTTTCTTTGGCAGGTGCTACGTCTGTACTTCCTGAACGGCTTATGAATGCGGTGTCTGCCCTTACAGGCAGCAGTCCCGCATATGTTTACATGTTTATTGAGGCCATGGCGGATGGGGGCTGCTACGCCGGCATTCCCAGAGATCAGGCCTATCAGTTGGCGGCCCAGGCAGTACTTGGGGCTGCAAAGATGGTTTTGGAGACCGGGAAGCACCCCGGACAACTGAAGGATGAGGTCTGCTCTCCCGGCGGAACCACCATTTGTGCCGTTGCCCAGCTCGAAAAGGGCGGTATGCGGAGCAGCGTCATCGAGGCCATCAAAGCCTGCGTGGATGCGGCAGACGGAAAACAGTAACTAATTTTGGAGGTTTTGAATATGACAGGTTTTCAGAAGAATTCATTCACCATTTTCCTTGTGAATGAAGGACGGATTTTAGTCAAGTGTATCGGCAATAAGCTGATCTCTCCCAGTTGGTTTTCTTCTGGCGGCAATTTCGAGGATGATAATCTCGCTTTTGTGCGCCATAAGATGTTCTGTGAATATAATATTACTGTGGATGACCTTGAGGATCCCAAGCTCCGCTATGTGACCCTGCGCTGGGGCGATGGGGTTCTGCGGCAGAATTTCTTCTATTTTGCGGAAACCAAAAACGACCTCAATGTCAATTTTGTTGGAAATGACAAGTGGATTCCCTTTGATGAACTGCTGAAAATGGAGATGCCTAAAACCGTCCACAGTGTTCTCATGCATTACCTGGATGTGGGCCGCAGCAATGAACGAGTATACTGCGGCGTTGTAAAGGAGAAGGGCGTTGCCATCAGCGAATTGGAAGAATTTTGATAAAAATAACTCAGGTTCCGAATTTGGAACCTGAGTTATTTTTATCACATTTTCTGTTTGAGAATGCCTCTTGCACAGTCCACGGCGTCGTCGGGAATGTCGTTCTTTGAATAACGGGCCTGGTTATAGTAGCCCATAAATTCGGTGAAATCTTCCTCGCCGGGATATTCGGCCTTCAGAACTTCGTTGGGGGTCATTGCTGTAGCCTTGGGGGTACGGCGAATGACGCTCTTGAGAAGTTGTTGATAGGTGAAGCGTATTTTCATACGGTTGTCCGGGAAATCGTCGATTTTTTGTGGACGTTCCCGCATCTTTTTAAAGGCTCGTTTCAGCTTGTCGCCGGTGTCCTGAAGCATCTGCTTGGCATCAAAGAGGTTTTCCGTCTCGTCAACAAAGTCCTCGTCCTGTACAGGGGCGAACTTGTCACGGAGATCCCGGAGCCAGCCGGGAACCTTCATGCCAGATTCCCGAAGCTTGTGGAACATGCGAACCGCAAGATATGCCAGAAGCAGCAGGACCAGAACGAATGCAAAGATTTCCACCGCAGTGGTGAGCCAACTTGCTTCGCCCCTGGGCTCGGCATTGAGAATGCTGTCCTCCGCAACCTCCTGGGATACGCCTTCTTCCACATCATAGCCATAGCTGCGGCGCTCAAAGAGACCGATGAAGAACGCAAAGGCGGAGATGATGAATTTGAGCACATAGGAGAAGGCGGTAGAGAATACCTTGAAAATGGGATAGATATTGGAGATAAAGGCTGCCAGCAATACGAAGCCGGTTACCAGCATAAAGTTGCCCATCTGCATACCTGCGGGGTAGGTGACCCGCTTGGAGCCGCTGCCCCGGTGCATGCTGCGGCGCAGGCCCTTTGCGCTGAATGCGTACAGGGTAAGCAGGAAATAGATGATGGCGATGATGCTGACGAAATTGCTGACCGAAGCGTCCCATTCAAAGCCTGTGCAGCAGATCAGCACAAAGATGTGGATCAAAATGCCGCTGACAGCCATGGGGGCATAAACGGTATATCCTGCCTTTCTGGCGGAGAAGAAGAAAAAGATGGAGAAAAACAGGGTGAGCAGGCAGATCAGCACGGTGATCAGCGTTGTGCCGGAGCAGAGCAGCAGAGCCGCGACCGTAGACACAACGGCACCGACGGCGGTCAATGCCATGGCTACGCCCATGGGCTTCGTCATGGAGATTCGGCCCATCAGGAAGCCAAAGACAGAAACCGCAGGAATCAGACAGTGGCTATACAGGGGATAGCCGCACATCTGTTCAAACAGCACACCGAGGGGGATCACGAAGATCAGCGCCATCACAAAGTTAATGACTTCAAACAGCGTCCGCTGCATCGATATCTTCAAAATTGATGGCCTCCTTCCTCAGTGTGATATGGGTAACGGAATTGCCCTTGCGGCGCAGCTCGTCGCAGCGGCGGTCAAAGGCCTCGTTCCAGAAGGCGGAGAAAATAAGAATATCAGTCTCGCTGGTGTCGTTTTCCACCAGATGTTCCATGGTCCGATAGATGGACTCATGCTCCTTGAGTTCCAGACCTGCCAGGGTTTCCAGAATGGTGTTCATCTGGGAAGCGTTGCAGGCAGGATCAATGGCAATGTCCACATCAGGGGCAAAGGAAATGGCTGCATTGGAGTAGAAGCCCACTTCCATATTGTTGTTGATGGCCCAGTTGCAGATGGTGGCAACACAGCGGATGCCATATTCCATTTCTTCCTTCTGCTTATCGGACAGAACGCCCCAGAAGTTATCCTCCGGGTCAATGTTCAGTACCACAAGCAGCCGGGGAAATACGGTATAGTCGTGAGTCTTGACCTGGAGGGAGCCCGATTTTGCGGATGCCTTCCAGTGAATATCTTTCCGGCTGTCGCCCCGCTGATAACCACGGATGCCGTTGATCAAAATGGGGTCCGGAAAAATCCAACGCTTGACGGAGATATCACCCTGCCAGCGAAGGGCTTCGTCGGGAAGCTCGTCATCTCCCAGGATGCTGGGGTAGACAAAGAGCTTTGCGTCGGAATGTGCTTCTTGGCTGGTGGAGTTGAGACCGAACAGGTCGCCAACAGTCAGGGATGTAATGGAAAGGTCAAAGTAGCCCCGATGGACACACTGGACGTTATAACGTCGGGTGATGCGGCTGTAGGGACGGAGATAGAATACACTGCGGTGGAAGCGGTCGTCCAATACCTCCAGATTTTCCTGGGAACGGAACCGCAGCCAGGGGGAAAGCTTGGACTCGACACGGAGCCAGGGCAGGGGAGTGAGCTTGTTGTTGGCGATGATTTCCATGAGATCAATGTTCTCGCCTTCAAACACAGCGTTTTTACTGAGCTTGCGCTCATATTTCAGGTGTTTGAAAGCAACCTTGGCATAGTATCTCGATTGGAGGATCGCCAACGCACCCACGATGATGATAAGCCATACGGCAGCTGTCATATCGCGTCACCTGACCTTACAGCTTCTCGGTGGTGGATTCGGTGGGAGCGGTGACTGTGCTCAGGATCTTGTGGATCAGCTCAGCGGACTTCTTGGAGGAGTTGTACTTCACCTTCAGGATCAGTCTGTGGGCGAAGACAGGCTCTGCCAGAGTCTTAACATCGTCGGGTAGTACATAGTCACGGCCATGGATGGCAGCATAGGCCTGAGCGGAACGGAGCATAGCCAGCATACCACGGGTAGAAATACCAAGCTCGATGTCCTCGTGCTTACGGGTGGCCTCAACCAGATCCACGATGTATTTCTTAATGGGATCGGAAACCAGTACGCCGGAAATCGCGTTCTGGATCTCAGTGATCTCATCGCCGGTGGCAACTGCGTCAAGGGTAACCAGGGGAGAACCGTCGATGTAATTGGTCAGGATGCCCACGCTCTCGTCAGCGGTGGGATAGCCAAGGGTCAGGCGAACCAGAAAACGGTCCAACTGAGCCTCAGGCAGGGCAAAGGTGCCGGAGGATTCCACAGGGTTCTGGGTTGCGATGACAAAGAAGGGAGCACCAAGAACGCGGGTCTCGCCGTCCATGGTGATCTGCTTCTCTTCCATACATTCCAGCAGTGCGGACTGGGTTCTGGGGGTGGTACGGTTGATCTCGTCAGCCAGCAGAATGTTGGTAAATGCAGGACCGGGCTGGAAATCAAACTCGCCGGTTTTCTGATTGTAGACGCTCAGGCCGGTGATATCGGAGGGCAGCAGGTCTGCGGTGAACTGAATACGCTTGAAGTCGCACTGAATGGACTTTGCCAGGGACTTTGCCAGCACGGTCTTACCGGTACCGGGCACATCGTCCAGCAGAGCGTGACCGCCGGCAAAGAGGCTCACCAGAACCAGGTCGATCTCATCCTTTTTACCAATCAGCACACGGCTGATGTTTTCGTTGATTTTCTGCGCCACGGCGCCAATGTTTTTGATTTCCATTGAGACAACTCCTATCTCCAGAACACTGGAAGTATGATATGTAATGACAAAAACAGTTTATGCCATTAACGAAATACCATCATTATACACAAAAGATGTTACGAATGCAAATCCTGACAGGAAATTTATGTGAAGATTTTGTGTGTTTTCTCTAAAACTATGTGTTTCCAAATTTGTAAACCGTCAATTTGTGAATTGGGCCATCCAAGTGTGCCAGGGAAAGGAAGGATATAACTTTGTGTTCTTACCATGAGAAGTTTAAAAAACTTGGTTCCTGGGTAAATGTTTGCAAAGCGATTTAACGAGATAAAGAAATTTTGCAAAAAACACTTGACAAATTGGATTTGAGTGCATATAATGCAGACAAAGCAAAACCGATGAGCAGGATTAGTAGCCCTGACAAAGCTTTCAGAGAGCCGTGGATGGTGGGATCATGGCAGGGGAGTCAGACGTGAATGGACCTGTGAGGGCGCCTTGAACGGGGAAACCCAAGTAGATGGCGACGGGGGTTCCGACCCGTTAAAGCAGCGGAGCGCATGACTGTGCGCAGAGCGGGTGTATTTGCACCAACCAGGGTGGTACCGCAGGAGTTTGGCTCTTGTCCCTAGTATGTAGGGATGAGGGCTTTTTTGTTGTTACGCCCGGTGAGAACCCCACCTCTAAAAATTCAGTCGAATTTTTATTTAGGAGGATTACCCCATGAAAAACGTAAACTTTGTAAAGAAAGCTCTGGCTCTTGTAATGGCCGCCGCCATGACCCTGTCTCTCGCCGCCTGCGGAAGCAGCACGGCAAGCTCCACCACCTCCGCAGCCTCCGGTAACGAAAATACCTCTGCTGCTGAATCTGAATCCACCGTTTATAAGGTTGGCATTGTGAAGTTTGTGGATGATGCGTCTCTTGACCAGATCGAGAAGGCCATTCAGACCGAGCTGGACGTCAAGGGTAAAGAACTGGGCGTGACTTTTGATTATGCTGAGTATACCAAAAATGGTCAGGCAGATTCCACGACTCTGAACCAGATCGCTGCCGACCTGATTGCTGATGAGGTGGACGTGATCATTCCCATTGCAACCCCTGCGGCTCTCATTATGCAGGCTGCCACCGAAGAGAATCAGATTCCCGTGGTATTCTCCGCTGTTTCTGATCCTGTGGGTGCGGGCCTTGTAAACTCTCTGGAAGCACCCGGCTCCAACATTACCGGTACCTCCGATGCCCTGAACGCCGCCGCAGTCATCGACCTGATGCTGGCTGCCAACCCTGATATGAAGAAGCTGGGCCTGCTGTACGATCAGGGCCAGGATTCCTCCAAGCTGGCAATTTCTGAGGCTGTTGCTTATTGCCAGGAGAAGGGCATCGAGACTGTGGAAAAGACCGGCACCACCAACGACGAGCTGGCTCTGGCAACTGAGGCCCTCATTGCTGAAGGTGTAGACGCTGTCTTTACCCCCACCGATAATACGGTCATGACCGCTGAACTGGCCATCTATGAAAAGTTCCTGGACGCAAAGATCCCCCACTATGCCGGGGCCGACTCCTTTGCTCTCAACGGTGCCTTCTGTGGCTACGGTGTCAACTATGTGACCTTGGGTACCGCTACTGCTGATATGGTGGTTGATATTCTGGTGAACGGCGCAAATCCTGCTGAGACGGCTGTTCAGATCATGTCCAGCGGTATCGCAATGGTAAATACCGAAACTGCTGAGGCCATTGGCCTGGATTACAGCGCATTCAATGGTATGGTGGAAGAGCTGAAGGAAACCACCACCATGGAGAGCTTTGAATAATCAACATATTATAATAATGAGGGGCGGGGAGACCCGCCCCTACCTCAAAGAGGAGGAAACATCTTGTCACTATCATCCATTTTTACCGTAAGTACAGCGCAGACAGCCCTTGAATTGGGCTGTATTTATGCGCTGGTGGCCCTGGCGCTGTTTCTGAGCTATACGATATTAAATATTGCCGATCTTTCCACCGATGGCTGCTTTACCCTTGGCTGTGCAGTCTGCTGTCAGGTTACACTGATGGGCCATCCCATTTTAGCGCTGTTTGTCGCCATGCTTGCGGGTGTGCTGTCCGGTTATGTTACGGCATTTTTGCAGACCCGTTTGGGTGTAGAAAGTATTCTGGCTGGTATTATTGTCAATACCGGACTTTATACGGTGAATCTGGCGGTGATGGGCTTTTCCTCCACCCTCAGCATTTTTAAAGCAGATAATATTTTCACCATGGCAAAGAATACCTTGGGACTAGTGGTGGGGGACTGGTACAAGCTGATCCTTGCGGCTGCCATTGTGCTGCTCGTTGGATTTCTGCTTGTATTTTTCTTGAAAACCCGGCTGGGTCTTTCCATCCGTGCCACCGGTGACAGCCCGGATATGATCAAGGCTTCTTCTGTGAACCCCGCGTTTACCATTACCGTTGGCCTATGTATTTCCGGAGCTCTGACTGCCCTTTCTGGCGCAGTCCTTGCGCAGTATCAGAAGAGCTGTGATATCAACCTTGGTACCGGTATGGTGACCATTGCCTTGGCTTCTCTGATTATCGGTCAGACTATCGTGGGAAAAGGCGGTATGATGCGTAAAATGCTGGGCGCCATCCTGGGTTCCTGTCTGTATCGTCTAATCGTGGCAATTGCCCTGCGGCTCAATGTGCCTGCGGAATGCATGAAGCTGGTTTCTGCCCTGATCGTTGCCATTGCCATTGGTTCTCCTGCACTGAAAACTTACATCCTGAAACAAAAAAATAAGGCTTCTCGCCGGGGAGGTGCCAGATGCTAAAGATTGATCATATTTCCCTGACCTTTAATGCAGGGACAGTGAATGAGAAAAAGGCTCTGGATGATGTGTCCCTGCACCTAGATAAAGGCGAATTTGTTACCATCGTAGGCTCCAACGGTGCTGGTAAGTCCACCCTGTTCGGTGCCATTGCGGGCAATCATATTACGGACGAAGGCGCTATTGCGCTGGACGGTCAGGATATCACCTTTATGAAGGAATACCACCGTAGCCAGATGATCGGTCATCTGTTCCAGGACCCCATGAAGGGGACCGCGCCAAATATGACCATCGAAGAAAACCTGGCAATTGCTTATTTGCGTCAGTCCCGTGCGAAATTTGCCTTCTTCAGCCGAATCAAGAAGTCGGAGCGTGAAATGTTCCGGGAGATGCTGTCTCAGTTGGGCATGGGCCTGGAGGATCGGATGAAAAATCCTGTTGGTCTTCTTTCCGGTGGTCAGCGTCAGGCGCTCACGCTGCTGATGGCAACTATGGTTACCCCAAAGCTGCTGCTGCTGGACGAACATACCGCCGCTCTGGATCCCGGTACTGCGGATAAGGTGCTGGAGATCACGAAAAATGTGGTGGAGGAACGGAAGATCACCTGTCTTATGATCACTCATAATATGTCTCAGGCTCTGGACCTAGGCAGCCGTACTCTGATGATGGATTCCGGTCGTATTGTACTGGATGTGGGCGGCGAGGAACGGAAGCATATGACAGTGGATGATTTGCTGAAGCGGTTCTCCGTCAGCGCAGGTAAGAGACTGGACAATGACCGTATTCTTACCGCAAATTTTGAGTAAAAAAGTGTCACACTGCTAATGGGCGGTGTGACACTTTTTTTACAGTCCCTCGTCGGAACTCATTTTGATTTTTACATCAAATCGATCTGAATTGTCGGGCCCTACACCGTGAATATAGAGGTAACCGTCCTCTTTGCCGCGGAACAGGGTGATGGTCTCGCCCGCAAAGCATTCGCCCACATAGCTAATCAGTATTTCCTCCAGAAATACGCCATGGGGTCTCATGTTCAGCTCGGCGGCATCGCAGGCCAGATCGATGTATCTGGTGTTGTTCAGATGTCCGTTTACATCTGTGTCGGAGTAGTATAGCTTTCGCCGGTCGTGAAGCTCCATTTTTTCAGGAAATTCGATTCGGGTCAAAGTGCCCGCCCTGGCACCTTCTGGATCCTGAGTAGGGAACTCCGGCAGTCCCTCAAGAACGCGGGTTTTCTTTGTAGCTAGATTTACCATGACCCAAACCGTGGTAGCCTCCGCCACCAATTCTTTGCCAACATACATAAAGCAGTCCCAATAAATCCGTTTGCCGGTGGGCTTCCGAATCACACTCTTTGCTGTGACGGTTTCGGCCCAGATCATGGGACGATATAGCTTGAGCTGGGTCCGAAGTGCCATCCAGCAGCAGTTATATTTTTCAATGATGCAGTCCCGGTTTAGCTCCAGATTTCTTGCGTGTTCGCTGAGGACCTTCTGTATTAAAATAAATATTGCGGATGCCTTATAGTGATAGGCTGCATCCGTATCCGCGGAAGTAATGTAATAGGTGTCGGTGTTATACCATTGTTCCATAAAAGGTCGCCTCACATTGTTTCTTAAATGTAGTATAACAGACAAACGACAAAATATATATGGTTCGTTTACACAAAATTTTGCCTACGAATCGGGACCTTTTTCTGACAACTGGATTTTATGAAAAATCTCATAAGAAATTAAAAATAACGCTTGACAAAATGACGAAAGATGCTATAATAATCTTCGTCAATTGAACACGGGGGTATAGCTCAGCTGGGAGAGCGCTTGAATGGCATTCAAGAGGTCAGCGGTTCGATCCCGCTTATCTCCACCAAAAACCTTGAAATCCAAGTGGTTTCAAGGTTTTTCTTTGTTTTTGGAAGGATTTGCTGTGCGCTTGAATTTTGGCTCAAAATCTGAAATTCAAGGGGTCAGGTAAAATGGCAAAAATCAAGCTGAAAACAGGGGCAACAATCGAGGAAACCTTTCAGGATTTCATCATTTCCAGAAGAGCGAAAGGGCTGAAAGAAAAGACGATAGAAAGCTATCAACATCATTTTCATGCCGTGGCGCGGCACTTGGATGTTGAGATGGACATTGATATGCTCCAGAAGTCGGATTTGGATATTTTGAAGCTTTTTTTAGAAAATGATTTTTTAGTAACAATGCCCCCCATGGCCAAGCCAAGGTGGGTTAACTAAATTGCCCAACGTATTCATTCTATCAAATGATACTCTGCTGTACAAGAGTTTTTGTATATATTCCTGGCAAATCTGTGTTTTTAACAATATGATGTTGTGCGATTTGTACAATATTGCATCTTGTCAAAATGCATTTCTGGTGTTAAATTATAGCCAGAAAGGGTGATACCGATGTACAGGTAAATCCGAAGGCTTAAAATTTAATTAAGCCGATTATCAGGAATTGAGTCCCATGTAAATCTTCCGTTTTTTATATATTTATAATCTTCTCCAAAATATTGAAGAAGCTCAAAATGATTTGAATTGTGCGGAAGTGGCCGGGATCAGGACCAAAAAATCTGTAGAAATGCGAGGTAACCAATGATGTTAGATATCAAGAATTCACAGAAATGACCCTTGACTGTTTTCGAAGCAGATTAGACAGTCAAGGGTCATTTCTTTTTTATCATCTTAGGCTCAAAATGAGGGAAGATGTTTAAATTTAAATCCAATATTTTAAAATCCCCGAATCGTCTCCGGTGTTAAGTTTTCAAGCATTGCTACCACCATATCCACCGAAGCCTCAAAATCAAAGAGGGAAGTCATGCAATGCATGGAGTGGATATATCTTACCGGAACCCCTGCCACCACGGCAGGAACCCCCAAAAGGGCAGTATTGATAACGGAGGCATTATTGCCTCCGCCTTCTCGTACAGATGTCTGGACGGGGATATTTTTTTCTTCCGCAAGATCCAATACATAACGCTGGAAGCGGG
>CAZEPQ010000025.1:0-18007 GCA_964514175.1 uncultured Oscillospiraceae bacterium
TGGACAGCTTGCAGCTTCCATATGCGCCAAAATACTTGCCCAGAGAACGGAAGATGATGTAAACCACACCAACCAGCAGAACCAAGGGATTCACCAGAACATTCAGATCCAGTTCCGCACCGGAGAGCACAAAGAACAGAATATTCAGAGGTGTGGTCCAACGATCCACACGGTCCATCAGCTCTTCGGAGGTCTCGCAGATATTGCAGAACACAGTACCGGTCATCATGCAGACAAGCAGCAGGGAGAAACCGCAATGCACACCGCCCACGGTGAACTCCAGCATGGAAAGGCCAACCGTCAGCATAACAAAAGCAACAGAGATGGCCATACGCTTGCTGCGAGAGTGGAAGAAACGCTCCACAAGGTTCAGAAGCCAACCCATGAACGAACCCAGTACCAGAGACAAAACAATTTCAATGATGGGTTCCAGAACAATGCCGGTAATGCTGACACTTCCCTGCTCAAGAGCCTTTGCAATGCCGAAGGAGGCGGAGAACAGCATCAGACCCACTGCATCGTCAATGGCAACAACCAGCAGCAGCAGCTTGGTAAGAGGACCATCGGCCTTATACTGCTTGACAACCATCAAGGTTGCGGCGGGAGCGGTTGCGGAAGCAATGGCGCCCAACGTAATGGCTGCAGGGAGAGAGATCACATCAGGCTTGATGAAATGCAGGGAAATCAATGCAATATCAACCAGAACGGTGGTTGCAACAGCCTGCAGAATACCAACGGTGATGGCCTGACGGCCCATGGTTTTGAGCTGTCCCAGGCGGAACTCATTGCCAATGATGAAAGCAATGAAGCCCAACGCAAGCTGGGTGAGAATACTCATGCCTTCCAACTGCTCAAGGGACTGGAAGCCGATGCCCTCGATGCCAAAAGCACCGATACAGAAGGGCCCAAGGAGCAGACCAGCCACCAGATAAGCGGTAACTGCGGGAAGGTTAATTTTCTTTGCTAGACGGGACATGAGAAGGCCGCCGATCATAGCAACAGCCAGAGAAATTAAATACAATTCCACAATAAAACAACCTCTTTTCTTTTTCGCCGCTCAATCATAACACGCTATATAATTTTCTGCAAGAAAAATTTCACATTTCGTAAGTTTACGCAAAAAACTGCGGAAAATCCGCAGTTTTTTGTAAACTATTTCATCGAAAAACACACATGTCCGTATCATAAAGTTCCAGTCTGTGAGCCTTATAGAAATCAGGGACATATTGCGGCAAATGCCGCTCCAAGGCAGCGATCAAGTACTGGGGATTCAGGGCAGGATTCTGAGCGCACAGCACCGTGGAAATCTCAAGTTCCTGAGAAGATATTCTGGAAACACTGAGACTTTGGATCATGGGCTTGATGTCTGTCTCCACCATGCCCTTCTTAGTCTTCTTCTCAACCATAATTGAGGGCTCAGTGAAAAAGTCCTTCAGCTTCTGCTCCCCTGCTTCGTCAATTCCCTCATCGTACTCAAGACGAATGTTATAATGAAGGTATTTGATATTCTTTGCCTTCTGATCACTGTCATAGGCTTTTATCACACGAATACCGGCAGGGAAATAGGGATTGAGCATATCTGGCAGCTTTTCCATGGGCACATCCTCTTCGATCAGGGTAAAATCCAGAATTTCACACTGACTGCTGACGCCAACGGAAAGGGGCAGTGGAATGGACACATAGGCATGGGGGCTCATACCCTGGGTAAACTTCACATGCAATCCCGCTCGCAGGAAGATCCGCGGAAACATAGCCATGGTATCCAGGTGGGAAATATAGATCGCTTTCCCCGTCTTTTCAAAAAGAAGTCTATTCATCGCAGGGCCCTCCCGTGTAAAGGAGATTTGCACCGCAGCCGGTACATTGCTTCCGACAGTCCGGCGTGATCTGGGACCGATAGGCCGCCTCACGCTCCCGCCAGAAGAATTTCTTGGGGATGCCGATGGATACAGTCTCCCAGGGGAACTTTTCATCCTTGTCCCTTTCCCGCTGGGCGTACCACACCGGGTCAACACCGCATTCCCGGAAGGCTTCCATCCACTTGTCCATCTGGAAGTAGTCTGTCCAGCCATCCATTTTGCAGCCCTTTTCATGGGCCTTGAGGATCACGTCACAGAGCTTTCGGTCTCCCCGGCAAAGCACTGCTTCCAGCATGCTAAGGTCAGACTGATGGTAATTATAATGTATACTCTTGCCGATAATATGCTCCTTGAGCAGTCTGCACCGGCGGAGATATTCTTCCGGGGTGATCTGCGCCTCCCACTGGAAGGGCGTACCGTTCTTCGGTACAAAGAAGGCGGTGGAAATGGTGATGGTGACGCCTCTGGCCCGATTGGGGGTATTTTCACGCCACACCTTCCATACCTTGTTGGCGAGCTCCGCAATAGCAATCACGTCTTCATCGGTCTCTGTGGGAAGACCAAGCATGAAATACAGCTTCACCTTGCTCCAGCCACCTGCAAAGGCGGTGGCACAGGACCGAAGAATATCCTCTTCGGTCACATTCTTGTTAATGGCGTCACGGAGCCGCTGGGTTCCCGCCTCCGGCGCAAAGGTCAGGCCGCTTTTCCGAACCTTCTGAACCTTTTCCATCAGTTCCACAGAGAAGTTATCCGCACGAAGCGAAGGAAGGCTCAGGTTGATACCTCTGGGGATACAGTAATCCAGCATTTTATCCGCAAATTCCCCCAGCTTTTTGTAGTCAGAGGTGGACAGGCTGGACAGGGTCATTTCATCATAGCCGGAGTTTTCAAGACTCTTCACCGCCAGCTCGTAGAGCCGATCGGGACTCTTGGGACGAACGGGACGATAGCAGAAGCCCGCCTGACAGAAGCGGCAGCCTCGAATACAGCCACGGAACAACTCCAAAACAGTCCGGTCATGGATGATCTGAGTGGAGGGTACGATGGTCTCCGTGGGGAAATAGGCCGCATCCATATCCTGAACGATCCGTTTGGTAACGATCTCTGGGGCACCCTCCAGGGGAATGATCTCCTTGATGGTTCCATCCTCATCATAAGTATGCTCATAGAAGGAGGGCACATAAACGCCCGGAATTTTAGAAACTTCCTTCAAAAACTCCTTGCGGGTAAGCCCTCGCCGCTTTGCGTCCCGATAGCACTCGATGATTTCTACATCCAGTTCCTCGCCCTCGCCAATGGCGCAAAAGTCGAGAAAATCCGCCATAGGCTCTGCATTGTACACACTGGTACCGCCGGCAAAGACCATGTGCCTCAGATCATCTCCCCTGTCCTTGGCTCTCAGTGGAATTCTGCCCAGCTCCAGCATATTAAGTACGTTGGAATAGGCCATCTCATAGCCAATGGAGAAAGCGATCAGATCAAAGTCCTCCATGGGATCATGGCTCTCAAGGGCCCAGAGGGGCAGATTTGCTTTCCGCATCTCCTCCTCCATGTCGCCCCAGGGGGCAAACATGCGCTCGCACCAGACCCCTTCCATATTATTCATAATGCCATACAGGATTCGCATGCCCAAATTAGACATGCCAATCTCATAGGTATCCGGGAAGCAAAAGGCCACACGGATCTCCACCTGAGATTTATCCTTGATGATCTCGTTATATTCGCCGCCGGTATATCGGGCAGGCTTCTGCACTTTCGGGAGAATGCGATTGATCAAATCAGTCATACCAATAATTCCTTACTTATATTTATATTCGGCAACCACCTGACCGCCATCGT
The DNA here is from genome assembly GCA_964514175.1 of uncultured Oscillospiraceae bacterium. Taxonomy (GTDB): domain Bacteria; phylum Bacillota; class Clostridia; order Oscillospirales; family Oscillospiraceae; genus HGM13006. The sequence continues at coordinate 3,702 of CAZEPQ010000025.1, forward strand.
TCCAGACACGGCCATCACCGGAAGCCAACAGGTCTCCATAAAAATCCATCGCCACCTCAATGGCAGCGTCATCGGCAGGGGTCTTTCCCACCATTTTTTCAGGATCATAGGGAAAAACCTGATACCGCTTCATCATTTCTTCCACAGGATACCCGCAGTTGGGGCAAGCAGCAGCCTTATCAGAAACCTGCTTTGCACACTCAGGACATGCAATCAGCATGGAAATTCCTCCATTCTTGTGTCTTTTCTGTATATTATAAGCCCATTATTCCCCAAGGTCAAGGAAAAGCCGAATGTTGCATTTTGTAGGCCCAGTTATGTTTTTCATATTTGACAAGCCTTCGGCTTCAAGGTAAGATGAAATAGATAACTAAAACAACCGGAAACGAGGGATCAACGTGAGCAAATTGCTTGGCATGTATGAAAAATATGATCGTTATGAACTGGGCTACCCCGGCGGCCCGGAAGAAACTCTCTCCTGCGATATCGTAGTGGTAGGCGGCGGTGGTTCCGGTCTTTCCGCAGCAGTTCGGGCGGCGCAGTTGGGTGCAAAGGTCATTGTTGTGGAAAAGCTGGACACCTTCGGCGGCAACAGCAATCTTGCAGGCGGACTCTTAGCCACCAACTCCAGCATCCACCAGGCTGCGGGACTGCCCGATAAGCGGGAGGAATATATCAAAACCAACCTTACTAAACACGGTTACACCTTAAATACCAATTTGATCCGCAGATATATCAACAATGCGGGTAAATTCTACGACTGGCTGGTATCCATGGGCTTCGATACGGAAAACACTAAGTATTTGATGGATGCTGTGGTTACTTTGAAGCAGCGTCTCGATCCCGGCCCCCTGAATCACCCCTCCTTCGGCCCCGGCAATACCGGCACCGCCATCATCGAACTGTTCAAGAAACAGCTTGAGCCCCTTGGCATTCAGATCCTGCTGTCCACCAAGGTACAAAAGCTCCTGAAAACCGAGGGCTGTGTAACCGGCGTTCTGGCGGATGGACAGGACAAAAGCTACCGTATCAGCGCAAAAGCTGTGATCCTCTCCTCCGGCGGCTTTGGTGCCAATCCTGAAATGCTTCGCCGCTTCCTGCCCCTGTACTTCTCCACAGACAACTATTTCTCCCATTACTGTCTTTCCTCCACCACCGGAGACGGCATTACCATGGCAGAGGAAATCGGTGCGGAAGTGGGCAGAAATATCAGCGTAGGTCTGGATGCCATGAATCATGTACCGGGAACCTACAGCATGCAGCTTCTTTCCCAGTGTGCCAGCGGTATCATTGTTGGAGGCCAGGGCAAACGATTTATTGCCGAGGATGACACCTCCAGAGGCGCACTGGTTATGGATATGCAGCCCCAGGGCATCGGTTATTATCTCTTCACCGAGGATCGGAAGGAAGCGCTATTCCAGGAAGTTCTGGCAAAGGTCTGGTTCGATGACCGCAGCCCCACCTGGGAAGAGTTCCTTTCGGATATCAAGCAAGAAGTTGAAGATGGTAAGATTTTAAAGGGACAAACCCTTTCGGAGCTTGCCGAACAGATTGGCTGCGCGCCGCAGGTGCTCAAAAAGACCGTGGCAGATTACGAACTGTTCTGTGAAAAGGGCCATGATGATGAATTCTACAAAGCTCCGGATCATCTCAAGTCCCTTGGCAACGGCCCCTGGTACGCACTGAAGCTTTATCGGAAATTCGATGTGACCATGGGCGGTGTCTCCGTCAACGAAAACATTCAGGTTATTACCCCGGAACAGCAGCCTATCCCCGGACTTTATGCCACCGGAGATGTGGCTTCCAACTGGATGGGCACGGAGTACGGCCCCCTGTTCTCCTCCTTCTGCTGGGCAATGAACTCCGGTTATCTGGCCGCGGAAGAAGCCGTGTCCTACATAAAATAAACCATATTACAAAATCCGCCTCCCGATTCGGAGGCGGATTTCATTGGACAAAAGGGTCACGATCATACGTTTACCTGTTACAGAATGTGAACGTAATTATTAAATTTCGATGGTATTTGCATTGGAAATGCGCTCCTGGCTATACATAACCACGCAGTCGCCCTCCATCAGCACCAGTGAGCCATTGGGGACCAGCATGGTACCGTTGCGCTTCACCATGACAATAATGGTTTGCCGGGAAATATCCAGATCCCGGATCATCTGCCCGTTCCAGGGATTGTGCTTCAAAAGGACGATTTCCTTCAGGTCAATATGCTTATCATCCTTCAATGCTTCAGCGCCAATAATCAGGGTATCGTTGTTCCGCAGCACCGTATCGCCTCTGGGGACGATGTTTTCTCTGCCCCGGCGGATCATGGCAACGATCACTCCGTGGGGAAGCTGCAGTTCCATGATCTTTTGGCCAACCCAGTTGTCTTTTCTCTGGAGCTGCACTTTGATGAAATGTATGTCTTCCTCATAACCATACTCGCTGATGCGCTTAAGTCGGGAATACTGATCTACAAAGCCTGCCGAAATAATACCGGTAGGAATCGCAACCATACCGACACCCAGGAATGTAATTACAATACTGAACACCTTACCCAATGTGGTAATGGGATAAATATCTCCGTAGCCAACGGTCAAAAGGGTGGAAACAGACCACCAGATACCGGAAAAAGCATTGGAAAACACCTCCGGCTGGGCCTCATGCTCCAAACTGTACATGCAAAGGCTAGAACCAACCATCAGCACCAGAATAATAAACACAGAGGACATAAGCTGCTGCCGCTTACTGGCAATAACCTCCGTAATCACATTCAGTGAATTATAATAGGCATTGATCTGGAAAATACGGAAAATTCGTATCACCCGGAACATGCGGAACACTGCCGCACCAGCAGGGAAGAAAATCGGAAGATAGTACGGAAGGAAAGAAAGCAGATCAATGACACCGGTAAAAGAAAGCGCATATTTGCGGATGGCCTTAAATTCTGAAAGCCCCGGATAAGTAGCAGATGCGGTCCAGACCCGCAAGAAGTAGTCTAATGCAAAGAACGCCACGGTTATCGCTTCCAGTGTTAACAGCAGATTGCCATACTCCAGTTCCATACGATCGAAAGTATACAGAACCGTCACAACCACGTTGATCAGCACAAAAATCGTACTGACAATGCTGTAACCACGATTGAGCCAATCATCTGTGGAGCCTGCCTCGATGATCTCAGACACACGTCTGCGCCTTTGTGCCCAAAGCTGTTTCTTTTCATTCATAAACTACACCACCGAAACAACAAAAATCGCCGAAGTAAAAAAAGAAGAGATAATAAAGAATAGAGAATAGCACACAGAACACCCATCAACCACGGTAATATCTATCATCTATTCTATATTCTCTATTATCTCTGATCCGCCCCCTAAAATGGGCCAACTTTGGTCGGAGTGGCGGGATTCGAACCCGCGGCCTCATGGACCCGAACCATGCGCGATACCAAGCTTCGCCACACCCCGAAATCTATTGCCGTATTATTATACTCACGCATTCAAAAAAAGTCAAGACAATTTCCCCGGCATCCAATCAGTATCCCCTCCGGGTGAATATTTCCCCGAATGAAACCGAATTTGAATGAATCAAATGACAAGACCCATTCATAATTTCTCCCCAATCATCTAAAAAGAAAGAAAATTCAGATATTTTTTTGCAAGTCATCACTTTACTCTTGCAATTCACTAAATGGTAATGTATAATATCGCCATAAATAAAATGTTCTATTTTAGGAGGAAACATTTATGAAAAAGATTATCGCACTGCTCCTGGCCATGATCATGGTTCTGGGTATGCTCTCCGGCTGCGGCTCCGCTCCTTCCATTGCGGAAGAGACTGCTCCCGCTTCCGAGGCTGTCTCCGCTGCCGCTGAAGAAGCTGCTCCCGCTGAGGAAGAGGCTGCTGCTGACTTCTCCGGCGTTACCGCTTCCCTCACCATGGGCACCGGCGGCGAGTCCGGCACCTACTATGCTTTCGGCGGCGTTCTCGGCACTGTAATCGGCCAGAAGTCCGGCGTCAGCATTTCCACCGTCGCCACTGGCGGCTCTAAGGACAACCTGGTTTCCATGGCTGACAACATCTATCAGCTTGCTACCGTTCAGTCCGACGTTATGGCGTATGCATACCAGGGCACCAACAGCTTTGCTGAGTCCGGCGCTCTGACTGATTTCCGTGTTCTCGGCGCTCTGTATGCTGAGACCGTTCAGATCGTCACCGTTGACCCCACCATCACCTCCGTTGCTGACCTGAAGGGCAAATCCGTCTGCATCGGCGACGTTGGCTCCGGTACTTACTACAATACCATCGACGTTCTGGCTGCTTACGACATGACTCTGGACGACATCAACCCTGTCTATCAGTCCTTCGGTGACTCCACCGACAGTCTGAAGGACGGCAAGATCGACGCTGCTTTCCTGTGTGCAGGCGCGCCCACCACTGCTGTTACTGAGCTGGCTTCCTCCACCTCCATCAACCTGATTTCCATTGATGACGAGCATATGCAGAAGCTGCTGGACACTTGCCCCTACTACGCATCCTACACCATCCCCGCTGGCACCTATGCAGGCTTTGATCAGGACGCTACCACCATCACCGTAAAGGCTACCCTGGTTTGCCGTGCTGACCTCCCCGAGGATGTAGCTTATGCCATCACCAGCATCATCTTTGATAACGCTGCCGAAATCGCTGAACTTCACGCTAAGGGCGCTGAACTGGATCTGACCTTCGCCACCGATGGCATCGCAGTTCCCTTCCATGCCGGTGCTGCCAAGTACTTCTCCGAGAATGGCGTTACCGTAGCAACTGCTGAATAATCCCAGCAATTATCTGGAATCAGTACTTCTGGCGGCACCGGATCGGTGTCGCCAGAAGATGCATTTTTTAGATATATTTTAATTTCCCGGAGGTGTCCAATTTCATGTCTCTAGAAAAAGAAAAAACTGTTGATGAGGCAGCCGAAGTCGTATTAGAAACCGCTCCAATTGATGAACCGCAGGATTTTACACCTGATATTGACGCGGTTATGAAAAAATATGACCGTGAATCCAACGTAAGAATCTGGGAAGGCGTCCCCAAAAAGGTCGTTATGGGCATCCAGATTTTCTTCTCCCTGTTCTGCCTGTATGTGACCCTGTTTGCCACCTGGTACGACCAGGTTCGTCTTACTTCCTTTGTGGGCCTTGCCATCATCATGGGCTTCTTGGTGTTCCCCCTGAAAAAAGGCAACCAGAAGGTCAATCATATGCCCTGGTACGACATTCTGTTTATGGTCCTGGGCGCCGGCGCTTATTTCTATTTCTGCTTCAACGCTGAGGAACTGATCATGCGTCTGCCCACCATCTATAACTATGAGGTCGTCATAGGTCTCATCGGTATTCTGGCCCTTTTGGAGCTGTGCCGCCGCAGTGTGGGTCTGCCCATTCTCTGCGTAGCCGCCTTCTTCATTGTCTACGCCCTTTATTACTATGCCATAAAGAACGGCCTGGGCTTCGATGCCATCACCACGCTGGTATACCGCCTGTTCTATACCACCACCGGCATTCTGGCAACGCCCATCAATGTCTGTGCAAAGTTTATTGTGGTATTTATCCTCTTTGGCGCATTCCTGGAGCGTACCGGCATTGCGGACTTCTTCATTGATTTCGCAAACACCATCGCAGGCGCTGCTTCCGGCGGCCCCGCAAAGGTTGCCGTCATCGCCTCCGCACTGGAAGGCATGGTTTCCGGTTCTTCCGTCGGCAATACCGTTGGTTCCGGCTCCGTCACCATCCCCATGATGAAGCGTCTGGGCTATAAGCCTGAGTTTGCCGCTGCGGTTGAGGCTGCCGCTTCCACCGGCGGACAGATCATGCCCCCCATCATGGGCGCTGCCGCCTTCCTGATGGCAGACTATGTGGGTGTTCCCTATTCCAACATCATCGTATGTGCCATTCTTCCCGCAGTTCTTTACTTCCTGGGCATTTTCATCTGTGTCCATCTGGAAGCAAAGAAGATCGGCTTGAAGGGTATTTCCCGTGACCAGCTCCCCAGAGTTAAGGATCTGATCAAGGAAACCTATTTGCTGCTGCCCCTGATCATCCTGATCTATCTGGTATCCAGCAACACCAAGACCCTGGCCTTCTCCGCCGCAATCGCAATCCTCTTTGCAATTGGTGCCTGCAACATGCGTAAGGCTCCCATTCCTGCGCTCATCGGCTGTGTATGCCTGCTGGTTTATCTCTTCGCCCCCCTGCCTGTGGTGGCGCTGAACATCGCTCTGATCGTTGGTCTTCTGGGCGTACTCGCCAGCATGTTCTTCAAGGGCGCTGTTATGCCTCCCGCCAAGTTTGCGGATGCTCTGGCAAACGGCGGTAAGAGCTGTGTTTCCGTAATTGCAGCCTGCGGCGTGGCTGGTATCATTGCCGGTTGTATCACCATGACCGGACTTGCTTCCCAGCTTATTTCCGGTATCATTTCCCTCACCAGCAACTATTACGCCGTCTCTGTGTTCATTGCGCTGATCCTTTCCATCCTGGCTTTCTTTATCATCAAGCCCATTCTGGATCGGTTTATTAAGAACGCGAAGGCTTCCCTTGCTCTCAGCATCGTTGCTTCCGTTGTGATCCTGGCTGTGCTGATCGCCACCCATGCTGTTTACTACATGCTCACCGGCATCGGCATCTCCTGGGATGGATGCGAGCTGTTCCTGGCTCTGTTCCTGACCATGCTGTGCTGCATCGTCCTTGGCATGGGTGTTCCCACCACCGCAAACTACTGCATCATGGCTTCCACCTGTGCCCCCATTCTGATTCAGATGGGCATCCCCAATATGGCAGCCCACTTCTTTGTATTCTACTTCGGCATCGTGGCAGATATTACGCCTCCCGTTGCCTTGGCAGCTTATGCAGGCTCCGCTATCGCGCAGTCCAATCCCATGAAGACTGCCCTCACCGCAACCAAGCTGGCCATTGCCGCATTCGTAGTTCCCTACGTCTTTGCCCTGAACCCCAGCCTGTTGATGATCGACGCCACCGTAGTGGACGTGATCCTCAACTCCTGCACTTCCGTTCTCGGCATCTTCGGCATTGCAGCCGGTCTGGAAGGCTTCATCATCCGTCCTGTTGGTCCTCTGGCCCGTGTGTGCTGCATCATCGGCGGTCTGCTGATGCTGGTGCCCGGTATTTCCACCGACGTCGTCGGCTTTGCGCTGCTGGCTCTGGTGGTGGTCCTTCAGGTCCTTGCCAACAAGAAGGAAAAAGCCGGTGCCTAAAATTTATATCAAGCTCCCTGATTTTCGGGGAGCTTGATTTTCTAAGGAGATCATCATGGACAAAATATTGTTTATCATAAGTTAAGTATATAATCATACAAAACGCCGCTGCAAGCTCGCAGCGGCGCAATTTATATGGGGTACTTTCCTTCATCAATGACCGTAAAATGAACCTTATGAAACGCAATGAATTTGCATGCTTTTTCCTCCATATAATACTTTTTAAAATACTTTCCGATTTTTTCAACTTCACCCAATACAATTCTTCTGCTTTCAGGCTTCTCAACCCAGCTATCTTTTGTGATTCCTTTTGTCTCCACAGGGGCAATCATAACGCGTACACCGGGAAACACATGTCCATAAGTCATAAGGACACGCCGTGCATGATACGCCTGACAACAGACGATTACAGACGCAACTTGCATATCACAACTATCCAAAAGTTGTTTGGTAAATAATGCATTTTCAAATGTATTCGTCGATAATTTCTCGCATAAAATCCGTTCCTCCGGGACTCCGTTTTCCATCAAAATATGTCTGCAAAATTCATATTCATATTGATATTCGCCATCATACTGACTTCCGCGTATATTTTCACACGCAAATCGTCCATTTTTTGAAGAAAACTTCCCTGCAGGAATCACCAATTCACTATATCCTTTTCGGTACAGTTCTGCCGCCCGTTCTGTAATCTGCCATTTTGACGACCCAGGAATTAAGATTGCATCAGCTTTTTTAAGTTCATCCTCAACAAAGATAAAATTACTTAAATCCAAATATACTCTATCATTCATAAGCACACCTTAGTTCTTATAACACCGATAAATCATGACCCGGCTGTGCAGTTTTACCGTCCCCTGCTGCTCCACATACTTACGCAGGAAATTCACAAATCCAATTCCCGACTTTTTCAGTTCCGTTTTCAATTCCTCATAGGAATCCATCAGAAAACGATACAGCTCCAAAGGACGATCAAATTCCAATACATTCTCAAAAATGATCTCTTCCACCCTGTCAAACTTAGTTTGCAGCTTATCTTTAAGCATCTCCTGATTCCGCCGAAGCTGCTCCCGACGGGCCTTCAGGCAATACTCACCCGAAAACGCATAATAAAGCTCGTCATATTCCTCCACGATATCCCCCGTTCCCTGAACCACCATCAAAAAGCCCCCGGGATTTAACGCGTCGCTGAATTTGTTCAAAGTTTCTTCCGGGGATTTGAGATACTTATATGTAAAAGCAAGCACAATACGGTCATACTTTTCCGTCAGTTCTCCATCCTCTATATTCTGATTCAGCAACAGAAATTCCGTTTCCGCAGAGAGCTTTCCGGCATTTTCATCATAAAACTGTCCAAACTGCTCCAATACACCGGAATATACATCCATCATGGTTACTTGAACCCCTCGGGGAATACGGTTCCAGCCAAATCTCCAAAGCAGTCCGAAGCCGCAGCCCGCGTCCAACACCTTCATATCCTCTGTAAGCAACAATTGATCGAATTCAAATGGATACAGATTTCTTTCTCCGTGCGCTTCCAAAAAGCGATATGTTCTGCCGGAATGATTGACGCTTTTAATGAGCTTCATCATCGTCACGAGGCTGTCAAGATTCTCACCATTCTGCTCCTGAATGTTCTCCAGCAGCAATATGATTTCTTCAAGCTGATCCTTCTTCTGAACAAGGATCTGTCGCTGATCCTCCAACACTTCCAAAAAGGACTGTCCTTCCTCTAAAAGCAGGGTGCTCTGAATTTCCTCCAAAGAAAGCCCAGCAAATTTCAGCATAAGAATACGCTGTAATTTCAATAGTGCTTCCTTATCATAGAGCCGATAACCACCCTCAGAGTAATCCACCGGGCGCAAAAGCCCCCTCTGATCATAATATCGAATGGTTCTGGACGTTACACCCGCCAGTTCTGCCAGTTGTCCCGCAGTATAAAGTTCCATATTCCTTCCTCCAATTATATAAAATTGAGGCCTCTATGCGTATTATATAGGTTTACGCAACGTCAATGTCAAGCACTTTTTCATATTCCATCCCAATTCCGCATACCTTTAACCGGAGGTGTGGGACATGCCAAACGGGTTTACCCAAAGAAATTCCATGTTTTATGGTGCTATGATGCTGACGGCCGGTTCTCTGGGCTTGAGGCTGGTGCAGATGATATTCCAGATTTACATATCCGGAGTCATGGGGGCTGCCGGATTGGGCCGAATGCAGCTCATAATGACCGTGGGTGGTTTTGCCGCGGTGCTGGCCTCCGGAGGTGTTCGCATCGCCGCCACCTGCCTTGCGGCGGAGGAAGCCGGAAAAGATCGTCCCGAGGGCGTGCGGACTGCCATTCGATGCTGCTGCGTCTACGGTGTAATTTTAAGTCTAATTATTGGATTCGGTCTCTTTGTCCTGGCAGACCTGTTTGCCCGTCTCTGGATCGGTGACGCCTCCGCAGCTCTGCCCCTGCGTATCTTTGCCGTCTCCCTGCCCATCACCGTGCTATGGAGCGTTTTCAGCGGCTACTACACCGCCGCAGGACGGATCACAGAGCTGGTGGGTCTGGAATTTTTTGAACGGCTCCTGTCAATTCTTTTGGTAGTCCTGGGAATTAAAACGGAATTCCTGGGACTGGACCCCTGCACGCAAATTTTCCTGGGTTCTACCCTGGCCACCTTTTTTAGCTTTCTCCTTCTTCTGAGAAGATATAAAAAAACAATTACCGGCATCTCCACCCTGCCCTTTTGGCCCATGATGCGGCGTCTTCTGACTCTTACCGTACCATTAGGGTTTAATGATATCCTAAAAAACGGACTTAATGCCATCGAGAACATCATTGTGCCCATGAGGCTGAGAAAGAATGTATCCGTAGGAGATGCCGCATTGGCCTCCTACGGCACCATCTGCGGCATGGTGTTTCCAGTCATCACCTTTCCATCGGTGATCCTGTACTCTCTCAGCGACCTTCTAGTACCAGAAATGGCACGATGTCGGGCAAAACAGCAGCAGGAACGAACCATATTTCTGGCGGACAAGTGTTTACGGCTTACCATGCTATTTGCCGTGGCTACCGCAGGACTGGGGCTGCTGATAGGAGAAGAGATCGGATATCTGCTGTTTCGGAGCCGGGAAGCCGGGGTTTATATCCGCATTTTTGCCCCACTGATCATTATGCTGTATGTTGACGCCATTGTGGACGGAATGCTCAAGGGCCTGTCTCAGCAGATCCATACCGTCAGATACAATACCCTCACATCCTTTTTGGATGTGGTAATTCTCTTTTTCCTGCTGCCCGAATACGGCATCGGCGGATACCTGTTTTCCTTCACTGTGACCCATGCAATCAACTTCTTTCTCAGCATACGGCGGCTGATCATAGTAACGGGCTACCTGCCCAGTTTCCACGCAACGATCAAAGCCACCATCTGCTGCGCCCTTTCACTGCTACTTCTGTGGAATAAAACACCAGGAAACATCACGCTGATGGGAACGGTTCTGCCGGGAGTGCTTTTCCTCGGAATTTATCTTCTTCTGATCCTTTTCACCGGCGCACTGAAAAAAGAGGACCTATACTGGATATTCAGCCTAATCAAAGCGAAAAAAAGCAGCCCTTCTGCCTTATGACAGAAGGGCAAAATGGTTTATTCGGTTTTCTCTGCTTTTTCGGCCTTTTCCTTGGCTTTCTGCTCGGCCTTGGCCTTTTTTGCGGCTTCTTTTTCCTTTTCCTTTTTCACCTTGGGATCTTCCTCGGGATGCTTGGAACGGATCACTGCCAGAAGATGCTCGCAGGCGGTCTTTGCGGCACAGGAAGCCAGCGCCAAGGTCATGGCGGCCTCCGCCAGATCCTCTTCCTCCAGGGCTTCATCCACGCCCAGACTGACCCCGGAGAAGGCCTCGTCCACACGACCGAGAAAATGGGAATAAAATTGTTCTTCTTCTCCCTCGTGGATCTCACTGTCCAGCAGCAGCTTCATATCCTTCACCGTCAGAACGTTTTTGAGAAGTCCAATGGCGGTCAGATACACAAGATGCTCTTTATGATACCGCTTTCCGCAGGCACGGGGCAGCAGGCCATCCTTCACATAGTTATTGATCATCGCAGAGGTAATGGCCGGAGCCTTGCCGCCAACGGTCTGACGTGGCAAATAGCCCACCACCTGATCCATATACAGGTCGATATCCGGCAGGTTCTCCCACCCCATAGGTCGGTCCTGCTCCATAAGCTCTTTAATTTTCAGGATCTCTTCCATAGAAATGCCTCCGCATTGCGTTTTTCATATTATATCACATGGTTTTAAAAATGTGAAGCGGTTTCAGTGTCATTCCTTCTTCCAATCTATGGTGACTCAGGACGCCATTTTCAAAAATCAGATAGCCCCGCACAGAGTTTTCCTTGGGAATGGAAACAGAACCGGGATTCCCATAGAAAATTCCCTTTTCTTCCTTCAGAGCGGGCACATGGGTGTGTCCCGAAAGAACCAGATCACCGGGAACAAAGGGCAGATCCATATGCTTGTGTCCGTGGATAGCATAAATGGTGATCCCATCCACAAACAAGACAGCGTATTCAGATAGAACAGGGAAATCCAGCACCATCTGGTCCACCTCTGCCTCGCAGTTTCCCCGAACGCACAGCAGCTTTTCCTTCACCCCATTGAGCAGGGAAATGACTTTTTTCGGCTCATAGCCCCGGGGAAGATCATTTCTTGGCCCATGATACAGTAGATCTCCCAAAAGCAAAAGCCTATCCGGCCTCTGTTCTTCCATGGCATTCAGCAGCTTTTCCGTATAGAAGGCAGATCCATGAAGATCCGACGCAATCATCAATTTCATTCTATTTCTCCCCTTTTACTTCTTACAGCGAAGGAAACTTGCCCCTTCAATGGCACACAGCCATTCCACCTGAGAAAATCCGGCATTTTTAAGCAAATCCATCTCATGCTCCACGGTAAGGGGGGTATCAAAATGGACAAACTGCTCCTCCGGAATACCCTGCTCCCGGCGCTTTCGCCAGCAGAAATCCATCATCAGGTCTTCCTCCTCCTGACAGGCCGCCAGATAGTCCACCAGCAGGAACTCCCCACCGGGTTTCAGAGCCTCAAAAAGTTTTTGATAAAGCCCCTGCTTTTTCTCCGGCAAAAAATGATGGAGTGATTCAAAGGATACGGCGCAGTCGTAGCAATCCTTACCCAATTCCACCTGAAAATAATCGCCGCAGATCAAATCGACCCCCGGATGCTTCTCCTCCAGTTTTTCCAGCATGGCCTGAGAAAGATCCACCCCGGTAACGGAAAGCTCTGGCTGCAGTGCAAGGATCTCATCCAGCTCAAGGCCAGTTCCGCAGCCAAGATCCAGAAGATTTTTCGCCTCTTTGGGAATCAGTCGTGCGATATGGCGATAGCCCTCCGCCCAAAGCTGCATATGTTCCTCATAGTCCGTGATCCGCACAGTGAAAAACGCGGACATTTCCTCAAGCGGTACATTATCCTGGTTTTCAAGCCACGCCCTTAATTCCTCGATATATTGGGGAATATTTTCCCGAATCTGATATTCAGACATAACATCACCATTTTAGCATTTTTATGTATTATATCCTGCGAAAAAACCTGCGTCAACCGAAAATTCATTATGAAAATGCCCGCCGCTGATGCGGCGGGCAAGTAAATTATACGCGAAGAATTGCACCCTTATCAGCGGAGGAAACCAGCTTTGCATATCTTGCAAGATAACCGGTCTTCACCTTAGGTTCGGGGCAGACCCACTTTGCACGGCGGGCTTCCAGCTCTTCATCGGAGACCTTCAGCTCGATCTTACAGGCAGGAATATCAATGGAAATAATATCGCCCTCTTCCACCAGCGCAATGATACCACCGTCGGCTGCCTCGGGGGAAACATGACCAATGGCAGCACCACGGGTTGCGCCGGAGAAACGACCATCGGTAATCAGAGCGACGCTTTCTCCCAGGCCCATGCCGCAGATTGCAGAGGTGGGGTTCAGCATTTCACGCATACCAGGGCCGCCTCTGGGGCCTTCGTAGCGGATGACAACCACGTCACCGGCCTTGATCTTCTGGGCATAGATGGCCTCGATGGCCTCTTCCTCAGAATCAAACACACGGGCGGGACCTTCGTGCTGCATCATTTCAGGCGCAACCGCAGACTGCTTGACAACACAGCCGTCCTTCGCCAGATTGCCCTTCAGAACAGCGATACCACCGTTTTCGGAATAGGGATTGTCGATGGGGCGGATCAAGTTTTCGTCCAGATTCACAACGCCCTCCAGATTTTCTCCCAGAGTCTTTCCGGTGGCAGTCATAACGGAAGTGTCCAGAAGTCCCTTCTTGGTCAGCTCCTTCATAACCGCCCAAACACCACCTGCCTGATCCAGATCTTCCATGTAGGTTTCGCCAGCGGGAGCCAGATGACACAGGTTGGGGGTCTTGGCGGAGATCTCGTTGGACATATCCAGATCCAGTTCCACGCCGGCCTCATGGGCAATGGCGGGCAGATGCAGCATGGTGTTGGTGGAGCAGCCCAGGGCCATGTCCACGGTCTCAGCATTGTGGAAAGCAGCGGCAGTCATAATATCTCTGGGACGGATATTCTTTTCCAGCAGCTCCATGACCTTCATACCGGCCTGCTTTGCAAGACGGATACGGGCGGAATAGACTGCGGGAATGGTACCGTTGCCGCTAAGGGCCATACCGATGGCCTCAGTGAGGCAGTTCATGGAGTTGGCGGTATACATGCCGGAGCAGCTTCCGCAGGTGGGGCAGGCGTTTTCCACATATTCGTCAACACCATTTTCGTCCATGGTGCCTGCGTGATAAGCACCCACTGCCTCAAACATATGGCTAAGGCAGGTGCGCTTGCCGTTCTGCAGTCTGCCGGAGAGCATAGGACCACCGGAGACAAAAATGGTGGGCACGTTGATACGGGCAGCCGCCATCAGCAGACCGGGCACGTTCTTATCACAGTTGGGGATCATAACCAGAGCGTCAAACTGATGGGCGATGGCCATGGCCTCGGTGGAATCGGCGATCAGATCACGGGTGACCAGAGAATACTTCAT
>CAZEPQ010000026.1:0-12328 GCA_964514175.1 uncultured Oscillospiraceae bacterium
GAGCGTCTTTCCTGGACCTTTGAGGAAGTGGACCAGAAGCTTCAGGGAATCATGGAATCCATCTACACCGCCTGCGCCGAGGCTGCCGCCAAGTACGGCATGGCCGGCGATATTCAGGCCGGCGCCAACATTGCAGGTTTCCAGAAGGTCTGCGATGCAATGCTGGCCCAAGGTGTTTGCTGATAATAAAGATTTTGAGCCGCTGCGGAGAACCGCAGCGGCTCTTTGATTAGCATCTATGTGTGGTCATTTCAAACCAGTTTTTGAGCTGACCGCATTTGTGGGCACAGGCTACGTCAGGGCTTCGCTTCATAAAACTTCGGCCACATCCTTAGTATGCCAGATAATCCGGCTTTCCCACGGCGTATTTCTTCACCAGCTCGTCCCAGTTTTCAGGCAGATGGATCTTCCGGCAGGAGGGGCCACCATGGTCTCCGCCGCCGCCCAGTACCGTCACCATGCAGCCCGCATGACCGCCTGCCACCATCAGGAACATGTGTTCATCGGACCAAAAGGTTCTGGTGGAGGCTTCCATATCCACAGGCAGATCCACGGTTTTAGGCAGATGATTGTTCATAATCAGCCAGCCAATATCCACGTCCTTTGCGGGCTTCCGGGCATATTCCACGGCGTAACGGAGAATGCGGTCCTTGGTCCAGCCTGCATCCGCCATCATCTTGGCACACTTAGGCGTCAGAATCACCGCCATGCCCGGATCCCACCCATAGGGGTCCATTTTGCACAGAGCATTTAACACCGCAGGCACAGTGGTACATGTGCTGACACGGTGTTCCTGGGGCCAAAACATGGTAACTGCGGAATCTTCCTCATCGTATCCGAAATCCACATGGAGGGAAGGCCAGGGAGACGCATCCATGTTCTCGCCCATGCAATAGCCATAGCGGAACTCATGGCCCATTTCGGAGAGATCCTCCACACCGGGACGGACACCGCCAATGTTCATCATAATATAGCCGAAGGCCCGGGCAATGGTGGTATTGGCACGGAAGGCGGGCGTCAGCGCATGATCTGCCGTATTGAAACCGATATCCTTTGCAACCTTGCCGGAAAGGGTGATAACAGGGCCCCAGGTACTTTGACTGCAGCACCAGCCCTCCCAATAGATTTTGGGATCCATGGAGGCCTCCACCGCAGCGATCAGCACCGGCATATAGATGGGCAGGCAGCCTGCCATACAGGCGTTGATGGCAATCTTCTCCACCGTCGCAATGCCCATCATGGGCGGGATTTTCGCCACCACATGATCTCTGGGCAGGTCGGTTCCCAAAAGCATCTCTTCCACTGCCTCCCGGGTGGGCATATTGATGGGCGTGCCGTTGGTCCAGCCGTAGGAGTAAAACTTGTCGGAAATCTCATTCAGGGTGCCGGTAAAGGTACCGGTGGCCAATTCCTGACTGGCGGGAGTGGGATGCTGTTCTTCCTCTGTCAGAGACTCGGTCAATCCCGCCATCAGTTCCTCCGCAAAGGCAGCGGCGCCGGGGCCCATATTTTTCTCAGTCTGTTCCAGATCGGAGCGTCCGAAGATATCCAGCACATCCGGCATATAGGAGATTACCCGAAGTCCGGGCACGCAGCGGGCCTTTACCCCCCGGATGCCCGCAGAGTAGGTCCGGGGAACCACAGCCATAACGGTGGGCTTTCCCAGCTTTTCCATATAGGCCGCATTGTAGCCCAGGAACAGGGAACTGGAGGGCACCGCACCGTAGAACGCAAGGCAGCAATCCACACCGGAAATCCAATTTTCAAAGCTCTCTTTGGCATTCTGATCCTTGGCAATATCGGTGGTCTCGGTGGTATATTCATAGTAGGAGAATTTTGCTTCCGGGTATTTTTGAAGAATATGCTTCTCCACCACCTGAAGCATATAGGTGGCGACCTTCATAAAGTCAGCAAACATGCCGATGGTCTTGCCGTTCAGGGTGTCCATTCTGGGACTGAGTCCATAAAGCTGGGACTGGTCCACCTCTGCCCAGGGGCTAAGTACGGTATATTTCATTGGAAGTTCCTCCTTCAGCACAGGTTTTTGATCACAGTTCCATAGTGCATGACCAGTTTGACATCCTTCAGAGCCTCAAAATCCTCCTCCACTCTACCCTTGACGGCGATCAGATTTGCCAGCTTGCCCACCTCAATAGTGCCCTCTTCCTTATCCGTTCCCACAACCTGGGCAGCGGAGATGGTACCTGCCTTGATGGCCTCCTTAAAGGGGACCCCGACCTTTACCAGTTGCTTCATCTCAATGGTGGGAATGACCGCATCCTTCTTAAAATCCCTGCTGTGGATCAGGTCTGTGCCCAGAACGATCTTGCCGCCGGCATCGTAGAAGCGTTTTAAGTTCTCGCACATATTTTTATTCTGCGCTTTCTTTTCCTGGGCCATCTTTTCCGGGTCCATCATCATACCCATAGGACCTCCGGGACCACCAGGTCCACCGGGGCCTCCAGGACTACCGGGACCACCAGGGCCGCCGGGGAAGTCCATTCCCGGAGGGGGCTCCATGGCCTTGTCAGGATCACCAATGGTGGTATCCATGGGAACACCCAGGCTGACCATTTTCTCAATAAGCTCCTGGGGCATTACATCGCCGGGGGTATGGCCCGCTTCACCGATACCGCCGTCCACCATTTCCTCCAGAGTGGCAGCCTTGCCGATATGGCAGGCAGAGAACATCCCCAATTCCTTGCACTTGGTGCCTATGGCAGCGATCATCTCTCCGCTCATGCGGGGTGCTCCCGCCATGCCATCGGAAATGCCGATCTTAATGCCGGGGAAGCCCAGAGCATGGGCCTTTTCCACCATGGTCTCAGCTCCCGCAATATCCTCCACCACATTACCCACGACCTTACTGGGTTCGGGACCGCAGCCATAGCCTCCCGCAATGTCGATGTATTTGCCGGTGGCAATGAGGCGGGTAGTTTCGGGCCTGGCATTCTGCTCCCGGATCCACTGGGCGTACTGATCCATTGGCATGGTGGAAAGCATGCCCAGCTCACGAACGGTAGTGACACCGTTTTCTGCCCACGCCAGCAGTGCCTCATCCGGGAAAAAGCCTTCTTTGGTGGCGACATGGATGTGGGCGTCGATAAATCCGGGCAGAAGGGTGTAGCCGGACAGGTCGATCTCCGTCTCAGCAGACAGATCCTTGCCGATGGCCTTGATCTCCCGCCCCTCCACCAGCACGTCCAGGGGTTCGTTATCATAATTTGCGTCCAGTAGAACTGCGTTTTTCAGTAAAATTCCCATGGTATTTCCTCCTTTATTCACCAATGTTCTTGCAAGGTTTATGCCAATCAGGGACTGATGCCGTATTTCTTCATCTTGTCGTAGAGGGTGGAGCGGCTAATGCCCAGGGTCTTTGCCGCCTGGGAACAGGTGTCCGAGTTTTCCAGCGTCATAAGAATATGTTCCCGCTCCACTTCCTGCAAGCTCTTCCCCCGGCTTGGTTTCTTTTCCCGGACATCAGTTGTCTCCGGCGGCGTCCCCTGCTCCACCTGATTTCCTTCCCCGTCATAACGGACCTGGGCCATGGTGGGTGGGGGCATGGGGGCATCTATGCCCCGATATTCCTCCAGCTTCACCAGATGAAACATCTCGCCTGTGGCGTCATAGATGTGTTTCTGATCAATGACGGTATTGGGATAGAGGAAATAGAGCCGATTCAGCACGTTCCGCAGTTCCCGGACGTTTCCGGGCCAGCTATAGTGGAACAGCATATTCATGGCGTCCTCTGTAAACTCCAGTTCCAGCTCATCCTGCCTACAAAAATGCTCGATGAGCTTTGGAATATCCGACTTGTGGGCCCGAAGGGGCGGCACTTGGATCTCAAAGGTGTTCAGGCGATAATAGAGGTCCATGCGGAACCGCTTTTCCGCCGCCATCTGCTTGATATTCTCATTGGTAGAGGCAATGATCTTTGCCGTCAGGGGAATTACCTTGGTGCCGCCAATGCGCTCAAACTCCCGCTCCTCCAAAACACGGAGCAGCTTGCTCTGTAGGCTTAGATCCATTTCACCGATCTCGTCCAGCAGCAATACACCCCCTGCGGCCTGCTCAAACTTGCCCTTCTGCACGGAATTCGCGCCGGTAAAAGCCCCCTTCTCGTGACCAAAAAGCTCCGATTCCAGCAGTTCCCGGGGAATGGCAGAGCAGTTGATGCGGATATAGGGCAGATTCCTGCCTCCGCAGTATTCCCGATAGATGCCACCGGACAACACTTCCTTGCCAACGCCGGTCTCTCCCACCAAAAGAACCGGATGGGGAGAATGGGCAATGCGATGGCACTGCTCTATGAGATTTAAGATCTCCGGGCTGTCACCCACATAGTCCGAGAAGCTATAGACCCCTCTGGGCTTGGGAACCGGGCTTGCGGTAGGATACAGCCGTTCCTGTTCCTCAATGGCCCGTTTCAACACCGCCATGCTGCGGAAGGGGATCAGCAGCACCACACCAGTGACCTCCCCTTCCCAAATCACAGGCACCAGATTCACCATCAGGTTTTGCCCGCCGATTTGCATGGTAGCACCCATGCGCCGCTGACCTGTTTTCAGGACCTGCCAAATGTGGGTAATATCCCCCACTTTTAGTTCCGTCACAGGGCTGCCCACATAGTCCTTCTGCCTTTGTCCCGTAAGCTGGGTGAACCCCTCCGTCAGATAGATCACCTTCAGTTCCCGGTCCAGCAGCGCCGCCGCATCCACCGTGGCCTCCAACAGATTATTCACCAGCAGGCTGCCTTCGTCGGTTTTCAATTTTGGAATATGGAACGCTTCTGTCATATTCATTCCTCCAAAAGAGTTTTTGTACGATTTTCATACACGTCCGTTTTTCGGACATTCTTTTGCACCTTTCTGGCTGATGCAGAAAGTATCCCCAGCTCCATGCGATATTTCGCCACAGTTCTCCGGGACAAAATGATGTTTTCTTGGGCCAATTGTGCCACCAGCTTTTCATCGCTCATGGGCTTTTCCGGGTCCTCCCGGGCAATGAGTTCCATCAGTCCTGCCTTGATTTGCTCCCGACTGACGCCAATGTTTTGTCCCGCGTCTCTTGTAAAAAAGTGGGCCATTTCATAAAGCCCCCGGCTGCACTGGATATACTTCCCCCGAACTGTACGGCTCACCGTGGACTCATGGACACCCATTTCATCCGCCACATCCCGCAGGGTCATGGGAACCAGACCGCCACCCCGGAAGAAAGCTTCCTGCCGTGAAAGAATGATTTCGGCACATTGCAGCATGGTGGATTTTCGATTTCGCAGGTTTTTTATTACCTGCTCCAATTCCCCCAGCTTCTTCCGAAGGTACTTCTGCACCTCCGGGTCCTGTTCCGACTCCAACATTTTAAGGTATTCAGAATTGATGTACACTCCAGAAACCGCATCCTGGCAGACCTCCACAGAAAGGCCACGCTCCCCTTCCAAAACGCAAAGATCCGGTTTCACATACAGCACGCTGTCGCGGGCAGCGAAGCCATCCCCCGGATATGGATTGAGGGAGGCGATTCGCTTTCGGGCCACATCCACCTGATTTTTCGTTGCCCCTACAGCCGCCGCCAGCCGCTGACTGGGCCAGCTCGCCAAATGCTCAAACTGCTGCGCCACAAGGCGTTCCGCCACAGTGTCACGTTTATCCTTTCTCATAAGCTGCAAAAGAAGGCACTCCCGAACGTCCTTTGCCCCTATCCCCGGCGGTGAAAGGGCCTTGACCCCCTCCAGTGCCTGTGCCGCAGTATCCGTATCACAGAGGGCAAGCTCCGCAACCTCTTCCAGTGTACCGTCAAAATAGCCTCTGGGGGTAAGCAGCTCCACGATCACCTCCATGGCATATCGAAGCTGCTTTGTGATGTCCAAAAGCATGATCTGCTGCTTTAAGTGCTGGGACAACTGTTCCTGCCGCCAACTTCCGTCGACTGCCTCCGGCCTCCATTGATCTTTATCTCCGTAGTAGCTTCGGTTCTGCCGATCTCCGTTTTTCAGCCATCTAAGCCATTCCTCAAAATCCCTTTTCTCCGGCTGAGAATGCTCCTGTAGCTCCATCAGCGGGTTCTCATAGGAAAGCTCTTTCAGGTATTCCTCCAGCTCCTGGGCAGAATATTGCAGCATGGTCATAGACAGGATCATCTGCGGCGAAACCGTAGGCATCGTCTTTATATTCAGTTCTAATCGCATGGGTTTCACCTCACATGTATCAGGCCTCTTGCAAGCTCTGTACCAAACTGAAATATTTTTATTTCAGAATATCATGTTCCCCATCCTTATGCAAGAGATTCCCTCCATAATTGTGCAGATTTCCGACACGAAAAAATGGGTGTATCGCAGGACTACGACACACCCTGATATTATATTTCCTGTTACTGCTTGATGCCACCTCACAGATTCATCGCAAATTACACATGTGCCAGAAAATAAGGCGTGGTACTACCTATCCCTCTTATTTATGCACAATATGCTCGTGAGGCATGGGGCCCCACTTGTCGGGGTTGTTGCCCTCGTCGGGATTAAAGGAAGAGATGCGCGCAGGCTCATCCGGGGGCCAGTAGGGAGAAGGCGTTCTCCTGCAATCGGGGCACTCCAGGAAGTCCTTATGATAGGGAGTACGGAGCCAACAAATGGGACGGAGCTTCAGGATTTTCCATTCGCCGTTTTCCTTCACAAACTCGTTGTCATATTTGCCGGCGATCCAGAAGGCAGTATCCTTCTTCATCTTGCTCTCGGGATCAAAGACACGGTTGGTATGGGGTCCGAAGATGTGCCACTGCCCCCAGGCATGGGTGCCGTCCTCGCTGATCTCGATCATGGGAGAGGATATGGTCAGCATCAGCAGCAAAAAAGCTCGGTCCGTATTGGTATTGGACATCTGACCAGCGCTGCTGGTTTCAACAGGATTTCCGTTGGTATCCACCCGGCGGCTCATGGTGTACCAGACCCGCTTCACATGCTCCTGGCCGATGTAGGCACCAGAGTCCATGATCTCTACCCGAACATCAGGATTGGTATGGGACCAGAGATCATCCCAAACCTCACCAATCTTTCCGTTTTCCATATAGAAAATGTAGCGGCTCATAAGGTTCTGAACCTCCACCGCATCGGTATGCTTGGACAGACGGTTTACCTCCTTCTCCAGAGCCTCGATTTTTGCAAGCAATGCTTTTTCATCCATGATAATATCTCCTTTCAGTGTTGAATTTTAAAACTATGTATGCAAGTTTCATGCCAACCGTCAGATGTGCGCTTCATTTGCATTTTGGCACAAAAATTGCATGTATTGATGTATCGCATCTGTAAGGAGGAAATCAAATGACTGATTTAGAAATCCTGAGAAAAGAAATCGACGTTCTCAAGTTGGAGCTTGAACGACAAAAGGCTGTCAATGAGATCCAGCAGTGTATGGCCCACTATGAAGCTGTCCATCTGAATCCTGCCTACATTGCCAGAAGTATCGAGTGTTTCGCTGACTGGCGGGATGATATCTCCGCTGATGTCTCCGACTGGGGCTGCTTCTTCGGCTATGACGCCGTCAAGGGCTTCTGGGAAAGCCAAACCGGTGATGATCTCCGGGGCGGTATCTTCTTCCACACCCTCTGCTCCCCCTGTATTCAGGTTGCGGGAGACTGCAAGACCGCAAAAGCCACCTGGATGAGCGCAGGCTTTGAGACCATGCCCGCGGGAATCATGGCAGACGAAGCAAAGTCCTTCTGGTGCTGGGGTAAATACGGCATCGACTTTATCCGAAATCCCGAAACCGGAGAGTGGAAAATCTGGCACTTCAAATGGTTCCGTTCCATCCGCAGCGACTTCTACACCGACTGGTACAAGGATTCCGTCAACACCATGAAGGGTCAGCCCAACGGTGGCTATGAGCATCCCAATCGTCGCCCCTCTTACTACTTTAGGCCTTACCGCTATGACGAGATCCCCGCCCCCTTCCCCATGGACCCCGAGCCCTATGAACACTATGACGGTGATTTCCGCTGGGTCTTTGGCAGCAGAGAGCTGGAGGAGAAATACGGCGTAAAGTACCCCGAAGGGGAATACGAAAAACTCTTCAATGTGAATTATCCCGAAAACATATAAAGAAAGGGTGGTAATTATGACAGCTTTGGAACTTTGCAAAGCACTGCAGCAGTACAACATGAAAAAGCGCTCCCTGGAGCCCGCACGCTATGAGGCACTGAAAGCCTTCCGTGGGATGCTGCCGGAATTGTACCCCGAAATAGAAATGGGTCCCGGTGGACCCGGTGGTCCCGATGGCCCCGGTGGACCGGGCGGTCCGGGCGGTCCCAGAGAACCCAGCGGAATGCCCATGGGAGGCCCTCCGGGCATGAATCAGGAGCTAACCAATGTTATAACCACCCTGCTCTCCGGCGCATCCGTCAACAACGATGCCATGATGAGGCAGCTAGGCTTTACATTCGAAGAGCTGGACGCCGCCATGAAGGCCTCCGATCCCGTAAAAAAGCCCATCCCCAGAGGTCTGGTTCTTATGACCTTCGATGATTCCACCATTGACCACTACGAAGTTGCCTGCCCGGTGCTGGAGAAGTATGGCGGCAAAGCCATACTCTTCACCACAGAGATGGAGCATCCCATGGGCGGTGGCCCCGGCTTTGAGGATAAGACCCGTTTTATGACTTGGGAGCAAATCAAGGAGCTTTCTGACCGTGGGCACGAAATCGCAAACCACTCCTGGCATCATCCCGTAAATCTCTACACCATGAGCGATGAAGAGATTCTGGAAGAAATTCGAGGCATTGACCGCCGTTGCGAGGAATACGGCATTCCCAAGCCCATCTCCTTTGGCTATCCCGGCGGCGGCTGCACCAAGCACATGGAATACATTCTCCGTGCCGAGGGCTATCGCTGGGGTCGCGGTGAGCTAAAGGGCACCGAACGGGAGCTCCTGGGCACTGCCCCCTACGATCCCTATCTGGACACCCCCATGATCGTCCCCAATGTGGCAGCCATGTGTCCCCAGGATTTCAAAACACTGATCGACGCCACCGAGGGTGGCAAGATCCTGCTGATGGTAAAACATGAAGTGGTAGGCGGCATGATGCCGGAGCCCATGCCCTTCGAGGATCAGATCAAGGCCATCTATGCTAACGGTGGCCGATGCATCACCTTCCGTGATTTGGAAGAATACATCGACCCCATCAAAGCCTTCGCCTATACACATTGATCACCCACATACAAAGAGGACCGCCGGCATTACTGATATGCCGGCGGTCTAGACTATTTAATTGAGGAAATCCCTTAATTTGCTGGAACGGTTGGGGTTACGGATCTTCCGAAGAGCCTTGGCTTCGATCTGCCGTACCCGCTCCCGGGTCACATTAAATTCCCTGCCCACTTCCTCCAGCGTCCGGGGACGGCCATCATCCAGACCATAGCGGAGCCGAAGCACCTTGGCCTCTCGCTCGGAGAGGGTGTCGAGAATTTCCATAAGCTGCTGCCGCAGCATGGCCTGAGAAACTGCCTCGGCAGGCTGAGAACCGGTATCGTCCTCGATAAAATCACCCAAATGGCTATCATCCTCTTCGCCTACAGGAGACTCCAGAGAGACAGGCTCCATACACATCTGACGGATCTCGTTAATGCGCTCGGGGGACATTTTCATTACCTCAGAAAGCTCGTCCAGAGTAGGTTCACGGCCCAGTTCCTGCTGGAGCTTTCGGGATGCCTGGGTCAGCTTATTCATAGTCTCCACCATGTGTACGGGAATCCGGATGGTTCGTGCTTGATCCGCCAACGCTCTGGTAATGGCCTGACGGACCCACCAGGTCGCATAGGTAGAGAACTTAAAGCCCTTGGTGTAGTCATACTTTTCCACAGCCTTCAGCAGGCCCAAATTGCCCTCCTGAATCAGATCCAGAAGTTGCATACCGCGGCCCACATAACGCTTGGCAATGGACACCACCAGCCGCAGGTTGGCTTCCGTCATTTCCACGGCAGCCTTGGGGTCACCATTGGCAATTCGCACAGCGATCTCCTGTTCCTGCTCCGGGGTCAGCAGGGGCACCTTGCCGATCTCCCGCAGATACATCCGCACCGGATCGGAGGTGGCAAATTCATCGGAGGACAGATCCGCATCGCCGGTAGAACTGTCTTCACCATCCAGTTCCTCCTGAATCTGACTCAGTTCTTCCAGGCTGGGAGAGGCATCCTCCAGTGGGAGATCATCGTCCGGCACTTCCACCTCGATTCCCGCAGCCGAGAGGGTATTATAAGTGGCTTCCAACTGTTCCATATTCGCGCCCAGGGGCGCCATGGTATCCACCAACTCATCCATGGTCAGCTTGCCGTTGGCCTTGGCCTGCTCAATGAGCTTGTTCTGCGCCTCGCGCAATGCCTTGTTATCCGCTTTGTTCTGAGAGGTCTTGCTCATGCTATCATCCTCCATACCCTTTTTTGTCTCGACGGCGATTCAGTGCCGCCATCAGATCTCGGCTTCCCCGTTTTTCTGCTTCCGATTGGATCACCGCTATGTAGTCCCGCAATGCCTGTTCGTTGACCACGCCTTCCCGTTTTTGTGTAATGCTTGTGATATGTGAAATTTCCTCGGAGCTGAAACCCTCGCTCATAGCACCTACAGAAATATTCAGCCCTTCATCCCAACGGCTTCTGAGCCAGCTAAAGGTCTTGCTCAAAACCTCATCGGAGAACTGCTCCGCTTTCAAGCTTCCCACACTGTCCATCAGATTTGGCTCCAGGAACAGCAGCGCCAGCAGCCCCTCCTCCGCCATGGCGGACTTGGTATTTTCATAGTTTCGCTTCATGGCTGTGGGCTGGGCCTGCTTCGCGGGGGACAGATTCTTCTGTTCCTCTCTTTTCTTCTGGGCTGCTATGCGCCGCCTATATGCCCGGCTGACCTCCAATTTCACGGCGTCGGCCTTCACCCCGGCCATTTCTGCCGCCCGGGTGCTGTAGACCTCCCGCTCCACGGAACTGCTCATAGATGAGATCAGCGTGGCAGCTTCCTTCAGAAACTCCACCTTTCCATCGTCGGAATTCAGGTCAAATTTACGCCGAATGGTCTCAAGCTGATATGCCGCCTGGTTTTCCGACTGGCCCAGCAGCTTTTTAAACCGCTCTGCTCCGAATTTCTTCAGGTATTCATCCGGGTCCTTGGCCCCTTCCATCCGCAGGACACGGACGGAGACACCCGTAGGTTCCAGGATGCTGATGGCTCGCTTGGCGGCATTCTGCCCCGCCTGGTCGCCATCGTAACACAGGACCATCTGTTTTGTATATTTGGAGAGCATTCCCGCCTGCTCCTGGGTCAAGCTGGTACCCAGGGAGGCCACGGCACAGTCAAAGCCGTACTGGTGCATGGCGATGGTATCCATATACCCCTCTGTCAGCACCAGCATCTCCATTTTCGTCTTCTTTGCCACATTCAGTGCAAAGAGGTTTTTGCGCTTGTTGAAGATCATACTCTCCGGGGAGTTGAGGTATTTCGGCTCCGAGCCGTCCATGACCCGTCCGCCGAAGCCGATCACGTTGCCCCGAACGTCAATGATAGGGAACATGACCCGATTGCGGAACCAGTCATAGGTGCTGAGGTATTCCACCACCTGACCGTTTTCGTCCTTTTTCTGCTTGGTCTTGCTGCGAACGAGGCCCGCATCCTGCAAATCCTGCACCGTATAACCCTTCTCCAGCATGGCCTTTTTCAGGCCGTCCCAACTATTGGGGGCAAAGCCCAGGCCGAAGGTCTTAATGGTTTTGGGCGTCAGACCACGGCTTAAAAGGTATTGCAGTCCCGCCTGTCCCTCCGTGCTCTTCAAGGTGTTGTGGTAAAATCTTGCCGCATCCCGGCACAGCTCCCAGAGCCGTTCCTTCCGGCGCAGATTGGAGGCCTGTTTGGCATCCTCCTCCGGAATGGGAATCCCGGCACGTTTCGCCAGGAAGCGAACGGAATCGGGATAGTCCATACCCTCGATCTCCATGATGAAGTTCACCACGCCGCCACCCTTATGGCAGCCAAAGCAGTAGTAGATGCTCTTTTCCGGCGCCACGGAGAAGGAGGCCGTCTTTTCGTTGTGGAAGGGGCACAGGCCGAACATATTGCTGCCCCGGCGGGTAAGATTCACATAGGAGCCCACCACATCCTCAATGGGGTTTTTCTCATTTACTTCTTCCAAAAAAGCCTCGGGAAATGCCATTTGCCTGTACCTCCTTTCCATGATTTCCAAAATTCCAGGAAATTATGCATTTTTCTTTATCCACGTACCTGCCATGCCGTGGGAACAAATATCTCGCTAAATTTATATACTGCGTATTTATCGGTCATGCCGGCAATATAGTCGC
>CAZEPQ010000026.1:12338-17813 GCA_964514175.1 uncultured Oscillospiraceae bacterium
CGTCCGTTCGATGCCGTCAAAGTCCAACTGAGGCTGAAAGTCCGCCGGGATTTCTCCGGGGTGCTTCATATAGTAGTCGTAGAGCATACCAATGATATCCCGGGCCTTGGATTCCTCACCCTTGGCAACCGGGTTTCGATAGACCCGCTCAAACATAAAGTCCCGAAGCCGCTCCATGGCGTCCGCCACCGCCGGGTCCCGCTCAATATGCTCCTTCCCCCTGGAATGCTCAATGATATCTTGCACCAGGGTGTTGATGCGGCGGGAATTGGTTTGGCCCAGGATGTCGGATATATCCTTAGGGATATCCTTATTTTCCAGAATGCCCGCCCGCCTTGCGTCATCAATATCGTGGTTGATATACGCAATGCGGTCCGCCAGACGGATGATCTGGCCCTCCAAAGTCTCCGGGATGTAATCTCCCGTATGTCCCAGAATACCCATGCGGGTCTCGTAGCAGAGGTTCAGGCCCTCCCCATCCTTTTCCAGCACATCCACCACCCGAAGGGACTGCTCGTTGTGGTTAAAGGGCTTTCCGGTGATGTCTGTCAGGGCCTTTTCCCCGGCGTGACCGAAGGGGGTGTGGCCCAGGTCGTGCCCAAAAGCCATGGCCTCTGTCAAATCCTCGTTGAGCTTTAACGCTCTGGCAATGGTGCGGGAAATCCGCATGACCTCCAGGGTATGGGTCAGCCGGGTGCGGTAGTGATCCCCCTCCGGCTGCAAAAACACCTGGGTCTTATGCTTTAAGCGGCGGAAGGACTTGGAGTAAACGATTCGATCCACATCCCGCTGGTAGCAGGTACGGACGTCGTTTTCCTCTTCAGGCCGCAGCCGCCCCTTGGTATCCCGGGCCTTCGCTGCCCACGGTGCCAGGACGTTATATTCATCCCGTTCCAATTCCTCACGAATGGTCATGGCATCTACCTCCGGAATTAAAATCTGTCTGTGGGGAACGCCCGGAAAATCCGATCCAGCTTTTCCCCCTGCACCTTTCCGCCTGTGAGTTCAATAAGTCGTAACAAGTATTCTTCTGTAACAAGCTCCGGGGTCAGCACCGTCAAAAGCACATCCGCACCAAAGTCCGTATCCTCAATGACACCGCCCATTTTTTCGGTTTCCACCCTGAGCCGTTCATACTGACCATAGGGACACTGGACCAAAATGCGGTCCCAGAGTCGTTCCACGCTGACGCCGGAAGCTACTAGGGCGTCCTTTGCCCCTTTGGAATAAGCCCGAGCCAATCCACCGGTGCCCATAAGGATGCCGCCGAAGTATCGTGTCACCACGCAGACCGCATCCACGATGCCCTCCCGGGTGAACACCTCCAGCATGGGCTGTCCCGCTGTTCCCTGGGGTTCCCCATCATCAGAATAACGGAGGGTCCCATCCCGCAGGAGATAGCACCAGCAGTTGTGCCGTGCATCATGGTATTGTTTTTTCACCTGCTCGATCTTCTCTCTGGCTTCCTCCTCCGTGGAGATTTGCCATATCTGAGAGATAAAGCGGGACTTTTTTTCTACAAACTCCGACTGGGCGTAGCCCGTGGGGAGATAGTATTCTGTCATAAATATGTCCTCAATATATAAGACGCAAAACAAAAAGTTTTGTTGCGAAAATTCACGAGTTTATGTATGGCGCGGTAGCGCCTAAGCTCCTTAGCGAAGGAGCTTCCGCCCGGTGCTTCTCTTTGCCTATACTAACAAATAAACGCCCGATACCGGCCCTGCAGCTCCCGGTTCAGGGCCACATCCACCCGAATGCCGTCGTTCTCATACTCTGTAGAGAACACCTTGGCCTCCCGGTGGAGTCGGTCCACCTCACCTGCGGAGCTGTAGGGCAGGAACATGGTCACCCGTGCCACACCGGTGTCCAAATTCTTTTCCACCAGCTCCAAAAGTGCCGCCAGATTCATATTCCCGGAGGCGGAAATGCCGATCTTATTCTCTCCCACGGGAATATCCCGGGGTTCCACCAAATCCGCCTTGTTGTAAACCTCGATCACAGGGCAGCCCTGAGGGGCCAGCTCAGAAACCAGCTTCTCCACCACCGCCATATGGTTTTCCCGCTCCGGGTCAGAGGAATCGATCACATGCAGAAGCAGATCCGCGTACTGCAATTCCTCCAGTGTTGCCGCAAAGGCCTCCACCAGATTATGGGGCAGCTTGGCGATAAAACCAACCGTATCACTGAGTAACACTTCACAGGTATCTGAGACCGACAGCCGCCGGGTGGTGGTGTCCAGGGTATCGAAAAGCCGGTTATTGGCAGGGATGCCCGCCCCGGTCAATGCATTCAAAAGTGTGGATTTTCCGGCGTTGGTGTAGCCCACCAAAGCCACCACGGGAACACTGTTCTTTTCCCGAAGCTGCCGCTGAACGCCGCGGACACGGCGAACCTCTTTCAGTTCCTGCTTCAGCCGGGAAATACGGTCACGGATATGCCGACGATCCGTTTCTAGCCGGGTCTCACCGGGACCTCTGGTGCCGATGCCGCCGCCCTGTCGGGACAGAGATTTGCCCATGCCGGACAGCCGGGGCAGCAGGTATTGATACTGGGCCAGCTCCACCTGGAGACGGCCTTCCTTGGTTTTTGCCCGCTGGGCAAAAATGTCCAAAATCAAAGCAGAGCGGTCGATAACGGTAACCCCGGTGATCTCCTCCAAAGAGCGAATTTGCGAGGGTGTCAGGTCGTTATCAAAAATGACCATTTCCGCCCCAGTTTCTTCCACCGCGGCCCGCAGCTCTTCCGCCTTGCCCTCGCCTAAAAAGGAGTGGGAATCCGGGGCAGGCCGGGACTGGAGCAGCTTTCCCACGCAGGTTCCTCCGGCGGTTTCCAGAAGGGCTTCCAGCTCGTCCAGGGTCTGCTCAGTGGCAGTATCCTCCCGGGTGAATACGGCGGCATCCAGGCCCGCCAGTATGGCCTTTTCCGCTTTGATCTTCTGATTTGCCTCCATAGAGACCTCCAAATACTGTTTTTTACAAAATTAGTGAAAAAACGCTTAAAAAAGTGCAAAAAGGGGCTGTTCCACGCAGTGAAACAGCCCCTCGACGGGATTCTTACTTCAGGCCGAACTTCTTGTTGAAGCGTTCAACACGTCCGCCAGTGTCAACCAGCTTCTGCTTGCCGGTATAGAAAGGGTGGCACTTGGAGCAGATTTCAACTCTGATATCCTTCTTAGTAGACCCGGTCTCAAACACGGCACCACATGCACAACGAATGGTGGTCTGCTGATAATCGGGATGGATTCCGTTCTTCACGTTTGTTCACCTCTTTCGGTTTCCAGTCAAGGCGCAATGCGCCCTTGTAATCTAAAGCTCAGATATTATACCATGGGTTTTTTGAAATTGCAAGAGGAAATTCTCGTTTTTTTGATTTTCTTTTACTGTCCCAACAGGAATTCCTTGATCTCCGGCAGCCGCTTCATAGCTGCCTCCCTACCGATCTCATGGACCCGCCGCAGGTTCTCCGGGTCATGCTCGATTCGGCCAATGGGCAGCGCCTCCTCCGGGCGCAGCACCAGAATTTCTCCCTTTTTCTCCTTGGCGCGGACATAGGCCGTCTGATGATTATAGAGATGATGCCTTTCCCGCATGGCGGCGTAGACCTTGGGGTACTTTTTTAGCAGCACTTTCATCACAGGCAGCGCCTTGGTTTCTTCTTTCAAATAGTCTCTCGGGCGGGTCAGAACCACAATGATATGGTCATAGCCCAAATCCTCGAAAAACTTCAGGGGAATGGCGTCCACAATTCCGCCATCCAGCATCTTTTTTCCGTCTACTTCCACCGCATGAGATACTCCGGGCATGGAGGCAGAGGCCCGGATCCACGCCAGGTCCTCATCTCCCCCGTCTTCGCACTGGTGATAAACCGCCTTGCCTGTCTCCACATCAGTGCAGACCACATAGAACTCCACCGGGGAATTTGAAAAGGTCTCCGTATCAAAAACATCCAGCTTCTTGGGGATCTCGCTGTAGCAAAACTCCGCACCGAACAGATCACCGGTCTTTATCAAAGAGCGAATACCGCAATACCGGGGATCATTGCAGTATTTCATATTGTATCTGAGGGACCTTCCGATCTGTCCCGACTTATAGTTGCAGCCAAAGCAAGCCCCAGCGGACACACCCACAATACCGTCCACCTGGATCCCCTGCTCCATCAGCACATCCAATATACCGGCGGTGAACATGCCCCGCATGGCGCCGCCTTCCAATACCAGTCCAGTTTTCATAAAAGTTACCTCGCTGTCAAGATTATTCGCACCAACAGTCAATATCATTCTCATTTCTTTCTGTCAAATACTATATCAAAAAAACTTTCCTATGTAAACAATCTTTATCCGAAAGAAACCGGGGCCATGAAGAAGCCACCCTTGCCCATAGGCAAAAGTGGCTATTTATGTTTTGCTTCAATCAGTGATGCGGCGCAACAGGATGCACACTTTTCTCTCACACCATTAACTGATTTTCTTATTCATTTTTTTACCCAGGTTTCTTACCGAAAGGTACACTGCAATCCAGATCACGAAATAGGATACCACAAAAATTGCAGTAAAGACGCCCACGATCCTGATATCAAAAGGAATCCAGGAATTGATCAGATAGCAGCTCACATAGGTGATGTACAGTAGCACGAAATGACACAGCAGTGACTTCATAACAGGCCAGTTATCGATCTCATTGAACACGCTGACACCAGCCTGAATAAAGGCAAGAAAATAGGACGAAACGATTGCTGTCAGCACTTCTGCCGCAGTCAACGTAATTCCTCCCACCCCGGCAGATACACAGACATAAACGATCCCCACAACAATGGGACCAAAGCCACCGAACAGCATCCCCCGATGCATGAATTTCTTCAAATAAGGATTCATATTACAGTCCAAACCTTTCTTTCATATTTTTGATGTTTCTTCGGGATACATAGTCCTCCGCGCCGTTTTGGAAAACGACTTTCAGTACGCCCGCCACCGAAACGTCGAATTGCTTGATCTTTCGGATATTCACAATGCAGGATTGATTGATTTTGATAAAATCCGCCCCAAGACATTCCTCCAACTGGTACAGCCTCGCCTTTATAAGGAACCTCGCCGCCTCCGTTTCCGCATAGATGTGATTGTTCTCCGTGAGAAAACGGTAGATGTCCTTCTGTTCCAGGACACTGACTTGCCCATCTGCGAAACCGTATATGGTATCTGGCGTTTCCTTAACAAACTGTTCGATCTCATCAACCAACCGTGTCCGTTCCCTGGCATAGACGATCACCTCCTCCCGCTGATGCGGGCCAATAATCACTGTGCATTTCATGGTATTGCCTCCCTTCGCTGTCATTTTATCACCGCAAAATCGGAAGTCAACAGATCGGAAGTCTTCGGTCGGTTTTACCAAGTATTCGGTAACGTGTACCATTGTTTTGCTGCAAAAAAGGGCACGTTGCAAAATAGCGCAAAATAAAAAAGGTCTCCAGTTAGCCCTA
>CAZEPQ010000027.1:0-1122 GCA_964514175.1 uncultured Oscillospiraceae bacterium
TACTTTACACTTAGGTACGGCCATGTGGTGACACCTCCTTGGTCGAAAATTGCCTTATGGCAAATAGTTTACTCCTTATCCTTTAAAAGCTGTTTCAGAACAGCCAAACGGGGATCGAGCTCCTTCTTGCAGTCGCAGGAACCGTCGTTAAGGTTCTTGCCGCAGGTACCACACAGGCCCTTGCAGTCTGGGCTGCACAACATCTTGGAATCCAGGTTCAGGATAAATGCGGTGTTCATAATGTCCTCGAGATCCGCATCAGAGCCCTGAAGCAGGAAGGTCCAGTCATCTTCGTTCTCCTGATGGGCAAGCTCAGAAACCAGAATGGCCTCCACCGGCTGGGAATAATCCTGCAAAAAAGCTGTGGCACAGCGGTCACAGACACAGTGGAGCGTGGTTTTAAGGGTGGCTGTAAGGATCAGCACACCGGCCTCATTCCGGACCTGGCCCGTAATGGACACCGGTTCAGACGCGGGATAGATCCCACCCAGTTCCATATCAGAGAAATCCATGGTGAAGCTGAAAGGAACAATTCCGCCGGGTTCGTGAAGGATCGGGGCGAGATTGAGCAGCATATACTTCATTCCTTTCATAGTCGGACCTAGCTATTATATAGATTTTTGCCTCACTTGTCAAGGGTAAATCCGGGAATTTTTTTGCCTTTTCAATTGGTCTTTCCCATGATACAATAGGGAAAAACGATCCCCAATCGGGAGGAAACCATATGAAATCCTTTACCATCACCAAAAATGACGCAAATCAGCGGCTGGATCGCTTCATTGCGAAGAATGTACCGCTGCTGCCTGCGTCCCTTTCTCAGAAATATATTCGCCTTAAGCGAGTCAAGGTCAACGGACAGCGGGCCCAACGTGATACCCGCCTGGCAGAGGGCGATCTGGTGGAAATGTATATCAATGACGAGTTCTTTGAGGCCCCCCGGGAGGACAATGCCTACCTGACAGTGGCGGCCCCCAAGCTGAACATCGTCTATGAGGACGAAAATATTATCCTCTGCGACAAGCGCCCCGGTATGGCGGTGCATCCCCACGATGGTGCGGAGTACGGCAGGACTCTCATTGACCACATTCAGGCCTATCTCTACGCCAAGCGGGAATGGCGGCC
>CAZEPQ010000027.1:1132-17751 GCA_964514175.1 uncultured Oscillospiraceae bacterium
GCCGAGGCCCTGCGGATCATGAACCAGAAGATTAAGGATAGGGAGATGGACAAGCGGTATCTGGCGGTGATCCACGGCACCATGAAGCCACTGAACGGCGAGCTGAAGGGCTTCATTTTTAAGGACGCAAAAAAGAATCGGGTCTATGTGACCAAGGAATCTCAGCCCGGAGCTAAGACCTCTGTTACAAAATACAGGACTTTGGAGAAGCGGGGAGACCTGAGCTTGGTGGAATGCGAGTTAGTCACAGGACGAACCCATCAGATCCGTGCCCAGTTTGCCGCGGCGGGCCATCCACTGCTGGGAGATGGCAAGTACGGAAAGCTGGATAAAAAATACGACAGAAAATATCAGGCCCTGTATTCCTACAAGCTGACTTTTGATTTCAAGACCGATGGCGGCATTCTCAACGGTTTGAACGGCAAGACCTTCACGGTCAAGGATGTGGACTTTGCGGAGGAATATTTCCCTGGGGTCCTTGCCCGGCTGCTGCCATGAGATTGCAAAGAAGCGGAAATAATGGTATAATGTATCACTGAAAGACGAAGGCCGAAAACCGGAGGTGCGTTATGAGTCAAATTACGCAGACCATTACGGATTATGTGCTCCAGATAAAACTGCCGGCGCTGATTATGCCGCTGATCCTTCTGGCACTCATCGTAATGTTCTTCATTAAATATAAACTGGAAATGGCCCCCCGTATGGGGACCCTGGAGTGGATCCGGAATTTTGATAAACCGAAGTTTTCTCTGGACAACAAGTGTCATCCCATGGAGAAAAAGGATGCCCTGCCCCTTATTCTGCTGGTAATCGTGTACGCGGTGGTGGCATTCTGGAATCTGGGTAGCATGGAAGCCCCCCAGAGCTTCTATTCCTTCTCCGGGGAAAACAATATGGTGGTCATCGACCTGGGCGAAAAGAAGGAGATCTCCGGAGTGATGTACTATTCCGGCCTTTATCCCGGGGACTATGACCTGGCCTACAGCGTCAACGGCAGCAACTGGTTCACATTTAAGGACGAGGAAGCGACGGCGGATGAAAACGGAAATATCAATGATGCCGCCATGCACCAGAGCTATGCCGACCTGTTTAAATGGCAGTATGCCAGCACCGGAGACGGGGTGTTTGCCGCCCGGTATATCCGCATTGCTGCCAGAAATCTGCCCATAGAACTGGGAGAATTGGCTCTATACGATGTAAATGGGGCTCTCTTGGATGTTACCGGCGTGGACAGTGTGCTGCTGGACGAGCAGGATACCGTACCTGACAGCCCTAGCTGGTACAACAGCATGTACTTTGACGAGATCTATCACGGCAGAACTGCCTACGAGCACATTCAGAACATTTATCCCTATGAGGTCACCCATCCCCCTCTGGGCAAGCTTATCATTTCCCTGGGTATTTCCCTCTTCGGCATGACCCCCTTTGGCTATCGGTTTATGGGCGCGTTCTTCGGGGTGCTGATGCTGATCCCGCTGTATGTGCTGCTGAAAAACATGTTCGGCAGGACCAGAGTGGCTATCTGCGGCACGACCCTGTTTGCTTTCGAGTTTATGCACTACACCCAGACCAGAATTGCCACCATTGACACCTATGGTGTGTTCTTTGTACTTCTGAGCTTTATGTTTATGTGGCGCTGGATCGCGGCACCCTACAGTCGGAAGCTGAATAAGACCTGGGGCGACCTGGCCGGAAGCGGCCTTGCCTTCGGATTGGGCTGTGCCTGCAAATGGACGGTGCTGTATGCCGGTGTGGGACTGGCCATCCTCTGGCTGATCAGAGTGATCGTGAAGTATCGTGCCCAGGGAATTGCGGACTACGGCAGGGAGTTCCTGAGTACCGTGCTGGTATCCGTGGTGTTCTTTGTGCTGCTTCCCGCAGTGATCTACTGCCTGAGCTATATTCCCTACGGTCTGGCCCTGGGCTATACCATGCCGGATATGCTGCTGGACAAGAATTATTATCAGCTCATTTGGGACAATCAGGTCTATATGCTGACCTATCATCAGGGTGTGGATCAGACCCATCCCTATTCCTCCCGGTGGTATCAGTGGCTCTTTGATCTGAAACCCATCCTTTACTATCTGGAATATAACGGCGGGACCAAGTCCGCCTTCGGCGCCTTTAACTCACCCCTGATCTCCTGGGCCGGTCTCGTTGCCCTCATTGGC
This sequence comes from uncultured Oscillospiraceae bacterium, assembly GCA_964514175.1. Classification (GTDB taxonomy): domain Bacteria; phylum Bacillota; class Clostridia; order Oscillospirales; family Oscillospiraceae; genus HGM13006. Next base: position 3,304 of record CAZEPQ010000027.1, read on the forward strand.
TCTGCAGGTGCATTTTTCAAGCGGCGGAAGCCTCAGGTGATCCTGATTTGGGTGGGCTACCTGTGCCAGTTCCTGCCTTGGGTCATTATTTCCCGTACCACTTTCGCTTATCACTATTTCGGAGGCATTCTGTTCCTGGTTATTGCCATCAGCTATGTGTTCTCCGAGCTTTTGGAGCGGAGCAACAAGAATGACAAGCTGCTCTACGCTTTTACCGGATTAAATATGGTGCTGTTTGCGGCGTTCTATCCCGTTCTGTCCGGCTATGAGGTCAGCGTTCAGTATTGTCAGGAGTGGCTGAAGTGGTTCCCCAATTGGCCCTGGGGATAACGTCGCCGCAAGCAATTCGCTGCTGATCCGCACCAAACCAAGCCCGCTTCGCTTTTTGACACAAAATTACAAGGAGTCTCTCTATGGTCAACTACCATTTCCATTCCATCTGTTCCTTCGACGCGGAATATCCCCTGACTGCCATGTGTGCCGAGGCGGAAAAACAGGGCATTTCAGAGCTTTGTCTGACGGATCACTGTGATCTGGTGGATGATCGGGGCAACGATGACGATAGCTGGGACTGGACGGAGATTGATCGACAGCTTGAACAGGCGAGAGAAAAGTATCCCCACCTGAACATTCGGCGAGGGATTGAGCTGGGACAGGCGATTTCCCGACCGGAAGCGGCGGAAAAAGTGCTGGCGGAGCCCAATATCGACTTTGTACTGGGGTCTATGCACGTTAGCCCCGGAGGACTGGACTATTACTGGGTCAATTTTGAGACAAAAAAGCAGTGTTATGAGATGATGGAGGAATACCTCCTGTGCCTTTTGAAGCTGTCCAAAACGGATTTCTACGATTCTCTGGCCCATCTGACCTACCCTCTGCGCTATATGCGGGGGAGGGACGGTCAAGCGGTGGATTTCCGGCCCTATGACGATCTGGTCCATGAGATATTAAAAATTCTGGTGGAGCGGGGCAAGGCACTAGAGCTCAACACCTCAGGCTACCGAAACAATTCCGGGGAGCCTTTGCCGCCGGAGTACATGCTGAGAATGTACCGGGAGTTGGGTGGTGACCTCATTACCATCGGGACCGATGCCCATGAACCCCGGCACATGGCCGATGGCCTGGAGCGGGGGACGGAATTGCTGAGAAGCTGTGGATTCCGATATGTTACCCTGTATGAAAACAGAAAACCGCGGCAGATGCCGCTTTGAAAACAAAAGAAGAGATATGTATGGAGGAACTTAAAATGATTGCAATTGCATGTGATCACGGCGGATACGCCCTGAAGGAAAAGGTAAAGGCCCATCTGGCAGAGGCTGGTTACCAGGTCAAGGATTTCGGCACCAACTCCCTGGATAGCTGTGACTACCCCGATTATGCTGCCCCTGCCGCAAAGGCTGTGGCTTCCGGCGAGTGTGAAAAGGGGATCGTCATCTGCACCACCGGCATCGGTGTTTCCATCGTGGCAAACAAGGTCGATGGCGTTCGCTGCGCCCTGTGTACTGATACCTTCGCCGCGGAGATGACCCGCCGCCACAACGACACCAATATGCTGGCTATGGGAGCCGGTATTGTGGGCGAAAATCTGGCGCTGAAGATCGTGGACACCTGGATGAACACGGCATTTGAAGGCGGCAGACACCAGAGAAGAGTGGACAAGATCACTGCACTGGAAAAATAAATCAAACGGGGCCTGTACAGGTCCCGTTTTGCTTTGTATGACAAGAGCTGCGGCACGAAATGTGTCGCAGCTCTGAAATATTCAGCCTCTTTTGGGGCGGCAGGAACAGCCGATGCCCAGGGCGCCTTCACCCACATGACAGGCTACGCCCAAAGTCAGTTTGTCGCAGAGGACTTCCATACCAGGGAAGGCGGCCTGAATCTCTTCCACCCAGCCCTGGGTGGTCTCGTCGTCGGCGCTGGAGGCCGCCAGAAGATAGATCTCGTCTCTGTCGTGATATTCCCGGAAGGTCTCTTCCATCTCTTTTTTCATCAGGGCGATGATGTCCTTCCGGGCCCGTTTCGAGCCGCGGGATACGGAGTGCTTTTCCAGAATCCCCACGCCCAGTTTTAAGATGGGCTTAATATTCAGCATTGTGCCGATGGCGGCGGTGGCGGGATTGATGCGGCCACTCTGTTTCAGCAAATCCAGGGTCTCTACCGCAATATAAACGGACATATTTTCACGGGCATCTTCAAGATTTCGGTGAATTTCCTCGGCAGAAAGGCCTTCGCCGATCATTTCCAGGGCATCCAGAATGGAGCGGTGCAGGGGTGTGGCAATACGACCCAGGTCCACAACCAGGACCCGGCCCTGAAATTCTTCGTCTTGTGCAAGCATCTTTGCCGTGTCACAGGCACCGCTGAGACCGCTGCTCAAAGGAAAGTACAGGAGCTTCTCGTACTCCCTCAGGCAGTCCCGCCAGAAGGATGTGACGGCTTCGGGGGAATGTTGGGAGGTGGAAACCTTTTGCCCCGCGTTGAGCTTTTCAAAAAACGCGTCTCTTGTAATGGAGACTTCTTCGTAGTAGCATTCTCCCTCGAAATAGAAGGGCATGGGAAGTACCATGACGCCCAGACGTTTTGCTTCGTCGGGCAGGATGCCGCAGTAGCTGTCAGCTGCGATTCCGATTGCTTTCATTGAAGACCCTCTCAAAAATGATGAAAATTTGGTATCAAATAATGTACTATAATTGTTTCAGTTCTTCAAGTGTTTCTAATTTGAAAAATTAAAATTTATAATTTAGTCATAATTTTAATGCTTTGTTCGTTTTTACAGTACCGAAGCCATGCTGCAGAAGAAAAAACTCCCGCAGCCGGAAATGACTGCGGGAGTGCGTTATACAGTGAGGATCAGGCCAGGAAGTCGCAGACTGCTTTGGCGCATTCTCTGCCATCCACCATGGCTTTTACGACCAGGCTCTGACCGGTACGGCAGTCGCCGCAGGCGAAGACCTTTTCGGTGCCGGTTTTGTAGTTTTCTTCGGCAATGTTGGTGCGGGGCGTGGTTTCTACGCCCAAGTCCTCTGCCTTGGGGCCGATGAAGCCGGCAGCAATGACCAGCAGGCCGCAGGGGATGACCTTTTCGCTGCCGGGGATCTCTGTCATCACAAGACGGCGGTTTTCGTCGTAATTTGCCTCCAGGGAAACCACGGTGACAGCCTTCAGATTGCCTGCCTCGTCGGTTTCCACGGACTTAACGGTGGCCTGATAGATATGGGGGTCCTTCAGGTACTTGTGCAGGCATTCCTCCTGGGAGGCGTCAAACTTGACTTCCTTCTGCTTTTCCACCAGGGGGCTGTAGATGATCTGGGGCTTTGTGACCTTGGGCAGCATTTCGATCTGGGTGATGGACTTTGCGCCCTGACGGACAGCGGTGCCCACACAGTCGTTGCCGGTGTCGCCGCCGCCGATGATGACCACATCCTTACCTTCGGCGGAACCTTCGCCGGAGAGATACTTCACGGCGTAGTGAACACCATTGGCATCAAGAGGAAGCTTTCTGGCATTGCCTGTGCCGATGGCCAGAACCACGGCGTCAAAATCTTCCCTCAGCCGTTCCAAGGTGTCGGCCTTTACGGTGAGACCGGTCTGAAAGGCCACGCCCATGCGGATCATTGCGTCGATTTTACGATCCAGAGTGCCCTTTTCCAGCTTCATGTTGGGGATGCCGTAGCGCAGAAGGCCGCCGGGATGCTCTTGAGTGTCGATGACGGTGACCTTATGGCCGGCCTTTGCCAGCACCACTGCGGCAGAAAGTCCGCTGGGGCCGGAGCCTACCACAGCTACGGTCTTGCCAGTGGCAGGAGCCACAGCTTCAGGGGTGCCGGAGGCATAATGCTGCTCCACCACGAAGCGCTCCAGCTTGCCGATGCCCACGGCTTCGGTGCGGATGGAGCGGGTGCAGTTGGACTGGCACTGCTTTTCCTGAGGGCACAGACGGGAGCAGAATTCCGGAAGAGTAGAGGCAGAGGAGATCAGCTCATAGGCACCCTCGTAGTCACAGGCGCGGAGCTTCTTGATAAATTCGGGAACAGGCATATCTGCGGGACATTCCTTGCTGCACCAGCGGGAGGGACAGCCCATGCAACGGGAGGCTTCCAACTGAGCTTCGTCCTCGGTGTAGGTCAGTTCCACTTCATTAAACGTAGTCAGACGCTCGTCCATAGAAAGTCTTGCGTTCTTGGTGCGCTGCGGGGTCATATTGATATTTTTTACAGGCTCAAATACAGAGTTATCAGGCAAAAACATAGCTTAGACACCTCCCAGAGTTTCGTTGGTTCCGTCGATGTAGGCCACCATATTGCCGCCGGCGGTAAAGTTGGACGCAACGGCCCAGGTCAGCTCGGAAATGGGGGCCAGTTCGCCCTTGCGGTGCATGGCAGAGGTACAGTCGCCGCCGGCATACAGGCCGGGAATGGGAGTGCCGTCGTTGCGGATGACCTGACATTTGCCGTTGACGGATACGCCGCCCATGGCTGCTTCGGAGAAGCGCTGTCCGTAGACTGCATAGTAGGGACCCTTGTCCAGGGGAATGGGGATCATGTTTTCCTTGGCCTTGCCGAAGTCCTCGTCCACGCCCTTTTCACAGAAGCCGTTGTACTTTTCGATTTCAGCCATAAACACCTTGGGATCGGCACCGATGAGAACAGCCAGTTCTTTCAGCGTGTTGGCCTTCTTCACAGGTGTGTCCAGGGTGGACTCGTGATCCAGCTCTTCTTTCCAGGTTTCGTAGGTACTCCAGCGCTTTTTCAGGGCGGGGGTACTGAGGTAACCCTCCACCAGCGTACGGATCTGGTCAATGGGCATGATGGCGTAGGAAATCTCCTTGGGCTGTTTTGCAACGCCGTTTGTGGGATTCATAATGCCGTTTTCCTCGTTCTCCCAGCGCTGACCGTTGATGTTCACCTGAATGAACTGAGGCTCCAGAGCGTAGTCCGCAATGCAGTTATTGAAGGGGTGATGCTTGGGGCCGAAGCAGGAGACGAACATTCTCTCTGCCACAGGCTCCACACCCAGCTCCTTCAGCATGGTGATGCCGTCGCCGGTGTCTGTGGGAACGGAGAAACGGTGGATGGTGGTCTCGCCACCGAAGAAGTCAAAATCACAGTACTGGGCCATGTATTCGTCGTTCTTGCCGAAACCGCCGCAGGCCAGAGTCGCGGCCTTACATTTGATAATGATATCGCCGCCGGGATCGGAAGCGATGATGGCTTCCAGCTTGCCCTCTTCGTCCAGCTTGATGTGCTTTGCGGCGGTGGAGGTGAAGATCTTTACGGGAAGGTTGTCCTTCTCGATGGCTTCCAGCATGGTATATTTCATGTGGGTGCCGCCCCAGCCAGGGCCGATGGCGTCGTCACGGCAGTTGAGGTTGTCCCGGATGCGGTTGGGGAAGTCCAGCAGACCGGGGCCGTAGATGGGGCCGTGGGCATCGGCGTCGCCCAGGTTTACCAGATTCCACACGCCCTCACAGGTACCGAACTCACAGAGCCAGTCGAAGAAATTGCCGCATCCATAGACGGCAGTACGCAGCACATCCTCTTCCAGCACGTTGTCAGTAACCTTGCGGTAGTGGGCGATGGCTTGCTCACGGCAGTCCTCCATGCCGGCCTTTTTGTGCCAGCCGGTATATACGGGGAAGTAAGCGTGGGCATAGTCGGTGTTGCCGCCCAGCTTGGCGGCCTTTTCCAGAAGAATGACCTTCTTGCCCTTCTGAGCAGCGCGAACCGCGGCGATGAGGCCTGTACCACCGCCGACTACTACAACGTCGCATTCCATCATAATGGGGTCATGCTGCTGCACTACGGCAGGAACAGCGGGCTCCTCATGGCAGGCGCAGGTATGGCAGACCTTGGCGCAGAGGCCGCACTGGAGACATTTGTCCTGGTCGATCTGGTATTTGGTGCCCACAAAGTCAATGGCCTGTACGGGACATTCGTCTGCACAGTTGTGACAGCAAACACACTGATCTCTGTTAATAACAAACATGGCATCAATTCCTTTCCTTCGGCAAAAATGCCGACAATTCTTCTTGTTTATCATAAGAAAATAGGGACGGGAATGCAATGGTCAAAAATGAAACAGGAGTATCAAAATTTGAAAAAAGTACAATTATGAAATGACTGCTTCCTGGGTGCCTCCGGCGGATATGGTGTGCGATGAAAGTCATAATTTACAGACCTTTCATCGTAATTCCACCAATTCCCCGGCTTTGGGGCTTTTCCCACGGCGAAAAATGTGATATAATATCATTTTAGAATAGAGGACTATACCCTGCTCCGTTTTGGAGCGATCAAAATAAAGGAAATTATTGATATGCTTGAAGTTTTATCTCCTGCGGGCTCCAGCGATGCCCTCATTGCCGCGGTGCAAAATGGTGCTGATGCGGTCTATTTGGGCTATGGCAGCTTTAACGCCCGTATGAATGCGAAAAATTTCACAGAGGATCAGCTTCGCCAGTGCGTCAGCTATTGCCACGTTCGGGGCGTCAAGGTGTATCTCACTATGAACACCCTGGTATTGGATCGGGAATTGAAGGCCGCTGCTGCTGTGGTTTTGGAGGCTTCCCGAATCGGGATCGACGCCATCATTGTGCAGGATCTGGGTCTTTGTCAACTGATTCGTCAGGTGGCCCCCGATATGCCCATCCACGGCAGTACCCAGATGTCCGTCCACAATTTAGAGGGCGTGAAGAAGGCGGCGGAAATGGGCTGCAGCCGGGTGGTTTTGGCCCGGGAACTGAGCCGCAATCAGATCGCCGAGATCTGCCAAAACAGTCCCATTGAGATCGAGGTCTTTGTTCATGGGGCTCTGTGCATGTGCTATTCCGGTCAGTGCTATATGTCTGCCATGATCGGACGCCGTTCCGGCAATCGGGGTCAGTGTGCCCAGCCCTGCCGTATGAGCTACGGCTATGACCGGGGCGAGAATCGTTATCCTCTGAGTCTCAAGGACAACTGCCTTGTGAAATATCTGCGGGAGCTCAATGGTATGGGTGTTGCCTGTATTAAAATCGAGGGCCGCATGAAGCGGGCTGAGTATGTGGCAGTAGCCACAAAGATTTATAAGGATGCGGCCCAGGGACGTGCCGTGACCCAGCAGCAGATGAAGGAGCTGGAGAAGGTATTCTCCCGCCAGGGTTTTACCGATGGCTATTATCAGGGGAAAAAGGGCACCCATATGTTCGGCATCCGGCAGGAGGAGGCCCAGGATCGGTCCCTGCTTGCCCGTGCCAGAGCTACCTATGAAAACGCTGAGAGCCAGCGGGTTCCGGTCTGGTTCCGGATTCAGGTCTATCCCGGACAGTATTCTGTGCTGACCGCCTGGGATTCTGAGAGCCATGTGGTGTCGGTGCAGGGGCCTGTGCCGGAGAATGCCATCAATGTGCCTTTGACCCAGGAAACGCTGGTGGGACGGCTGAGCCGTACCGGCGGCACTCCCTTCTATGTGGAGGGGATTCAGGTGGATTTGTTCCCCAATCTGACCTTGGCAGCTTCCGTGATCAACGGAATGCGGCGGGACGTTCTGGCACTGCTGACGGCAGCCCGGGGACAGGTGCCCCAGCGTCGGGAAGGTGCCTTCCGTGCCCCGCAGGTGGTCAAGGGCTTTAAAGAAAAGCCTGTCTATACTGTCCAGATCCAATCCTTCGATCAGATCACAAACAGTATGATCGCTCTGAAGCCTCAGGTGCTGTATGTACCCCTGCATCTGTTAAATCCCGCGGACACCATGGCCCAGGCAGTGGCCCAGACCTTCTATGTCTGTGCCGTCCTGCCCAGAGTCATCAAGGATGACGAGTGGGAAGGTATCTATTCCCGGCTGGCCCAGGCCAAACTCCTGGGAATTCAGGAGGTGCTGGTGGGCAATATTGGCATGATCGATCCCATGCGTCGGGCCGGTTTCCGGGTTCGGGGCGATTTCGGGCTGAATATTTTCAACTCCGGCAGTGCCAATATGGCTGCGGCGCTGGGCCTTGGGTCCATGACCGCCTCCTTTGAGCTGACGCTGCCTCAGATTCGGGATATCAGCAAGCCCATTCCCGTGGAGATGTTTGCCTATGGCCGTCTGCCGCTGATGATTACGGAAAACTGCATCATCCACAACCGTACCGGAAAGTGCATCTGCACTAGTACCAAGACCAATCTGGTGGATCGTACCGGCAGCCGGTTCCCGGTCCAGCGGGACGGGCACACCTGCCGCAGCCAGATCCTCAACAGCAAGAAGCTCTATTTGGGCGACAAGCTCTCTGCGGTGCAGAATCTGGGCCTGTGGGCTCTGCGGCTTTCCTTTACAACGGAAAACGATCAGCAGGTGGATGCGGTGCTTCAGGATTTTGCAACGGGAGCTGCCTTTGATCCCGGTGTCTCCACCCGGGGCCTGTATGTCCGGGGCGTGGAGTAATGACCCCGTTTTCCGGAAAATAATTTGATCTTTGTTGCCTTTATGGAGGTTTTTCATATATGAAATTGATTTTAGCATCCGGCTCGCCCCGGCGGGCGGAGTTGCTGGAGCGGATGGGCCTTTCGTTTACGGTTCAGCCCTCCAATACAGAGGAAGTGCTGGAGCCGGGGCTTTCTCCCCAGCGGGAGGTTATGAGCCTGTCGCTGCAAAAGGCAAAGGCTGTCTATGATACGCTGGAGTCTCAGGCGGTGGTGCTTTCCGCCGACACGGTGGTGGTATTGGATGACAATATTCTGGGCAAGCCCCAGGATGCGGAGGATGCCAAAAAGATGCTCCGTGCCCTGTCAGGGCGGCACCATCTGGTACTTACCGGAGTTACAGTCATGGGCCCCAAGGGGACCCAGACCCACTGCGAGGAGACGGAGGTTCATTTCCGCACCTTGTCTGAGCAGGAGATCGATGCCTATGTTGCCAGCGGCGAGTCTGTGGATAAAGCTGGCGCGTACGGGATTCAGGGCGGGGCCATGCTCTTTGTTTCTTCACTGGTGGGAGATTACTATAATGTCATGGGGCTGCCTGTTTGCAAGACTGGTCTCATGCTGCGGGAAGCCGGAATTCCGGTACTGGGGGAAGTGCTATGAAAAAACATTTTACGACCAGAGTTCGTGTGATACTGGTTATTGCGGCCTTGGCGGCCATTGTCACCGTGGGCAGCATGATCCTGCGGCCCGGTAAAGCCACCCCTATGAACAATCTCATCTCCATGATCGTCAATCCCATCAAAAACGGTGTCGCCATTTTGGTGGACAAGGCCGAAAGCCTATATGACTATATTTTTGCCTATGAGCGGCTTCAGGCTGAAAATGACCGGCTCCGGGAAGAACTGGCCAATATGAACCAGGACATCCGGGAATCTCAGACCTATAAGGAAGAGAACGAGCGTCTGCGGAGTTTGCTGGAATTTGCGGAAAAGCATACGGATTACGATTTTGAAATTGCCAACGTGGTGTCCTGGGACACCGGCGGCTATGGCAGCACCATGACCATTTCCAAGGGTTCCTCCGCGGGACTGGAGGCCGGCATGTGCGCCATCACCGAGAGCGGACAGGTGGTGGGCCTGATTACGGAAACAGGTAACAACTGGGCTACCGTAACCAGCATTCTGGATACCACCTCTGAGATCGGTGCCTACATTTTCGGCAGCGGCTATACCTGCATTGCCCATGGAGACTTTGATCTTCAGAACGATGGCGTCTTGCAGGCCAGCTATCTTAGTTCCTCTGCCAATGTGCGAAACAACGATCAGGTTTTGACCTCCGGCGACGGTGACATTTATCCGCCAGGCCTGATGATCGGAAATATTACCGATGTGGGCAACGACGAGACCAACGTGGCGAAATACGCCATCATCCAGCCCACAGTGGAGCTGGCTGAGGTTTCTCAAGTGTTTATTATCAAATCTTACAACATCAACGACTAAGGAAAGGAGTGCGGCCCATGTCCGGCAAAACCCAAAAGCGAATTAAAATGGTGCTGTACGGGCTGGTCCTGTTGGCGGCACTCCTGATGGATGGGGCAGCCTTTGGCGCGCTGAATCCCAGATATACACCCTGCGTTATGCCCCTTGCGGTGGCCTGCATCGGTCTCTGGGAGGGGGCAGAACGTGGTATCATCTTCGGATTGATCGGCGGCTGTCTGGTGGCCTGGAGTACGGAGCTGTCCATGTATGGCGCGTGGAAGATCCTGGTGCTGACGGTGGTGGGCTTTGCCGCCGGTGTACTGTCGGAGCGGTTCTTACTGCAAAGCTGGAAAACGGTCTTCAGCATCAGCGCGGTGGCACTGCTGCTGACAGAGGGGCTGTATACCATCTTTCTTTCGATGTCCGGCACATTGGCTGCCGGAGCCTTCTTCAATGAGTTTTTGCCCAAAGGGCTGATTTCGCTGGTATTCTGCCTGCTGTTTTACCCTGTGACAGAGTACATTTCCCGAATTGGAGGATTCCATGGATAGAACTTATCGCTTTCGTAACGGCATCGTGGTATTCATCATTCTGCTGGTAGCCTTTATCTATGCGGTGCGGCTTTTTACCTTGCAGCTAAGTGAAAACGAAGAAACTGCCTACGACAGCTCCGGCACTACCACCTACTATCAGTATGTTGCTGCTGCCCGGGGAGAGTTAATGGATCGGCACGGCACCGTGTTGGTGAGCAACCGTGCCACATACAGCGTTACCCTACAGAGCTTCGTGCTCTTTAACTCCGATGATCCCAACGGCTATCTGCTGTCTTTGGCCCAGACCTGCATCAAGCACGGTATTGAATATGAGGAAAGCCTGCCCCTGTCCATGACCCAGCCATACACCTACATCATGGACGAACTCTCTGACATTGACGTCTATTATTATAAGAAATTCCTGCTGGGCCGTGAGTGGGATGCGGATATGACTGCGGAAAACCTCTATAAGCGGTTGCGGGACGCCTATAATCTTGGCGATGAATATACGGACGAAGAGGCACGGCTCATTATGGGTCTGCGTTATGAGCTGGATCTGCCCACCTACGCCTATGCGGAGACCTATACGGCGGTGGAGGACATTGATGCCGAACAACTGGCGATCCTGAAAGAACTGGCGATTCCGGGCATGGATGTTGTGGCCAGCTCCGTCCGGGAATTCAACACAAAATATGCCGCCCAGCTCCTGGGCCATGTGGGTTCCATGGATTCCGAAGAATATGAGAATATCTATAAGGACCAGGGCTACAGCATGGATGCTACGGTTGGTAAGGACGGCTTTGAATATGCCTTTGAAGAGTATCTTCACGGTGTGGACGGCAAAAAGGTTATCACGGTCACCTCTGATGGTACGGTGGTGGATGAATACTGGGAAGTGGAGCCACAGTCCGGCGCCAATGTAATGGTCACGCTGGATATTGGCCTTCAGGAAGTGTCGGAAAAGGCTTTGGCCAGCGCCATTGAGGAACTGGCTGCCTCCAAAACGGAGGAGCAGGACGGATATGATGTGGATGCCGGCGCAGTAGTAGTTATGAGTGTTGATAGCGGTGAGGTGTTGGCGGCAGCCAACTATCCCACCTATGACCCCTCGGACTATTACACCGACTACAACGAGATGCTGGAGGCAGAGGTTACGCCCCTGGCAAACCGCTGCCTGAACTATGCCTATCCTCCCGGCTCTACCTTCAAGCCCATCTCTGCCATTACGGCACTGAGAAACGGTTTCTCTGACAGCTTCGAGGTGGAGGATACCGGTTACTACGACGTATACGACGAGTATAAGCCCCGCTGCTGGATTTATAACCAGAGCAAAATAACCCATGGTGTGCTGGATATGCGGGGGGCCATTGCGAACTCCTGCAACATCTACTTCTATACGGTTGGCGACAACCTGGGCATCGATGTGCTGCAGGAAACTGCGGAGAGCTTTGGCGTGGGAAAGGCTACCGGCTCTGAGGTTCCGGACAATGCGGGTAAAATGGCATCCAAAGAACTCAAGGCAGAAACCTATACCGGTCAGGAAAGTGACTGGTACGCAGCAGATAATCTGACGGCCTACATTGGTCAGTCCTTGACTACCATGACGCCCTTACAGATGTGCCGCTATACCGTAGCACTGGCCAACGGTGGAACCCTGTACGATGCCACTTTCCTGCGCCGTGCGGTAGCTTCGGATTTTCAGTCTCTGGTGGCGGCCAATGACTATGTTCCCGCAGCCACCGGACTCCTTTCCGCCTATGAGCATACAGTCATTGAGGAAGGTATGCGGCTGTGCTCCACGGAAGGTACCGCCAAGAATGCTCTGAAGGATTATGAAATCGAGGTGTGCTCCAAGACCGGTACCGCGTCCCACGGCTCCGGGGGCTCCGATAACGGTGCATTTATCTGCTATGCCCCCATGAATGATCCAGAGATCGCCATTGCCATCTATGTGGAACATGGTGCCAGCGGCAGTAACTTCGCGCATGTGGCTGTTGAAATCATGGACTATTATTTTGGCACCCAGGATCTGGCCCAGGAGGTAACGATAGAAAACGAATTCCTGAAGGACTAACAGGAGGAAGAACATTGACCCTTGATTATATCACCCTGACGCCTCAGGAGCTGGGGAAGCTCTTGGGCGCCGGAAACGGCGATGCGACGTTGGTGTATCTCTATATAAAATCCACCGGGGATGTAGGGCTCAAGGATGCCCAGCGGGAGCTTCGGCTTCCGGCCCAGACTCTGGAATGGGCCGAGTCCCTGCTGAAGCGACTAGGCCTGTTGGATACTGCTGTGACAAAATTAAAGTACCAGAAGGACCGGGCTCCGGTATATACCGGGGAAGAGGTCTCTGCCTTTGCGGCCCGGGACCCCAGCTTCCAGCTTTTGCAGGGAGAAGTGAGCCGCCGCATAGGGCGGATCCTCACCACGGAGGAACTGAAGACCCTGCTTGCTATCCGGGACTATCTGAAGATGCCCCCGGAGGTGGTCAGCATGGCCCTGACCCATTGCCTCCAGAAGATCGAGTATTACAATAAGGCCCACGGCGCGGCCCGAACCATGAGTATGCGGACTCTGGAAAGTGAGTGCTACGACTGGGCCAACAAGGGAATTGTGACGCTGGAGCAGGCATCCAAGTACGTCAGCCATGATTTGGAGCAGGCGGAACCGGAGAACCGGGTGAAAAAGCTCATGGGGCTGGATCGGCCTCTGGCAGATTCTGAGCGGGAATATATCCGTTCCTGGCTGGATATGGGCTTTGATACGGATACCATCAAGCTGGCCTATGACAAGACGGTGCTTGCCACCGGCAAGCTGGCATGGCGGTATATGAACAAGGTCCTGCTGAACTGGCATGAGAAGAATCTACATACGGTGCAGCAGGTCAATTCCGAGAACAAAACACAGCCGATTCCGGCGGAGACAAACTTCACCCCCGGCGCAGGCGAGCGGGCTGCGGTGAGCAGTCTCCAAAAATTCCGGGACAGTTTAAAGGAGTGATCCTATGGGCTACGAAAAAGAAGTCACAGCCCGGGCGAGAGCCCGTCATGCTGAGGCGGTGGAGCAGCATCGGCTGAGCCAGCGTCAACGTCAGGAGCGGGTCTACGGCCAGTATCCCAAGGTGCGGCAGCTGGATAATGAGATCCGCAAGACCATGGCCGAGGTCATGGCCTACACATTCCGCCACGGGGAGGACCCAAAGGCAGCGGTGGAGCAGGTGCGGCAGAAGAACCTGGCGCTCCAGCGGGAGCGGAATGCCATCTTGATTGAGGCCGGCTATGGTCCGGAATATCTGGCAGAGGGGCCTCTGTGCAAAAAGTGCAGCGACACCGGCTATGTGGGAGAGAAGATGTGTTCCTGTTTGGAGAAGTTCTGCCAGGAAGAGCAGCGGAAGGAACTGACCAGTCTTCTTTCTTCCTCCCTGGGCAGCTTTGATGATTTTTCTCTGGACTATTACTCCACTGTTCGGGATTCCTCTCTGGGCATTTCTCCACGGGAACAGATGGAGATCATCTATGAGATCGCCGTAAACTATGCCAGGAAGTTTTCCCTGCACTCCCGTAGTCTGCTCATGAACGGCGGGACGGGGCTGGGAAAGACATTCCTTTCTGCCTGTATTGCGCGGCAGGTGGTGTCCATGGGCTATTCCGTGGTTTACGACACGGCAATTCATGTGTTTTCCTGTATGGAAAAGCAGAAATTTGGCAGCGCTACTCAGGAGGAAAAACGGACGGCGGAGCGGGTCATGGAATGTGATCTGCTGATCCTGGATGATTTGGGTACGGAAATGCAGACTTCCTTTGTGTCGCCCGCACTGTACAGCATTGTCAATGGACGCATTCTGGAGGGGAAGCCTACCATTATCTCTACCAATCTCAGCCTGGGAGAGCTGTCCCGGCGATATTCCCCGCAAATCGCCTCCCGGCTTATGGGAGAATATCAGAATCTTCTGTTCCTGGGACAGGATATCCGAATTCAGAAAGCGCAAGCATAAAAAATCGGGCACGTTGCAAAATAGCGCAAAATAAAAAAGGTCTCCAGTTAGCCCTAAAA
>CAZEPQ010000028.1:0-17596 GCA_964514175.1 uncultured Oscillospiraceae bacterium
GAACTACCGGTACCTGCGCAAAGCATCAGCGTCAGCTGACCACCGCTATCAAGCGCGCACGTCAGATCGCCCTGCTGCCCTACGTCACCGACTAATTTGTCGAACTGATCCCTGCTGCATCTGCGGCAGGGATTTTTTCTGTGTGTATTAAATCGACATGTAATTGTTGATTTGTGTACTATGGTGCAGTTTGTGCATGAGGCAATTATGTATACGAAACAACAAGGTGCGTATATTGACACAAATCACAACCTGTGGTATCATTTCTGTCGGTGTGTTTCTGTTTTTTTCGTCGGAAAACACAAGAAAAGATACATAAAACCCGCACAAACCCCATTTGCTGTATATTTTCCGGTTTTATGACCGGGTGATATAAATATTTGAAAGATGGTGAGTATTTTGAAGAAATTTCTCGCAATGCTTCTGGTACTGTGCATGACCCTGGGCCTCATGGCCGGCTGTGGCAGCACTACCGAGAGCACCGCTGCTGAGGCTTCTTCCGCTGCTGTCGAGTCTGAGGCTACCGCTGAGGCTCCCGCAGAAGAAGCTCCTGCTGCAGAAGAAGAGACTCCCGCAGAAGAGCCCGCAGAGGGTTCCGCTGCTGAGGAAGAGGTTGCCGCTGAGGCTACCGATGGCCCCACTGAGAAGGCTATCGAAGTGTTCGGTATTACTGAAGCTCCTGCAGCAATCGAGTATCCTCTGGAGACTGACGTTACTCTGGAACTGGTTGCTACGTTCCCTGACCCTCTGTTTGCAGAGTATCCCAACGGCATGGCCGACCTGACCATTTATAAGGTGGCCGAAGAGAAGACCGGTGTTAAGATGGCTTACACCCCTCTGTCCACGTCGGCTTCCAGTGAGCAGTTTAACATCATGATTGCTTCCGGTGACTATCCTGATCTGATCGGTTGGGGTCTGAACTACACCGGCGGCACGGATACTGCTGTAGAGGAAGAGATCTATCTCGATATCACAGAGTATATTGCAGAGTATGCTCCTAACTATTGGAACATTCTGGCCCATGACGATGAATTGCTGGATCTGGCTATGTCTGACGGCGGTTACATCGTTGGTCTCCATACCATTCGCGCTGAGAAGACTCTGGAAAGTGCCGGTATGGTAATTCGTACCGACCTGCTGGAAGAGGCTGGTCTGGAAAAGCCCTATACCATTGAGGATTATGATGAAGTCCTGGCCGCATTTAAGGACATGGGCCTTGAGCAGCCTTTGATGATGCTGGCACCCGGTGCGATTCAGGGCAACTGGCTGGCAGGTGCTTATGATGTTGCCGCATTCTGCAACAACTTCCCCATGAGCGTTGTTCCTACCTATGTGGTTGATGGTGAAATCAAGTTTGGTCCCATCGAAGAAGGTTTCAAGGAGTACATTACCAAGATCAAGGAATGGTATGACAAGGGTTACATCCACTCCGATTTCATTACTCAGAACTCCAACTGGAATGGTCCTTCCTATACCAATGCCATCACTGCTGGCGAGGCTGGTATCTTCTATACCGACCAGGGTAATATTGGTGGCATGATCACCAGTTCCGAGGTTGAAGGCTTTGCAGTTGAGGCTACCTACGATATGCACGCTACCGAGGATTCTGTGACTCATTTTGCTCAGTACACCAACAAGGCTGTTGGCAACGGCTTCACCGTTACTTCCAACTGCCAGGACATTGAGCTGGCTTGTAAGTGGGGCGACTGGTGGTATTCCGAGGAAGGTTCTCTGCTTGCCAACTATGGTGTTGAGGGCGAGGGCTTTGAGTATGATGAGAATGGCAATCCTGCATACACTGAGCTG
This sequence comes from uncultured Oscillospiraceae bacterium, assembly GCA_964514175.1. GTDB lineage: Bacteria > Bacillota > Clostridia > Oscillospirales > Oscillospiraceae > HGM13006. The sequence continues at coordinate 1,807 of CAZEPQ010000028.1, forward strand.
GTTACCAACAACGGTTCCTACAGCATGCGTGATGCCCGACTGATCTACTCTTCCAATGACACCATTACCTGTATTGTTGACGTACATGCTGCTGATACCGGCTATGCTGTTGAAGACCGTGAAGCTCCCGAAATTTGGAACACCGGCAGAGATGATGCTTATTCTATCCCTTCCACTGTGTCCATGACTGCTGAGGAGACCACCGAAGCCAACAACATCTACTCTGACATCGAGACCACTTGCATGGAGTATATTGCCAAGTTCATTAACGGCGATAAGGACCTGTCTGAGTGGGAGACCATGGTTGAGACCATCAAGACCATGGGCATTGATGATTATCTTGCGATTTATCAGGGCGCTTACGATCGCGCTATGGGCTAATCCTTTAAGAATCTGATTTCTTAAAATCCTACACCCTGGAACCGAATTTGGTTCCAGGGTGTTTTTCTGCACATTTTGGGAAATTCCTTCATAATCTGGGGTAGCGCCAACCCGAAGTTCCGGGCGTAGGCGAGAAGGGAGGAATGTGTATGAAAATATCGGTGCTGTCTCAGGTGCCTGCCGGAAGAACAGTGCGGGTGGTTGAGAACGGTTGTGAGCGAAATTTGGAAAAACGGCTGGAGGATCTGGGGCTGATCCCTGGAACCCAGGTCTGCTGCCTCCACCGCAGTCCCGCCGGTTCCCTGGCAGCCTATGACATACAGGGGGCGTCCATTGCGCTGCGGCAATGTGATGCTGAGAAAATCCGTGTGGAGGGGATTCCATGAGGACACTTCGGGTGCTTCTGGCGGGAAATCCCAATGTGGGAAAATCCACCGTCTTTAACGCTCTCACCGGCCTCCATCAGCACACCGGCAATTGGCCCGGGAAAACCGTATCCCTGGCCATGGGGCAGTATGAATATAAGGGCAGGCAGTATGAACTGGTGGACCTGCCCGGTACTTACTCACTGGAGAATCGGTCTCAGGAGGAACAGGTGGCCCGGCAGGCCTTGGAGGCAAACGATTTTGACTGCGTGGTGGTGGTCTGCGATGGAACCTGTCTCCGGCGAAATCTGATTCTGGTGTATCAGATCCTCAGTCGATTTCATCGGGCGGTGGTGCTGGTAAATCTCCTGGACGAGGTGGCCCGTCGTGGATTGCAGGTGGATTGTGAAAAGCTGGAGCATATTTTAGGCGTTCCTGTTGTCCCTGCGGCGGCAGGCAGCAAGCAGGGGATGGAGGAGCTGAAGCAGCAGGTTCGGATGGTGGCAGAGGAGTATTGTCATCCCAGACCCCGGGATATTCCCCAGGGAAGGCGGCAGCGTGCCAGCAAAGCGGATGAGACGGCAAAGCTGGTGGTCAGCGGAGAGGACAGAGGGAAGCCGTGGCAGCTTATGTGGGATCAGATTCTGACTGGGCGTAAAACCGGCATTCCTGTCATGCTGCTGGGTCTGTTTTTGATCCTGTGGATCACTATATCCGCAGCAAACGTGCCCTCTGAGTGGCTTTGGCAGGGGGTGCAGTGGATATATCGTAACTTATACACCCTGTTTCAGGCTTTGGGTGTCCCATGGTGGGTGACAGGGGTCTTGCTGGATGGAATGCTGCTGACAGCGGGACGGGTCGTTGCGGTCATGCTGCCGCCTATGGCCATATTCTTTTCCCTGTTTACCCTGTTGGAGGATCTGGGCTATCTTCCGCGGGTGGCGTATAATCTGGATCACTGCTTTCAAAAGGTGGGTGGCTGTGGAAAGATGGGCCTGACTATGTGTATGGGTCTTGGCTGTAATGCCGTTGGGGTCACAGGCTGCCGCATCATTGAGTCTCCCAGGGAAAGGATTATGGCAGTGGTGACCAATAGCCTTGTGCCCTGCAACGGACGGTTTGGGGGACTGATTTTGCTGCTGACGGCCTTTTTGATCCCGGCGGATGTGGGCAGTGCCGGGGCGGCCCTGGGGCTGACGGGATTCCTGATTTTGAGCTTTTTTGTAACCATGGGGGTATCGAAGCTGCTGTCTGTTACCCTTCTGCGGGGCATGGATTCCGGTTTTGTACTGGAGCTGCCGCCCTACCGAAAACCGCGGGTGGGGCAGGTGCTGGTTCGTTCCATTTTGGATCGTACCCTGTTTGTTTTGGGCCGGGCGGCTGTGGTGGCATTGCCTGCGGGACTGATCCTGTGGATTCTTGGCACTGTTACCATAGGTGGTGTGCCTCTGCTTCAGATTCTAGCGGAATGGCTGGATCCCGTGGCTGGAATTTTGGGACTGAGCGGTACAATATTGCTGGCCTTTTTACTGGGCACTCCTGCCAATGAATTGGTGCTTCCTCTGGTGGTGCTGATCGTCTCCGGTGGCTTTGGATTTGAAACGGAGGGGTTGGCAATGGGGCTGGAGGCGGCGGGGGTTAATTGGGAAATGGCTCTTTGCACCGCTGTATTTTTCCTGTTTCACTGGCCCTGTGCCACTACCATTTTGACCATCCGAAAGGAGACCGGCAGCAGAAAATGGACTGTTCTGGCGGTACTGCTGCCTACGGTGGTGGGAGCGGTGCTGTGTATGGGGATTCATCTTTTGTTGGGGTAGAGCGAATGAGCGTCCCTTTGGGAAGATAAAGTCTCTGAGCGTTCCAGGGCAAAACAAAACCTGCGCCGCATGTTCGTGCAGCGCAGGTCAAACATTTTACGTCTCTTGTAGTGCCCGCAGTACCGGGGGCAGGAATTGCTTCTTTCGGGAGACTACCCCGGGGAGAAGGATCCCGTGGGCACCGACTTCTGTGCGGAATGCCCGACAGATCAGATCCTTTGCACCGGTTCCGGCGCAGAGCACCAGGGAGGACTGATCCTGCAAGCTGGTCAGCAGGTAAAATGCCATGTCTACCTTGAGCTGATGCAGTCCCGTGGGGAGGTATTCAGAGATCAGCTTCTGGGCCTTTTCGTAGTTGGCAAGGCTGATGAAGCTGCCCTGACCAACGCCGATGGTGATATCACCATGGTCAAAGGTCTTGTAATCCTGCTGATAGATTTCCTCGGCAGTCTTACCGTCCAGGGCTTCGCCTGCTTCAAACATCTTCTGGGCCAGCTCGTCAATATCCACCTGAGCGATGGAGGCCAGAACCTCGGCAGTTCGCTTATCCAGGGGGGTGCAGGTGGGGGACTGGAATTTCAGGGTGTCGGAGAGAATGGCAGAGAGCAGCAGGCCTGCAATCTGGGGCGTCACCTCTACACAATTTTCCTGATACATCTGATAAATCACCGTGGCAGTGCAGCCCACGGGCTGATTGCGGAAGTACACCGGGCCGCTGGTTTCCAGATTGCCGATCCGGTGATGGTCGATGATCTCCAGAATCTCCGCATCCTCCCAGCCGTCAACACACTGGTTCTTTTCATTGTGATCCACCAAAATCAACTGCTTTCGGCGAAGATTCAGCAGGTTTCGGCGGGAAATAACGCCCACATACTTGCCGTTTTCATCCAGAACCGGGAAGTAAACAAAACGGGTCTTACCCATGACCTCTTTCACGTCCTCCACAGAGTCGGTGGTGCAGAAGGTCAGCAGATTGTTGCTGACCATATAGTGCCGGACAGGAACGCTCTGGGTGATCATGCAGGAGGCGGGATAGGTATCGTGGGGGGTGGAGATGATGGCGCAGCCGTGCTGCTCTGCCAGCTTTACAATGGTTTTCGGCACGGAGGAGCCGGTGCAGACCACGATGCAGCCTGCACCCATCTCAATGGCGCAGTACTGGGAATCGTAGCGGTTGGCCACCAGAACCAAATCGCCCTCTTCCACCACTTCCTCCAGAGTCTCCGGACTGGCGGCAGCCACGACCACTTTGCCGGTTTTTACATGGCCATCGGGATCACCTGTGATCAGGGTGCCGTTCAGGGCCTCCAGAATGTTCTTGTAAGGGGTGTGGGAATCGGACAAAAATCGAGTGCTGGCCAGGTCCATGTTGGCGGTGGCTAGGTTTTTCAGGGTGATAATGCCCAGCAGATTGTTCTGATCGTCCGTAATGGGCAGGGTGGAAATTTCCCGGTCACGCATGGTTTCCCATGCTTTCCGCATGGTGGTCATTGCGTCGGTGCCGGGCATGGAACGGATGTCAATGTCCTGAACCTGGGCACTCACGTCCAGACACTCGGCGGGGGCGGGGACCCCGAAGCGGCTTAGAACATATAAGGTTTCACTGTTGATCTCACCGGCCCGGAAAGGGGTGTAGTGTTCAGCGCTGATGCTGTTTTTTAGGTTTGCATAGCAGATGGCGGAGCAGATGGAGTCTGTATCCGGGTTTCTATGGCCGATAACGCCAATGGTTCGTGTTGTTTCCATAATAATGCTCCTTTCTTTTTTCATAGGACTATTTTAGCATAGAAAGGTGAGAAAAAACAGAGGGAAAATGTAAAATGTATAAGAAGTAATATAAAATTCTGGCTCCCATGCAAACGCGGGAGCCAGAAGGTCAGGATGCGTAAGGACAAATCAAGGAGCCGACACAAAATTCAAATGAAATACTGTAAATCTGATCATATCGATCAAAACTAATGAGATAACAGAGGTCTTCTCCAACGATGATTTGAATACCAACAAGGCCTGTATCGGCTACAGGACCATACGATGCCCAGTGGGAATCGTCGTAACGGTAGAGTGTGGTATTTTGGTCATGCTGGGCATCTTCGGCATTAAAACAGGCGAGTGCTTCCTGAACGGACATACCATAGGAAAGGCCGAGGGGCATATTTGGGGCATTTTCCCCATCTACACAGCATACGATCAGTTGATATGTATCACATGCTTCACAGTATTGAAAGACACAATAAGCGCCGTCGTAATCCAGCATGCGGAATATGTCATTTTCGCCGTATATCTCATCTGTAAGTGGTGTCCCCAATATGGAAATTACCTCTGAAGGTGTCATGCAAAGGGTGACGCCACCGGCAAACACAAGATCTTCTTCCATAACAACATAGGCCGGATATTCCGATACCTCAGCGGCAGGTACGGCGGCAGGTTCTTCGGCAGCGGTCGTTATGCGTTGGATTGCATAGACCGTAGTGCCCAGACCGCCCATGGCGTCGAGATCCTCGGTGGTGTCGGTGCGGATCAGGTTTCCGTCCAAGTCGTAGACATGTCGTGTGATTTTATAAATGGTCTCAGACTCGCTTTCGGTTCGCTCTTGCTCAAGGTCTACCTTGAATTGGGGCTCTTCAATGCCTAATAATTCAATCCATACTCGTCCTTCGGATAGGTAGGCATCAATGCGGATGGAACCATCAGTGCTGTTTTTGAACTGAAAATCTACACTTCCCCAATAGACTGCCGCATCCATACCGCCGGGAATAAAAGCGTCATGGAAGATCTGCCCTTGTCGTTCAACGATTTCCAAATCAGCATACAGGCAGCAATAATAGAGCGTAGATGTTACCTGAGAAATGCCTCCACCAAAGACAAGGGTATCATCTCTGGTGGTGTAAACGGTGGCTTCTTTGTAGCCTTTTTCTGCGGTACGTTCCCCAACTATGTCATTGAAGGAGAAGGTGTCACCGGGCTGCAGCACTGTGCCGTTGATGGCATCACAGGCCAATTGCAGATTGTTGATGCGGTTTTCTTCGGAAGTGTGTACGGTTCCGTAGGAAAAAAGTACATTCCGGAAGTCAGAAGTATCTTCTGCTTCCAAGGAATTGTCGGTGGCTGCATCAGTGTCATCTTCCTTGGAAGCGGCTGCCTTTTCGTGTTTGGCAAGCTGGTATTCTACGGGTGCAATGGTGAATTCCTGATAGAATCGGCTCCAATCGGGATCGGTTTCCAGCCCGTTTTCTAAGGAAAAATCCTCCAGGATGGTCAGTCCTGCCTGAAGATGCTGGAGGTATGTTTTGGTGCTTTCCAGCGTGGAGCAATCATAGAAATATTCAGGATAACCGGGGTGGACGATTTCATAAACGTATTCATCATCTGTGCCGATCACAGTGTGGGTAAGAACCATTGCCACACCCTTCTGTTGTTGCTCATAAACCTCAAAGCTGAATTCCTCAATGGGATATGCAACAATGAGCCACACCATGCCATCTGATGCAGACTGCTCGGAAAAGTATGCATGGTAGGAGAATGCTACATTTTCAAAGGAAGCAGTTACGTCTACACCAATATCAAAGGCCTCGTAGAGGGTGTCATCAATGAATGGAGTGTCAACAAGAACATGGTCTGCATAGCTTTCCGGTACAGTCAGCGTGACGGGGTATCGAGTGCTGGATAGAGTAATTGTGTTTTCGGGCTGTGGATTTTCAATCCCGGAGTTCTGGGCACTTTCCTCCGTGGGGGCCAGAGTATCCGGCACATTTTCTTCTCCGAGGCTGATAATCCGGTTGATCATCAGCAGACTAAGGAGCAGCACACAGCAGATGCAGGCTGCCACAGACAGGTACTTGAGCCATGCAGGCGCAGACTTCTTATGCAGCTTTGCATCTATGACCAGCTTTTCGTCAATGTTTTCCATGGCTTCAATGATATCAATGCCTCTCATAGGTCATAGCCCCCTTTCTCCTGGAGATAAACCTTTAGCTTGTTTCTGGTACGCATGAGCATGGTTTTGACCTTACCCTGGGTAAAGCCAAACTCCGAAGCGATATCCGCGATGGAATCCATATACCAGTAGCGGCAGATAAACACCCGACGTTCGTTGTCCGGCAGTTTCTTTAGAAACGCATTCAGATCCCGGGTCAGCTCCGAACGGATGTAATCTTCCTCGATATCCTCCCCAGAGGCCAGGGTCCAGTCCAGTTCCTCCACTGCCATGTCCAGTTGACCGCCTCCACGCTTTGCGGCGGTATTTCTGCGCCATTTGTCGATGGATAGCCTTCGGGTGATCTTGCTGAGAAAGACGGACAGGTGGTTCGGACGGGTGGGCGGAATTTGGTTCCATGCGGTGAGATATGTATCGTTGACGCATTCCTCGGCATCCTCGTTGTTGTGGAGCACATTGTAGGAAATACGGTAGAACATTTTGCCGTATTGGACTGCGGTTTCAGTGATTGCCCGCTCTGAACGGCGGAAATACAGGTCAATGATTTGGCTGTCTGTCATGTTTCATCCTCCTTTCTGATTCTACTATTATAGTCGAAAACGAGGGTAAGGTGGTTTCAAATTATTTAAAAAACTTTTGATAAAGTGAGGACTGGAGATACCTCCGGCGGCAAGCTGCTTCGACTATAAAAATTTCCCGAGCGAAATCACTCGGGAAATTGGAGAAACTTTTAGGACATTGGATATGGATGGTTAAATCACCACCGGGCCGTTTTCCGTCAAGTATGCAAGCCCTGTTTCCGTCTCCTTGACGGTGAGATCACACTGAACATTCTGGCTGGGGTCCGGGTGGCCCTCCCAGAGACTGTACAGGGTGGGCAGGAACCGGGGCCACATGGCGGCTTCATATTCAGAGTGGTGAGCGCCGTCGGTAGGATCCGGGGCAGAGCTGGGGTCTTCCAGCACAAATGCGGGAGGCTCGGAGCAGCGGGTATTTACAACAGAGGCGACAATATGATTGCAGCCCCCTTCGCAGTCCTCCCACATGTGAATGGTGGAGTCCACGAATTCTTCCTTTGCGTTGAATACGCACTCCATGATGATATGGCTCAAGTGTGTGGTGAAGAAATAGTCGGTAAGGTCCATACGGTTGATCTGAACCCCGCTGCCGCCGAAGACAGGCTTGCCGGGAACCATGGCCTCAGAGATCATATGGGCGGAGTTTACAAAGCCGTACTCCCAGGGGGTGCGGACCCAGTTAAACCGCTTATGGGAACCGGGGGCCCAGAGGTAATAGCCCTTTTCCATATTGGCCCACCACCAGTCCATCATTTTAGCGGTGATGCCGGGGAGAAAATGCTGGGCCTGGGAGCCGATGATGTAACCCTTTTCTGCCCATTCCGGCTTTAGCTCCAGGGGTGCGTATTCGGGAGTGGGCTTATCCAGGGGTGTGAAAGGCAGGGTAGGGACGTGGATGTTTTTCTGAAAGGGCATATAGGTCTGTCCTGCGTTTGGGGTATATGTCATGGCGGCAGCCTCCTTGTGTTTTTCCTTATTATAGCGCAAAGCGGCCCTGCTTTCCAATGCCTAATTCAGAAAAAATTATAACCGGAGGTTATAGATGGATGAAATGGGAATTACCTGGGATTTTATGTCGAGAACATATTAAATCGAACAATCCATGGAAAAATCGACATGTTTCAAGGTCAAATAAACGTGAAAAAACGGTTGAATGGTGGCTTCTTCTGTGTTACAATAACCTAAGAAATGTCTGCCCACAGGGCAGAAGAAATCTATATAAAGGGAGTTTTAAGCAAATGGGCAAAATTTCTTTGTTTATAGATGGTACCGAGATCCAGGCCGAAGAGGGAATGAGCGTACTGGAAGCTTCCCTGGCCGCGGGCATCTATATCCCGCATCTGTGTTCCCATCCCGACCTTCCTGCTACCGGCGGATGTAAGATGTGTGTTGTTGAGGTTGAGGGCGAAACTGTTCCTGTTTCCTCTTGCGTCACCGAGGTCGCCGAGGGCATGAAAGTCAAGACCAAATCCGAGCAGCTTACCCAGCTCCGGAAGATCGCACTTGAATGTATCATGGCCGGTCATCCCCATGACTGCACCGGCTGCCGTGCTTATGGCAACTGCGAACTGCAGGCCATGTGGCAGTACCTCAGCGTGCTCCATGCCCGCATGAAGGACGAGCTGCCTGAGAAGAAGACCCTGAAGATCGGCAGCGGCTCCAACATCGTGATCCGTGAGAATGAGCGCTGCATCCAGTGTGGCCGCTGTGTCCGCGCATGTAATGATCTGCGGAAGGTCGGCGCCATTGGCTATCAGAAGAAGGGCCTGGAGACCTACATCTCCACCCCCGACGATCTGCCTCTGAACCAGACTGACTGCCGTTTCTGCTCCGCCTGTGTCGAGGTCTGTCCCACCGGTGCTCTGGTGGATATGGAAGGCCTGTTCCGCAGTGACCTGCCCAGAGAGCAGGCTCTGATCCCCTGTCAGGCTGAGTGCCCCGCACATACCGATATCCCCGCATATATCCGCTTTGTTGCCGAGGGCAAGTGCTCTGAGGCTGTGGGTGTCATCCGTGAGAAGCTGACCTTCCCCCACGCTCTGGGCTATGTCTGCAACAACCGCTGCGAGAATGGCTGTAAGCGTGAGAAGCTCAACGATCCTCTGTCCATCCGTAACCTGAAGCGTTTCGCCGTTGAGAACGACGAGGCTAAGGTTTGGAAGGAAAAATACATCACTCCTGTTAAGCCACGCACCGGCAAGAAGGTCGCTGTCATCGGCGGCGGTGCTACCGGTATGACTGCGGCTTACTATCTCAACCGCTGCGGCCACGATGTTACCGTGTTCGAGGCAAAGAAGATCGCAGGCGGTCACATGACCTCCGGCATGCCCGAGTACCGTATTCCCACCCAGGACGTGCTGGATGAGATCCAGGTCATCGTGGATTCCGGCGTGAAGCTGGTCTGCGACAGCCCCATTGCCAACGCAGCAGAGCTGAAGAAGGACTATGACGCTGTTCTGGTTGCCATCGGTACCAGCGTGGGCAAGAAGCTCATGTATCTGCCCGGTGCCACCTACAAGCAGGTCTACAGCGCACTGGATATCCTTCAGGCTCAGCGCCTGGGCCAGGAGATCGACCTGGGCCAGACTGTCAACATCATTGGCGGCGGTAACGTGGCCTTTGACGTGGCAGGTACTCTGATCCGTATGGGCAAGACCGTCAACGTGGTCTGCCTGGAGAAGGATGCATCTCAGGCCAGCGCCGAAGAGCGCGACCTGGCTCTGGAAGAGGGCGCAAACCTGTTTGATAGCCACTCCAACGAGGCCATTCTGGGCACCGAGGAGCAGGTTACCGGCCTGCAGGTCCACAAGATCAACTCTTTCTACTTCCATCCCGAGACCCGTGCTCTGGTGGAGGATGCAATTCCCGACAGCACCTATACCATTCCCTGCGACGCCATCGTGTTTGCAGCCGGTCAGGTCACCGGCCTGACTGCGGACTTTGGTCTGGAGCTCAACCGCTTTGGCTATCCCATCGATCCCAAGACCGGCAAGAGCGAGTTCACCACCTCCGTGGAAGGTGTGTTCGCAGCCGGCGACGTAATCACCGGCACCAAGTTCGTCATCGACGCCATTGCTTCCGCTCGTGATTGTGCTTCCCTCATGGACAAGTACCTGGGCGGCGACGGCAACATCGACGAGGTTCTGGTGGAGCGTACCCGCAACCCCGAGATCGGCACCATCGAGAACTTCTCTTCTCTGCGCCGTGAGGAACTGGGTATCCGTGGCGCCGAGGATCGTAAGAACGACTTTGCTCCGATCCATACCGGCTTTACCTGCGAGCAGGGCAAGTGCGAAGCTTCCCGCTGCCTGCAGTGCGACCTCCGTGTGGATATCAAGAAGGTTGAAAACTTCAACGCATACAGCAAGAGATAAGGGAGGTTTCATCAGATGATTAACAAGGAAATGCTGGCTGAAAATAAGCAGAAGTGTTTAGAGCGCGCTGAGAAGCATCCCCAGACTGCCGTTGTACCCGAGGGCACCTGCCCCGTGCAGTGGTCCATCGAGCTGGTGAAGTCTGCTCGTGCTGATGCCTGCGGCAAGAGCGTTATGTGCCGTGACGGCCTGTGGCAGCTCCAGCTTATGCTGGAGGGCATCGCTACCGGTCAGTCCGGAACCGAAGACCTGGAGGTTATGAAGGAACTGCTGGCAGCTATGAAGACTGTCGGCTGCCCCAACACCCAGAAGGTTGCTTCCCTCATCATTGACCTGATGGACAGCAATCCCGACGAGTGGAATCTCCATGTTGGCCGTAAGCGTTGCACCGCTCTGGCATGCTACTACAACCTGTACATTGATCCCGCTGTCTGTAAGGGCAACGGCGCTTGCCTCAAGGCTGCTCCTGCCGGTGCGGTTGCAGGCGGCGAGGGCATGATCAGTGTGATCAAGGATGATTCTGAGATCAAGAATGATGCTTTTATTGCATGCTGCCCCAACGGTGCCATCAAGAAGTGCGGCGCCATCAAGCCTCCCTGCCCTGTGGATCCCGTTCCTGTGGGTTCCTTCGGCGCTGCTGCCGGCGGCGCTGCAGGCGGTGGACGTCGTCGCAGAAGAGGTTGATTCTTCTTACAAAATCGGTTATGATAGAGCCGGAGGGGTTCCCTCCGGCTCTGTTTTTGCACCGGCGCTTCCGCCGCCTTCGGCGGCGTGATGTTCAATAATTTTATTTTTAGACTAAGGAAGTGCATCCTATGCGTGAAATTTCCTGTAACGAGATCACCGCTCTTGTGCAGCGGTTGTGCATTGAAGCAGCGACCATTCTGCCGGGGGATATGTGCCGTGTGATTGAGGCGGCGAAGGTGAAGGAAGAAAGCCCTGTGGGACAGGGTATTCTTCAGGACATCACGGACAACTATATTCTGGCCCGGGAGAAGGGTGTTCCCATCTGCCAGGATACCGGAATGGCGGTGGTATTTCTGGAAGTGGGGCAGGAGGTCCATATTGCCGGGGGCAGTTTGACGGAGGCCGTAAATCAGGGCGTCCACAACGGCTATTTGGAGGGATGTCTCCGCTGTTCCGTGGTGTCTGACCCTCTGCGGCGTCAGAATACGGGGGACAATACTCCGGCTGTGATCCATACGTCCATTGTTCCCGGTGATAAGATCACCGTTACGGTGGCCCCCAAGGGGTTCGGAAGTGAAAACATGAGCGCCATGAAGATGTTTACCCCTGCGGCCTCCTGGGAGGATATCGAAAGCTGGATCGTCTCCTGTGTTTCCACAGCCGGTTCCAATCCCTGCCCCCCTGTGGTGGTGGGCGTGGGCATTGGCGGCACCATCGAGCAGTGTGCCCTGGAAGCAAAAAAAGCTCTGCTGATGGAAATGGACATGCCCCATCCAGACCCCTTCTATGGAGAAAAGGAAAGGGCACTGCTTGAAAAAATCAATGACCTTGGCATCGGGCCTCAGGGCATGGGCGGAAGGGTCACGGCTTTGGCGGTACATATCCGGCCCTATGCCACCCACATTGCGGGACTGCCCTGCGTGGTGAATATGAGCTGCCATGCGACCCGCCACGCAAGTGGGGAAATTTAACTGTTTTTTGAAGGAAAATCACCAAAAGCCCTTGCAATTTCTTGGGCAGGGTGCTATAATGTGTAGCGTTAGTATAGTAAACTTTGGGAGTGGGCCGGCGGCCCACTCCTTCTTTATGAATAAGGGGGCAAATATGAGTAAAATTACGGATCGGGTATGGGCGATTTCCCAGCCTGTGGTGGAAGGATTTGGCCTCAGACTTTGGGATGTGGAGTATGTTCGTGAGGGTGCCGACTGGTTCCTGCGGATTTACATCGACAAGGACGAACCCGTTGACATCAATGACTGCGAAAAGGTGTCCCGGGCGCTGGACCCCATCCTGGATGAAGAGGACCCCATTCCTGACAGCTACACCTTCGAGGTCTGCTCCGCAGGCTGTGAGCGTGTGCTGAAGCGTCCCGGTGACTTTCAGCAGTTCCTGGGCAGTCAGGTTCTGGTAAAGCTGTATCGTCCCAAGGACGGACGGAAAGAATATGTGGGTACCCTCAAAGATTATGACAGTGGGGTCCTGACCCTGGCAGTGGGGGAAGAAGAGATTGTATTTAAGTCGGAAGAGACCGCCCTGGTGCGGCTCTACGTTGAGTTTTAATTAGGAGGAATGTAAAAAGATGAACGCCGAAATTATGGGCGCCCTGGAACAGCTTGAAAAAGAGAAGGGCATTCCCAAGGAATACATGCTGGATAAGATCACCCAGGCACTGCTGGCTGCCTACAAGAAGGACAACACTGGCTACACCGAGAACGTGGTTGTAAACATCGTAGACGGTGAGATGAAGATGTTCGTCCAGAAGGAAGTTGTGGAGGACGTTCAGTTCCCCGCCACCGAGATCTCCATTGAAGAGGCCCAGGGCATCGCGCCCGGCGCTCTGGAGGGCGACATTGTAGAGGTTCCCATGGAGGCTCGTCAGTTTGGCCGTATTGCTGCTCAGACTGCCAAGGGTGTTATCATTCAGGGCATTCGTGAGGCTGAGCGTGAAGCTGTCTACGGCAAGTTCACCTCCAAGCACCATGAGATGCTCACCGGCTCCGTACTGCGGATCGATCCCATCACCGGCGATATGACCGTCCGCATCGGCACCGGCAACGACAAGACCGATGCGCTTCTGGGCATTGGCGAGCAGGTCAAGGGCGAAGAGTATGTGGAAGGCGACACCATCCGCGTCTACGTTGTGGATGTTCGCAAGAGCAACCGTGGCCCCCAGGTCATCGTGTCCCGTACCCATCCCGGCCTGGTCAAGCGCCTGTTTGAAATCGAAGTTCCTGAGATCGCCGATGGCACTGTGGAGGTCAAGTCCATTGCCCGTGAGGCTGGCAGCCGTACCAAGCTGGCTGTTTGGGCTTCCGATCCCGACATTGATCCCGTGGGTACATGTGTAGGTCCCAGAGGCGGCCGTGTAGGCGCTGTTGTGGACGAGCTGGGCGGCGAGAAGATGGACATCATCAAGTATTCCGAGGATCCCGCCACCTTCGTGGCTTCCGCACTGTCTCCCGCAGACGTTATTGAAGTTACTACCTTCCCCGGCACCAAGAACTGCCGTGTTGTGGTGCCCGACGATCAGTTGTCCCTTGCCATCGGCAAGGAGGGGCAGAATGCCCGTCTGGCAGCTCGTCTCACCGGTTATAAGATCGACATTAAATCCAAGACTGCCGCCGCAGAGCTGTTGGCCCAGGAGGCCCAGGCAGAAGTGGAGGATGTGGAGGACGACCTCATCGACCTGGACGACTGATCCGGAGAATTGATCGAGGCTTTCCCAATTCCAAAAGAGGTGTGTTATGAAGAAGATCCCCATGCGACAGTGTGTAGGCTGCCGAGAAATGAAACCGAAAAAAGAACTGGTGCGGGTGGTAAAGTCCCCGGAGGGCGACATCTCCATTGATTTGAAGGGTAAGGCCCCGGGACGGGGCGCTTATGTGTGCCATAGCATGCAGTGCCTTCGCAAGGCAATCAAATCCAATGCGCTGGCAAGGGGCTTCGAGACCACCATCCCCCAGGAGGTCGTGGATCTGCTGGAAAAACAGATGGAGGCGAACGAGGATGCAGAATAAGGCCCTGGGACTTTTAGGAATCTCCTATAAGGGCGGTAATGTTGAGATCGGCGAAGAGCCGGTAGGGAGCGCTGCGCAGGCCGGAAAGGCCAGGCTCATCATCCTGGCATCAGATGCGGCAGACCATTCAGTGCGCAGAGCCCGTTCTTTTGCGTCCCTGCATGCAACACCCCTGGTTCAAATTGATGTAAACAAGGATCAGCTTGGCGCAGTATTCGGAAGAAACACCGTTGCCATGCTGACCATTACCGATATCCTGTTGGCAGAGCGTTTCCTCACCGTGCTGGGGGATGACCGCTTTGCATCGGAGCTTCAGGCCGTCCATGAGAAGGCGGAATTGATGAAGCGTCGGAAACGGGAAAAGCAGCGTCGCAAAAAGTAATAGTATTTGGAGGTGGCTCTATGAGCAGTTTTGTGAAATATAAGATTCGAGAAGTAGCGAAAGATTTTGATATGCCTGCAAAGGCAGTTGTAAATATGATCACCGAGCATTTTGAGGCGCCCAAATCCAGCGCCCAGGTGCTCACCGACGATCAGCTAAACCTGGTGTTCGACCTAATTACCAAGGAAAATCAGATCGATTCTCTGGAGGAGGTTTTTGCTGTACGGATGAAGGAAGAGCCTAAGGACGATCCCGCCCTTCTGGTTTCTGAAGCTCCCGCAGCAGAAAAGAAGCCTCAGCAGGGGAATAAGCCCCAGCAGGGTCAGCAGAACCGTCCCCAGCAGGGCGGAAAGCCCCAGCAGGGTCAGCAGAACCGTCCCCAGCAGGGTGGAAAGCCCCAGCAGGGCCAGCTCAGCCGTCCCCAGCAGGGCGGAAATAAGCCCCAGACTGCTTCCGCAGCGCAGGAGCAGTCCAAGCAGCCCCAGCGTAAGAAGGAACGTCGTGTGGTAGATACCAGCCGCGTTACCGTCAATGCTGACCGTTTCGATGACCGTGTGGACGCACTGGTGCCCGAGAAGGCCCAGAAGTACACCAACAAGAAGGAACGTGTGGGCAACAAGAACAATAAGAAGAAGGGCAACTTCGGCAGCAAGAACCGCAACGAGGAGCAGGAGAAGATGCGTCGTCTCCAGTTGGAGATCGCAAAGAAGGCTCCCGTCAAGGTTTCCATTCCTGACGAGATTAGCGTAGGTGAGCTGGCTTCCCGCATGAAGAAGACCGGCGCCGAGGTTGTCAAGTGCCTGATTCGCAACGGCATCATGGCATCCGTTTCCGAGATCATCGACTATGAGACCGCTGCCATCATTGCGGAGGAAATGGGCTGCAAGGTGGAGCATGAGGTTACTGTTACCATTGAGGAGCGCCTCATCAATGACCATGTGGACACCGAGGACGAGCTGGAGACCCGGCCTCCCGTTGTGGTCGTCATGGGTCACGTTGACCACGGTAAGACTTCTCTTCTGGACTATATCCGTAAGGCACACGTTGCCTCCGGCGAGGCCGGCGGCATTACCCAGGCCATCGGTGCTTATCAGGTAGACGTGAACGGCAACACGGTCACCTTCCTGGACACCCCCGGCCATGAGGCATTCACCTCCATGCGTGCCCGCGGTGCCATGTGTACCGATATTGCAATTCTGGTGGTTGCTGCCGACGACGGCATTATGCCCCAGACCGTGGAGTCCATCAACCATGC
>CAZEPQ010000029.1:0-17285 GCA_964514175.1 uncultured Oscillospiraceae bacterium
CGTCAACCCCTCCGAGATCTTCAAGGGCGTTGTCCCCTACTTCATCTGCGAGATGGCAATTGTCATTCTCATCGCACTGTTCCCCGATATCGTCCTGTTCCTGCCCAGACTGCTGGGTGCTCCGGGCGTATAGTCCCCTTAAGGTTGTAAGGCGCAAAGCGCTGCAACATACATAAACACAACATTTTAGGAGGAAACAAAAATGAAAAAACTGCTTGCTCTGCTGCTGGCCCTGTGCATGGTCCTCGGCATGGTAGCTTGCGGCTCCGAAGCTGCCTCTTCTGTTGCTGAAGAGACCACTTCTGCTGCTGCATCCGAGGCAGCTCCCGCTGAGGGCGAGACTGCTGAGGCCGCTGGCGACGTCATCACCTGCGATCCCCTGGCAATCGAGTTCACCACCACCTTTAACGAGACCGAGACCGGTGGCCAGATCCTGAAGCACTTCGCTGACTATCTGTCCCAGATCACCGATGGCGCTGTTACCGTCACCTTCTACTGGGGCGGCACCGTGTTCACCGATGGTGAGACCCTGGACGCTATCAGCTCCAACTCCATGAACATGACCGCTTTCGGTCACATGCCTCACATCTCTACCCTGAACTACCTGGGCTTCCCCGGCTTTGCTCCCGGCGGCACTCAGGCTGCTCTGGACTACTTCAACACCCTGATCTTCGATAACCCCGAGACTTCCGCGCTGATCCAGCAGGAAGCTGCCGATAACAACATCATTTACCTGAACGTTATCGCCGGTGGCGCAAACGCTTTCTGCGCAAAGTATGAGTTCACCGATCTGGCTTCCCTGGAGGCTGACTCCACTTCCTTCGGTAACTTTGACGCTGCTATCTTCGAGGCTCTGGGCTTCCAGGTCACCTCTGTTACTCCTCCCGACACCTATGACGCTCTGCAGAGAGGTCTGATCGACTCCACCCAGATGGGCTTTGCTCCCATGGTCTCCATGAGCTGGTACGACGTTGCTCCCTACTGGGCACTGGACGGCACCTACACCGCCGGCAACATGCTGACCGCTAACCTGGAGTGGTGGAACTCCCTGACCGACGCTCAGCGCCAGGCTATCCAGGCTGCTGCTGACGAGGTCGAGGCTTACTCCGCTACCATCTACGACGACGCTATCGCTGCTGACATCGCTAAGGTCGAAGAGGCTACCGGCAACAAGTTCGTCGAGTTCAACCAGGCTGACATCGACGCTATCTGGGCTGCTACCTTCGAGGCTAAGGCTGCTGCTGCTCTGGCTACCGCTGAGCCCAACGGCAAGACCGAAGGCATGACCAAGATCCTCGAGGTCGCTGCTGAGGCTACCGGCTACAACTGGGAGCACTAATTCAAAACCTAAAAAATGAGGGACGGTTTCGTCCCTCATTTTTTCTTTCCAAAACAGGCGGGCGCTGCGAAATGCAGCGCCCGCCTGGCGTATTTGGATATCAGATCTGATTTGCGGCGCCGTAGCCTGACTGAACGGCAAAGTGGACGTTGCCCACCTGACGGCAGTCGCCGATGTACTGGGTTCTGGGAGCGGCACCATAGAGCTTTGCGGCCTCGGCCTTGTTGGCCTTTGCGCCGGTGGCCATGACCACTGCCTCGCAGGGAAGCTTCTGGGTATTGCCCATGGCGTCGATGTAGGTGACGCCGGTTTCGTCGATGGAAACATACTCCTTCACGCCGCAGCACTCGTGGAAGGAGGGCAGATCCTTCCATGCAGCCTCCAGCATGTCGTGATAATGGGCGTGGGCCGCATCGGTGGCCAGAGCGTTCTGGCGGCACATAACGGTGACCTCGTGGCCGTTTTCGGCCAGGTACATGCCGGTCTCAACGCCGGTTTCAGCACCGCCGATGACCACGATGTTCTTGGGAAGCTGGTCGGCCTTGCCGTAGACATCCACAGCCAGATGCACGTTGTCGCCTTCCGCACCGGGGATGTTGGCCTTTTCAAAGACTGCGCCAACAGCCACGATGACCTCGTCATAGCCTGCCTCTTCCAGCATTTCCTTGGTAGCACGGGTGCCGGTGAGGATCTTAACGCCCTTCTTCTTGCACTGGTTGATAAGGTAGTTCTTGAAGTCTGCCAGAGGCCACTTGAAGGAAGCAAAGTCGGTATGGCTGAGCTGTCCGCCCAGAACATCTTCCTTTTCGTACAGGGTCACATCGTGACCGCGATCTGCTGCGGTCATGGCGGCATACAGACCGCCAGGGCCGCCGCCTACGATGCCCACCTTCTTTTTCTTGGTGACAGGCTCGATCATCCGGTCGATCTTCTCTTCCATGCCCAGTCTGGGGTTGACGGTGCAGAAGGAGCGGAAGGAGTCGGAGCCGTTGGGCACATGGCACTTGTTGCAGCGGGCACAGGGAACGATGTCCTCGGGACGGCCCTCGTAGAGCTTCTTGGTGTAATCCGGCTCACAGATGAAGCTGCGGGCCATGATGATCAGGTCGGTCTTTTCGTCCCGGATCAGGCTCTCGCAGAAGTCGGGGTTGTGGAGGCCTGCGGAAACGCCCACCAGCAGCTTTCCGCCACGCATGTGGATGTCCTGGGTCAGCGCGGCTGCCAGATCCACGCAGGGAGAGGGATTGGTTCTGGTGGAGGTGAAGCCGGTGGGATGCTGGTGGTCCTGAATGCCGTAGCGGACTGCCAGCACGTCGATCTTGCCTTCCAGGGCACAGGCCAGCTCAATGTTCTTCTGAACAGAGTTGCCGGCTTCGATGCCGTCAATGTAAAATTCAATGGGATAATCTTTGCCCAGAGTGGATTTCAGGGCGTCAGCCATTGCTACGCAGAATTCCTTGTTGGAGCCGGAGGCCTGAGAGATGCGGGTGGTGAGCATCTGGAAGCCCAGCTTCTTGTACCACAGGGCGCTCTTGGTCAGGTCGTCAAAGATGGCCTGCCACTGCTTGGGGTCATTGAATTTTGCGCGCATAGCGCCGCCGGGGCCGCCGCCCATGGCCCCCGGAGGGCCAGCCATGCCGCCACCGGGACCACCGGGACCACCAGGACCGCCGGGACCACCGGGACCGCCGGGCCCCCCAGGACCGCCGGGACCACCAGGACCACCGGGACCACCGGGACCGCCGGGACCACCAGGACCGCCGGGACCACCAGGACCACCGGGACCGCCAGGACCACCGGGACCACCAGGACCGCCAGGACCGCCAGGACCGCCAGGCATACCACCGGGGCCTCCGGGACCGCCAGGGCCACCGCCCATGGAGGCAGCCTTACCGGGAGTAGCCTGTCCGGCACTTTCGTCCAGCATATTCATGCCCAGAGGATACTGGGCAATGGAGCCATAGTAACGGATGGCATCGATGGCCTGACATAGATAGTTCTGGGTCGAGGTCTTCCGGAAATCCATAATGGAGAAATGGTCCGGGGGGAAATCGGGATCGGATTCCTGGGCAGAGCCGGTTTCCAAATGGTTGATATTTACGGCAGCGGCGCCATCCTTGGCACGGTTTGCCAGCATGGTGATCCATTTGTCGGTGGGATAGGGCTCAGTGCCCTGAATAAAGTGGGGCGTGGCCGCAGCGGCGGTCATGCGGTTTTTGAACAGAACATTGCCCACCTCAACGGGAGAGAGCAGATTTTTATAGCGAGAACTCATGGTATACATCCTTTCTCTGTGGTGTAACGCTTTACCTTATGATATCTTAACAACTGGGAGGCTCCGGGTCAATAACAGTTTTTGTGCTGTCAGCATCAATTTGTGCCCTTTTTTCAGAAAATTAGTCTGCCGATCCTTGCTGCCGGGAAACGGGCTGGGGCAGGGGTACCGGGGAGATTCGTTTGGTTTTTCAAGAATCTTTATAAAAAATTCACAGTTCCGGGAGAGATTTATAGAGACATTTGCAAAATGGTTTGCTATAATATAGTTTGCGATTTTACGCAAAGTATCTGGGCCTTGCGGGCCCGTTTAATTTGAGAAAAGGATGTGTCCAATGATGCTTTGTCCCAAGTGCGGCCAGGAAATGGCCGAGCAGGAGACCTTGTGCCCACACTGCGGCGAAACGCTGGTCCAGCACCAGGCAGAGGAAGTGGTGGAGACGGTAGAAGAACCCGTGGAAGAAGCTGCTGTCGAGCAGCCCGCTGAGACAGTCGAAGAGACTACCGAGGAGACCACCGAAGAGATTTCCGAAGAAGCTGCCGAGGAAACCGCTGAAGAGACTGCCGAAGATTCTGAGGAAACCACGGAGGAAACCGCCGAGGAGGCTGTGGAAGAGGTCCAGCAGCCCAAAAAGAAAAAAACCGGCCTTGCCATTCTGGCAGGGGTGGTGATCGCGGTGCTGCTGATTGTTGTGGTAGGCCTGGGATTTGCCCTGAAATATGTCTCCGACGGCAACAGTCTGCCCAGCTTCTCCGATCTGGCAGCCGCCGCCAAGGAGAAGAACTTTGACGCCGATGCACTGGCTGTAACGGTTGAGAATGCCGACGGCGAAGTGGTCACCGAGCTGGACAACGGTATGCTGAGCTTCTATTACTGGGGCGAGTATTACTATTTCGTCAACGCCTACGGCTTCCAGTTTGACTCTACCCTGCCCCTGGACGAGCAGGTCTTTGAAGAGGCGACGGATTCCGAAACCGGCGTTACCACTGTCACCACCTGGCATGACTATTTCCTGGAGTGTGCCAACTACTCCATCACCCAGATCGAGGCCATGAAGCATGCGGGTGAGGCAGCGGGCTTTACCATGCCGGAGGACTATCAGGCCGAATATGACAGTGTGATCGCCAGCATGGCCACCAATGCCGCCTCCGCCGGTTTTGTGGATGCGGATGGCAACGGAGAGGCCCTGGCCTATATCCAGGATTCCTATGGCGAGGATGCCACCGTTGAGGACTTTGAACAGTACCTCTATGATTCCTACTATGCTTCCGCCTACTCCGATGAGATCTATTACGGATTCTCCTACGAGCAGGAGGAACTGGAGGCATATTTCGACGAAAATGCGGAGTATTTTGCCACCTATGGCATTGAGAAGTCCGAGGTGCCCAATGTAAATGTGCGCCACATTCTCATTGAGCCTGTATACGAGGAAGACGGAACCATCTCCGACGAAGCCTGGGCAGATGCCGAGGCGGAGGCCCAGAACATTTTGGAGGAGTGGCAGTCCGGTGCCGCCACCGAGGAGAGCTTTGCCGAGTTGGCAAATACCTACTCCGCGGATCCCGGCTCCAACACCACCGGTGGCCTGTACGACAACGTATATCCCGGCGAAATGGTGGATACCTTCAATGACTGGTGCTTCGATACGGGCCGTGAGATCGGCGATGTGGACATCGTTCAGACCTCCTACGGCTACCACATCATGTATTTCCTGGGCTACACCGATGAATACTACTATCTGACCGTGGCCGAGAGCGACATGCGTTACTACGATGGCAACGCCCTTCTGGAGGAACTGGTGAATGGCTTCACCACTCAGTATACCGAGGAGGCAGATATTAAGTATCCTGCCGCTGTAAAGTCCATTATGGAGAGCGAAAGCGCCGAATAATCCCAATAAAAATTATGCCCTGCCGCAGTGCTTGCGGCAGGGCGCTTTTTGTTGATCAGGACAGGAGAATGGTCTCGGTGCGTACGTTGGTGGCATAGTCCGTAGCGTTAATGGTGACGCTGCCGGACAGCCCGCTGACATCCACCGTGACAGAGTGGCTTTTTTTCGCTGCGGAGTCGCTGTAGAGGGTTTCTTTTAGGGTGTTTCCATCAGCATACGTCACGGAGATGCAGGCAAGATATTCGTTGTCTGAAGCCTTAATGGTCAGAGAACTACCGCTGATGCTGTAAGTCACCGTGGGGGCGGTGCTGTCGATGACCAGGGGGAAGCTCCACTGCAGAGTTTCCGTCTCGCCATGAAGAGATGCCGATACGGAGACAATGAGATTTGTTCCCGAGGGCAGCGGACTTCCGTCGGTATCCTTTGGGGTCCATTCGAAGGGCGTGGAATATTTCCAGCCACCGCTGTAGTAAGTTTTTTTGACGTAGTTTTTTGTATCCTGGTAGTAGACCTTTCTCGTGTCGGCATCGGTGACAGTCAGGGTGAGGGATTGTGCATTCCGAAGCTGCACGGTTTGGAGATAAAGCTTCCGGGCTAAGTTTTCATCGGAGGTTAGGGCTATATGGGACCGGTTGTAAGAGGAATTGCCGCAGGGATTGTCGCCCAAAATGATCTTGGAACCGTCCGTGCCGTAAAAATAGGCCATGTTGGCATCGATGTTTACCGGCTTCAGGTCATACCAGTTCACACGCAGGCTTTGGGCATCGATCCGGTCCTGAGCTTCTTCCACATCCCGAAAATCGGCTTGTTCCAGAATGGGGGCCTTTTCCCAATCCCCGAAGAAGGACAGGAATGTGGAGTGGATAGAGAGCGCTTCGCCATCCAACAGGATGTAGCCCTCGATATAGGTGCCGTTTTTAAAGCAGTTCCGCAGAGTGGACTTGGTGGCTTCCGTTAAACGAATGGTAGCGGTAACGCTTGTGCTGGCGTTGCCACAGGCACTGAGAGTCAGACTGTCTCCGCAGGAGAAGGTCACATTGCAGTCAAGGAGCTTGGAGGTCATTAGGTTGGTAATGGTGCCATCCTCTTGCACTATGGCAGAGTCCCCCATGACCAGGGCCGATAGGTCGTAGGAGGGGTTCAGGTAGCGGTAGAGAATGGTGGCGTATTGAGCCCGGGTGGCTTTGCCTGTGGGGTTGAGCTGAAGCTGCCATGTGGCGTAGCTGGTGATGATGCCGTTTTTAACGGCCCACTTCATGGCGGGAAGGGCATAGGCATCCACTTCTTTCGTGTCCACATAACCGCTCAGATTCATTTCTGTGGCAGGGCTGCCCAGATAGCGGTACAAGAAGGTGACCATCTGCTGTCGGGTAACGGGATCGTTGGGGCAGAAGGTGGTGTCCGTGATGCCCTTGACCACGCCGGTGGCCTGTCCCCAAATGACGGCGTCCTCATAGTAGGAGCCTGCTTCCACATCGGTAAAGCGGGATTTCCCCGATACTGTGGGAGAACCGGAAAGGCGATACAGGACTGTTACCACCTGTGCGCGGGTGACTTTGTCCTCAGGGGCGAAGGTGGTATTCGAGGTGCCTTTGAACAAGCCGGTTTGCACACCGTAATCCACAGCCTCGTGATAATAGCTGCTGGTGCTCACATCTGTGAACCGCCTCGAGAGGCAGCCGTTATTGGTGGGCTGAATCTCCAGGGTCATGGTATAGACGCCGGTTTCATTGGGGTCATCGCCCAACTCCTGCAACGGCTCTGAGAAATAGAACTGGTTTTGCACTGCGGTGGCAGCATCCATCAGTCCGCTGCCCTGTTGCCGGACGGAAATGGGGGATTCCTCTGAGCCCAGGAGCTGAGCGCTGGAATAGGCCAAATCCTCTGCAAGTTCAGCGCGTTGGAGCTTGGAGAGGGTGGGCTGGGTGCTTTTCAGGTAGGACAGGATCACGGCAAACTGACCTGCCACGTTGGGGGAGGCCATGGAGGTGCCGGAGAGATAGCGATAGCTGGAGGAGCCGGAATAGTTGGCGGAATAAACATTGGTGCCGATGGCAGAAATGGCAGGAGTGATGGTGAGGTCCGGAGTGGTACCCCAGGCGGAGTAGGCAGCGATGGAGAGAGAGGCTTCGCTGGTCAGGCTGATCTGCTCCGAGGTGATGTACATCGTCTGCGCAGAAGCGTTTTTCAGGATTTGACCGGTGGTTTTGGAAACCAGTATCACCGGGATTGCCGGATCCGGGCATTTCATGGGGACGGTGATACTCTGGTTATTGTAGATCACCAGGGCGCCGGCGCCGGCTGCCTTGGCATTCTGCGCCTTTTCCGCAAAGGAAAGCTCACCTCGGGAGACCACGGCGATTTTCCCTCTGACATTGGCGGCAGCGAAGTCCGCAGCCGTGCCATAGCCGCTTACGAGAACGTAAGGTTGGGTACTGCCGCCCAGGGCTGCGGACAAGGAGCCGGATGCTCCGGAAGGCTCAGTATAGCTGTAGTAGGTGCCGTCCACACGGATGGCGTAGCTGGGATATTCGGTATTGGTGGCGGCGGCCACGGCAGTGTTGCCCAGATAGGAAGCAGGGGAGGCCACGGTGCCATAGTCGGTGTAGTCTGCCAGAACGGTGCCCGAACTGGTGCGGTTGTTAGCCGCCTGAGAGCCGTGGTTGCCGGAGGCGGCGCAGACAATAATGCCTGCTTCATCCAGCGTCCTGTAAATATTGCCGAAGAGGGTACTGTCCAGCGTGGCGTCGTGGGTGAAGCCACAGGCGGAGCCCAGGGACATGGTGATCACGTCCACCCCCAGGCGGTAGGCGTCCTCCAATGCGGCGAAGTATACGTCGGTGGTGGTGGAATCGGAATTGTCCTTGCAAATTTTCATAATAGCAAGCTGTGCCCCGGGGGCAGCACCGGAAAAACCGCTGTTTTGCCCCTTTGCGGGGGTGTAGCCTGCGGCAATGGCGGCAACATGGGTGCCGTGACCGTGGGTATCGGACACGTTGGAGTCATTGTCGGCGTAGTCATAGGCAAAGGGGATCTTTTTAGAAACATACTGGCCTTTTTTGCTGGTGCTGGCGGAAGCTGCGGCCGACTTACTCAGTGCCGTGTTGCCCAGCATGGTATCGTTGACAGCAAAGGTTTCGTGGCTCAGATTGGCACCGGAGTCCAGCACGGCGATCAGGGTACCCTGTCCGGTGTATTCACTGCTCAGGGCCGATGCGGCGGCGTATAATTCGTCGGCAGAGGTTTCCTCTGTGGTGGGAATCTGGTAGGTGGTGGCGACCCACACCTCCGCAACGCCCTCCAACTGAGAAAGGGCGTCCAGGTCGCCGTAGGGCACATCGACGGATACGCCGCTGAAAAATACGGTGAATTCATGGGCAACTTCCAGGGTGGGGGCCACGTCC
This sequence comes from uncultured Oscillospiraceae bacterium, assembly GCA_964514175.1. GTDB lineage: Bacteria > Bacillota > Clostridia > Oscillospirales > Oscillospiraceae > HGM13006. The sequence goes on from CAZEPQ010000029.1 coordinate 8,910, forward strand.
TCCATGGTTTCCAGAAGGTCCTCGTGGTCCTCTTCCAACGTCTCGGTCTGGGCGGAAAACAGGCTGTCTTCCGGATCTTCGGCCACAGCGGCGGCACCATCCCCTTCAAACAGGACAATGGCCCGAACGACCTCGGCTGGATCTATGGATTCTGCTGCCTGAATTTCTGTGGACTCCGGGAGGGCTGTATCTGTTGCCAGTGCGGCAGAAGTGCCCAGTGTCAGGGAGAAAATCAGCAGCAGGGAGAGTATTCGGAGTGCTTTTTTCATGGCAAATTTTCCTCCTAAGAAAAGACCGTCGGCTGGCATCCAAGCCAACCGACGGTTTTTGATACCTTATGTCAAATTATAGTGGAAGATGCCGGATGCGTCAATACCCTTGCTCAGTCCTTGATGGAGGAAACTTCCTCGAACTTGTCCAGAATCTCCTGCTCGGGAGCGCTGGTAGCCAGGGAGACCACCACATTTACTACCAGACCGATCACAAAAGCGGGGAGCAGCTCGTAAATCGCCAGGAGACCGCCTATGGGAGCGATGGCATACTTCCAGATGAAGACCATTGCGCCGCCAGCGATCATGCCGGCCAGAGCGCCCCACTTGTTGCTGCGCTTCCAGAACAGGGCCAGCAGTACCACGGGGCCGAAGGCGGCGCCGAAGCCTGCCCATGCGAAGGAGACGATGGAAAAGACAGAGCCTTCGTCCTTTGCCCAGATGATGCCGATGATGGCGATGATGATGACGGAGAGGCGGGCGACGACCATGGAGGCCTTCTGGGAAACCTTCAGGCCCAGGGTGTCCTGCATCAGGTCCTGAGTTACGGAGGAAGCGGCGGCAATGAGCTGGGAATCCGCAGTGGACATGGTAGCGGCCAGAATGCCGGAGAGGATCAGGCCCGCAACAATGGCTGCCAATACGCCATGCTGGGAGATCAGGTCTGCGATCTTAATGATGATGCGCTGGCTGTCGGAGGAATCCAGAGACTCAACGGCACCGGCGGAGATCATGGCGTTGCCCACAATACCAATGAGGATGGCAACAGCCATGGAGATGACGACCCAAACGGTAGCCACACGGCGGGAGGTGCTGAGCTTCTTGGGATCCTCGATTGCCATGAACCGAAGGAGAATGTGGGGCATACCGAAGTAGCCCAGGCCCCAGGCCAGGGTGGAAGCGATGGTAAGACCGTTGTAGGATGCGGCAGTGCCGGTAGCGGGGTCATAGCCCTGGGTCAGGTTCAGATAACCGGGCAGAGACTGGGCGTTGGAAACAACTGCGTCCCAGCCTCCGGCGGTGGAAACACCGAAGCCAACCACCACGATCAGGGCGATGGTCATAACGATGGACTGGATAAAGTCTGTGGTGGACGCAGCCAGGAAGCCGCCCAGGGCACAGTAGACCACGATGACGATGGCGGAGACCACCATGGCAGTGAAGTAATCAATGCCGAAGAGGGTGGAGAACAGGGTGCCACAGGCATTGAAGCCGGATGCGGTATAGGGGATGAAGAAGACCACGATGACAAGGGCAGACACCAGGGAAAGGAAATGCTTGTCGTCCTTGTAGCGCTTGGAGAAGAATTCGGGAATGGTGATTGCGTCCAGTCTGTGGGTATAGTGCCGGAGGCGCTTTGCCACGATGAGCCAGTTAACATATGTACCGATGGCAAGACCGATGGCAGTCCAGGTGGCCTCGGGGAGACCAGTCAGCAAAGCAACGCCGGGGAGACCCATCAGCAGCCAGGAACTCATGTCGGAGGCTTCTGCGCTCATGGCGGTGACCAGGGGGCCCAGTTTTCTGCCGCCCAGGTAAAAGTCGTCGGTGGACTTGTTCTTCTTGGAACACCAGGCACCGATGAGGACCATAGCGATCAGGTATACCAGAATGGTGATGATCATGGTAATAACACGGGAATTGAACATAAGAGATGCTCCTCTCTTTGGAAGTGGGGACATTATATCACAGGAATTACTAGACTGCAACACAGAACGAAGTCTGAACTAAAAATATAAAAAATAAAGCCTGGGATTTCAATGATATTGAAATTCCAGGCTGGATAATTATAGACTAAAGTACAGAATTATTGTGACGAAATCATAAAATATAAAAATTTTATGATTTAAAGTAGCTTAGCAGCTTTGGTAGGGTATTTGAAGAAAACTGGGACAGGGAATAGTTGCCGCCGCAGATGCACCAGTCGTACAGCAGGGCCCGTTCCTGCAGGGCGTAGATCCGCACCATTTCGTTGACGGAGATGTCCTGCCGCAGATCCCCGGAGCGCTGTCCGTCGGAGCAGATTTTCCGCAGAATGCGGAAATAGTACCGGCTCTGATCCATCAGATGCTTTTCGCTGGAGGTCACAAGCTGGGTGGACAGAAGTTGTGCCAGCAGTTCCAGAGAAACGGAGTTTTCGATCATAAAAAACAGCTCGTGGTTCAGGTAGATGAGCTGGTCAAAGGCGGACATTTCCGGATCCATTTCCGGGGCCAGGGCTTGATATTTTTCGTCAAACAGGGTGGAAAGGGAACTGAGCAGCGCATCCTTTCCAGCAAAATAGTGGTAAAAGGAGCCTTTGGAGGTGCCGGAGCGTTCCACAATGTCGTCCACCGTGGTGTCGTCGTAACCGTGTTCGTAAAAAAGCTCCCAGGCAGCGGAGACGATCTTGCTGCGGGTGGTGGAAGAATGTCGGGCCATAGGTACCTCCAAACGGGAATCGAAATTGTGTTAGATCAGCTTGATGCCGCCCAGCAGGGGCATGGGTTTTTCCTCCCCCTTGATGGCGCTTACCAGGGCAATGAGCCAGATGACGAATATCACGAAGCTGATAAAGCCCAGCACGATGTTAATCAGGGTGCCCAGCAGGGGAATATACCCCAGAATGGTCTGGAGAACGCCCAATACCAGGTCAATGACAATGATGACCAGAGACTGATTCAGATGGAAACGGGATTCTTCCCGGGCGCCCACCAGAAAGGCGATGAGAAAACCGATGGGGGACAGATAACCCACAATGTCAGTTGCTTTTTTGCTCATAAGAAAAACCTCGCTTTCTTTCTCTCATATGGGGGACAAGGGCAACATAAAATGCTTCGAGACTTGTCCTGTAGCTTCATTTTATAGAGGGTTTGGAAAAATGTCAAGAAGGGGCGAAGTATGGAACTGATTTTTGCGTTGGAGAGTTTTCTTTGGGGCGGGCCGCTGCTCCTGTGTCTTATGGGATGCCATGTGTTTTTCACCATCCGCCTTCGGGTTCCCCAGCGGTTTACCCTCCGGGGGATTCGGCTAAGCCTCAGCGGAGACCGGGGAGAAAATGGGGTTTCTGCCTTTGGGGCCCTGGCAACCTCCCTGGCGGCAGCCATCGGTACGGGAAATATTATCGGCATTGCCTCCGCAGTGAGTCTGGGTGGGCCGGGAGCGGTATTCTGGTGCTGGATCACCGGGGTGCTGGGAATGGCCACCCGGTATGCCGAGACGGTGCTGACCTTAAAATATCGAAAAACCACGGCGGAGGGCGAAACCGTGGGCGGCCCCATGTATGTACTGGAACAGGGCATGGGCCTGCCCCATCTGGGGAAGCTGTTTGCGGCCCTGGGAGTGGCGGCGGCTCTGGGAACCGGGGCCATGATCCAGAGCAATGCGGTGGGGACCTGCCTCCGGGATGTGGGGGTTCCCAAACTGCTGACCGGGGTGGTTTTGACCGTGGCAGCGGGGGCCATCATTCTGGGTGGCGTGAAAAATATAGCCTCGGCCTGTGAAAAGCTGGTGCCGGCCATGGGTGCGTTGTACCTGCTGGGCTGCCTTGGCGTGATTTATGTAAACCGGAATGCCCTTTTGCCGGGGCTAAAGCTGATTCTGGATAGTGCCTTTACCACCAGAGCGGCGGCGGGGGGCTTTGTGGGCAGCTCTTTTATGACGGCGGTAAAATACGGAACTGCCCGGGGGGTATTTACCAACGAAGCGGGCATGGGCACCGGCCCCATGGCAACGGCCTCCGGGCCCTGCCGCAGTCCCCAGGGGGAAGGACTGGTGGGTATGACCGGGGTGTTCTGGGATACGGTGGTGATCTGTGCCATGACAGGGATCATGCTGGTGTCTGCCATGGTGAAATCTCCGGAACTGTTTTCCGGAGCGGGGCCGGGACAGCTCTGCGCCCTGGCGTTTTCCTGTATTCCCGGAGGAAAAATCATTTTGACGGCCTGCCTGAGCATTTTCGCCTTTGCCACGGTGGTGGGCTGGAGCCACTATGGGGCTTGCTGCACAGCCTATCTGTGGGGCAGTGGTGGGGTGACGGTCTATCGGCTGGTGTATTTGGCTTCCGCCTTTTGCGGCGTGTTTTTGGAGCTGGAGGCCCTGTGGAGCCTGGGTGGGATTTTGGCGGGACTGATGGCGGTGCCCAATGTGATTAGCCTGTTTGCCCTTCGGAGGCAGATCGAGCCACCGGCGTGACAACGAAACAGTTGCTTTTCGCCGCAAAAACGGTATAATGGGAACAGAAAATACCCCCTGTGGAAATAGAGAAAGGGAAATCTGTTATGAAACGATCTGGCCTGATGGCTGTTGCTTTGATGTTGAGCCTGTGCCTGCTGGCAGCCTGCGGTACCTCCACGGAAGTGGAGGAATCCGTTGTGTCCGTTCCCGAGGACGAGAGCTGGGAAGAGCTGGTGGTGCCCTCCGCCAATGAGGAACCCACCCCCCGGCCTGAAACGGAAGTTGTGATGCCGGAGCTGGAGATTGAGGAAGGAATGGTTGCCGGTGATGACGTTACCGACGATTATATTTCCTCCTTCCTGGGAACCTGGAACAACGAGGACAAGAGCAAAACCTATGAATTTAAGTCCAATGAAAACCTGGTGGTGACTCAGGGCGAAAAAAGCCAGAGCTATACCTTCTGGCTTGAGGAAGTGAACGGACAGGCACGCCTGTGTATTTTCCAGAACGGCCAGGAGGAGGCCACAGCCTACAGCTTTACCCTCAGCGGCAGCAACCTGACCCTGTATGACGTCACCACGGGCAATGCGGTGGAGCTGCTGACCCGGCAGGTTGTGGTAGAAGTGACCCCCACCCCAACGCCCACACCGACACCGACACCCACTCCTACTCCAACGCCCACGCCTACCCCCACACCTACGCCTTCCCCCAGTCCCTCTCCCGAGGTGTCTGAAGAACCGTCTCCCTCTCCCAGTCCTGCGATGGAGCTGCCCCAGTTTGCGGAGGAAGCCCTGCCCAAGGTGGACTGTGTCATAGATGTGGTGGCAGATGGAGTCCAGTTCGATATCACCGATGCGGATTATTACTGGAATGTGATGGTGCGCTACCTGTCCCGGCTCTATGAGAGCGACGAGGAAGGCTATTTCACCGTTACCGAACAGGAGGTCCGGGATGCTGCCGGGGCGCTGTTTGCGGAGGTCACTGAGCTGCCGGAATGCCCGGAAACGGTGCAGGTGGAGCTGATTCCTACCGATGAAGAAACCGGCACGGAGGCCCAGTATCGGATCCTCTGGGGTGCCGCAGGCGGCCACGAGATGGAAGTGGTGGGCTTTGACGAGGCTGCCAATCAGCTGACGGTAAAGATAGACGGTGGCACGACCTATGGTGTGGTGCTGAATGAAAACGGCGCCATTGTGTCCGTGGGACCCGCGGCTTAATCGAAATTTGTTCCCGGCAGGGTGTCCTGCCGGGAATTTTTGAAAAATATGAGAAACTTCTTGACACCGCAATATTTGCGGATTGTACAATGGCCCTGGGAGGTGACACCATGAAGATTAAGGAAGTCATGCAAAAGACCGGAATTCCGGAAAAAACCATCCGTTACTACGAGACCCGGGGCCTCATCACCACGGCCACGGAGCGTCGAAATGGACGGACCTACCATGAATTCAGCGAGAAAAATGTAAAGGAGCTGGAAAACATCCTGCTGTTGCGGCAGGCAAGGTTTTCTCTGGAGGAGATTGAGCGCATGCAGCGGGACCCAGAGCAGATCCGTCAGGTGGTCAGGGATTATCGCGGGAGAATGGAGCAGGAGAACCGACAGCTCCGGCAACTGACGGAGGCAAAGGAACTGGAAAAGGCTGTTGATTGGAACGATCTGAGCAAGCAGATTCGCCGGGCTTTTTGTATGACGCCGGGATATACGCCGGAGGTCCATTTTGGACGCTTCGACGGGGAGCCGAAGGAACTACGGCAGGCGGCCATTGCGGCCTATCATAATAAGCAGGAAAACGGACGTGGCCCGCTGATCGCCGTGATCATTGCTCTGGGCTTACTGTGTGCCATACTGATCGGCGTACTGGTCTACAGCGCAAGGCAGACCAACCTTGCGGTGCCCACGCCCACCACATCCACCACCGGATGGGTCTACTATGAATATAGGTGCAATCTGATGCGAAGCCGGGAGGATGGTTCTCAGGCAGAACTGATTTATCAGCGAAAAGATTACGACCACCAGCCGCAGTATATTATTTCTGAGCTAAAGATATATGTATTGGACGATAACAAGCTGTATTCCATCAATGCCGATGGCAGCGGAGAATATGAATACAAGCCCCGGATCGGCACTCTGTATCTCAATGACGGTGGAGTAAACAATCTGTTTTTGCTGGATGGCAGCGACATCTATGTGTCCCAGGTGGACAAGGGCCGCTGTTGGGTCACCCGTGTTGCCGCGGATGGCCGCAGTCAGGAAAAGCTGAATGTTAATCTGTCCGATTGGAGCAGTGAGGCTGGTGTGATCTGGGACAACAAGCTTTATTTGTTCGGGGGTTATATGGAGGCCCAGAGGGAATATGTTATGACCCCGGCGGCTCTGGTCTACGATTTGGAGAAGGATCAGGTGGTGGCAGAATACGACGGAGAACTGGACGAAAAGCCCGCCCAGGATCAGCTTGCCCTTTGGTTTGGAGAGGAATTCGGTTATCTGGAAGAGGGAAACAAGCTGCTGTCTGTGTCCCCTGACACGCTGAAGGGGGAACTGGTGAAGGAATTCCCCGGGAAAGTGGTTGCTGCGGCAGGCAACTATGTTCTCTATCAGAACGACAGTACCAGACTTGTCCTGGAAAACCTGGACACCGGTGCCCAAACTTTCCTCCCGGGGAACGGAGTGAACTATCAATTTTCGGAGGAGGGGCTCAGGGCTGTGTACACTGAGGAAAAGTGGGAACTGATTGAATATCCCTGATTTTATAAGGTGCAACACCGGTTCCCGGATTTGCGTCTATATATGAAGGGCATTGGAACCATTTCGAGAAAAGCATAAAACTGTTAAAGGAGGAATCAGCATGAGCGTTGGCATCAATAATGAAGAAATGAAACAAAGAGCGCAATATCTGAATATGCGGGGGGCGCAGATGGCCATGGAAAAGGCTGGACAAGAGCAAAAACTGGAGTCCCCCAAAGCCAGTGGGTCAAAAAAGCAGCTTGTGGGCACCATTATCGGGGGGACGGCTGTGTTGGTGATTCTGACGGTGCTGGCTGTGCTGAAGGTGATCTGAGCAATAGTGAAATTATTAACTACTCTTTTGCGAAATGAAACAAAGATGAAATAATTTTTTGTGAAAAGCGTAAATTTTTCTAAAAAGGGCACAAAAAGAACAAAAATTACTTTACAAAATGAACATCTTGGGATATACTGAGCATGAAGTCGCGGTCTCTACTGTCAGGTAGCTTTAGAGACCAGCCGTTCTCCTTTGAATAGGCCGGCTCCCGCCGTGCTGCGTGGAGGGCCGATTGGCTTTCATCTCAAAAACCGGATCGGTTCATACCCCCTCCCCAATTGGCCCTCCCCTATTCCGCTTCATTAGGCAACTGTCCGCTGCGTTTTGCAGCGGGCTTTTTCTGTTTCATGCATGATTTTTCTTTATGTGGGACATACTGCGAGCAGAAGAAACCTGAAAAGGAGTGTATGATCTTGAGCGAGGCAATCCATGTTTTTTCGGAGATCGGCAGACTCAAGCGGGTCATGCTGCACCGCCCCGGAGAGGAGCTGCTGAACCTGATGCCGGAACACCTGGACCGGCTGCTGTTTGACGATATTCCATATCTGCATCTGGCCCGGGAGGAACATGACCGGTTTGCGGCGGTGCTGTCGGAGCAGGGGGTCGAGGTGGTATATCTGGAGGATCTCACCGCCGAGGCCCTCACCACTGTGGAGCTGCGTCAGCAGTTCATTCTGGACTATCTTCGGGACGCCGGTATCCGTGGTGAAAAGCGTATCGGGCGCATGGTGGACTATTTTATGAACCTGTCCACCAAGAATATGGTGCTGAAAATGATGGCAGGCGTCCGAAAATCCGAGATCCATGGCTATGGAAAGAAGAATCTGACGGACTATCTGGAGGGGGACTATCCCTTCGTCATCGACCCCATGCCCAACCTGTATTTTACC
>CAZEPQ010000030.1:0-17065 GCA_964514175.1 uncultured Oscillospiraceae bacterium
CGCCGCCGGGAGCACCACCAGGACCGCCGGGGCCACCGCCGCCGGGAGCACCACCGGGTGCGCCGCTAGGACCACCAGGGCCGCCGCCGGGGCCACCAGGACCACCCATTCCGCCACCCTTCTGCTGCAGATAATTCTGCATACCGGGGTTACCGGAATCACAGCCGATGCCCATATCGGGGCAAACCTGCTCGTGCAGGAACAGCCAAGTGCCATCCTCATAGATGAAGTCAGCACCGTAGCGCTCCCACAGGCCGCTGCAGCGACGCTTGCCGTTGGCACCAACAGCGCCGGAGATCAGGCCGGGAGTTAGGAAGAAGGCACGGGAGGTCTTGCCGTCATCGGCAACTTCCACGATGTCAGTAGCGAGGGTATGGAGAGAAAGCTCCATAAGAGGACGGATATCAAAGCCGCCGATCTCAGGCATAGCTTCATAAGCGCCCTGGAAACGCTGGGTAGCCTGTACATCGTACAGGGTTACAGAGCCGTTCCAAACGGACTTAAAACCGCGCATACGGCCAAAGGCATGTGCCCAGGAAACATCGTCACACTGGGACCAGATCTGGCTCCACTCTTCGGTGGCGTTGGCACGGGCATGGAGGTAGGTGTGGGTTGCATGGACAAACTCTGCCTCCTGAGTAGCAGCGCAGTTATGGATTCTCTGACTGAGGCTCAGATTCTTATTCATACAATGTTGCCTCCTTTCAGCATGGGATGGCCCTCGGGACCATAGCTGTTCTCCAGGGTCAGGGTATCATAGGGCTCGGGCATGGGAGGATAGTTGTCAGCCCAGTTGTAGGTGTTGTCATGTACATTCATGGGAATGGTGGGGTTGCCGAAGTCCTTCCAGAGCTGATCGGTCTCGGGAGTGAGATAGGTATCAGCACTGTAGGCAGTACCGGCCTGATAGTTCTGGTCGTTAGCCTCAACAATGTGGAACAGCTTGAACTTGCCGTCCTCCTTGATGAAGTCGGCACAGATCTTCATGTACATCCACAGACCGGAAGCGGTGCCGTCTTCCTTCAGATCGGTCTTCTGACCGATGGTGTACCAGATGCCCTTGGCGCTCTTGCCGTCCTTAGCAATACGGACGATGGAGGTAGACAGGGGGCACATATACATGCAACCGGCACCCAGCAGGCTCTCGTCATACTCGATGCCCTGCTTCTCGCAGTAAACCTTGAGCTGAGCCTTACGCTTTTCCAGATGCTCGTCCACATACCAGCGCTGTACTTCGGCCTTGCCATAGTAGTAGCCGTAGTTGGAGCCGTAGGATGCCTTAGCGGCATTCATAGGCTTGGAGACCCAGATCTCGTCCATTTCCTTCTGACGCAGGTCAGCGGACTGATAATAAGCACGGAGGCTCATCAGGTCACGGACTTCCTCGATATCGGTAACCATCTGGATCATGTCCTCGTCGGAAAGACGGGGCAGAGGGTAACGCTTGGGGATATTGTGTTCAAACCAAGCGGGAGCTTTCTTTGTAGTCCAATCAATTGCCATTACAATAAACCTCCTTCATCAAACACCGTAGCTGAAGGTCTCAGCAAAGGTCTTGTAGGGTTCAGGCAGTCTGGGGGTCTTTGCAGGGCCGCGGGATGCACTGAAGGTTTCCCAAACGTCAGCCTTGATGGTGGGCTCGGGAATGACGATGTCCTTCAGCTCTGCGAACTCAGGCAGCTCAGGATAGTTATCCTCAGGCATACCCCAGTCAACACCGTTGAGGCAGTGAACGTCCTCCACACGGAGAACATGCCACAGCTTCATCTGACCGTCTTCCTTAATGAAGTCGGCAGCGTAGTAGCCCCAGCTCCAGGAGGTCAGGGGGCCCTTGGGGGTGATATCGGTGATGGAACCTTCCACCATCCAGATAGCCTTTGCGGTCTGCATGTCCTCAGCTTCCTGCATATAGAAGCTGGTGAGGGGTTCTGCCTTAAATGGACCTACACCGTACAGCTCCTCATTGGTAAGCTTACCGAGCTGCTCGGGGAAGATCTTCTGGAGGCACTTGGATTTCTTTGCGGTGGCTTCGCAGACAGCGTCGAAATAGCCCTTAACAGCCTCACGGCCCACATAGTGACCATGGTTGAAGCTCAGGGAGATATCGTCACGGCTGCAAAACAGCGTGTCCACGATGGTGTCTTCCTTGCACAGCAGGCAGGAAGACACATACTTGCCCATGACATTTTTAATCTCACGGCGGTCCTCAAACCGTTCCGTGAGTTGAAGAGTAGAAAGCATATCATTACTCCTTTCAACTTTTATGACGTTATTATAGCGAAACATTACTATTCCTTCCAATACCGATTTTCTATCGACGATAACCTCAGGTTATAGAAAAACCGCCGGGACCGAAATCCCAGCGGTATAAAATTTGCTTAGCCGAAGGGGAAATAGGGATTGATCTGGGTTCCGCCGGGAGTCTGCTGCTGCGTCTGGCTCTCCTGGGTCTCGCTTTCAGTTTCTTCCTCTTCATCCGTGGTAGTGGTGGATACCATCTCGTCAAAGGTGATCTCCATTTCCACGATCTGTCTGGTCTCGTTCTGATACACCGTCAAGGTAGCGGTATCTCCGGGAGAATACTCCTTCAGAAGTACCTTCAGTTCTGTCACAGAGGTAGTCTCGGTACTGTCAATGGCACAAATAATGTCGCCCTGCTTGAGCCCGGCAGTCTCAGCCGCGGAACCTGCATCCACATAGCTGACATAGATGCCAGCAGGCAGATTATAATACTGGGTCACAGTGGCGGAAATGGCCTGACACATGATGCCCATGGAAACTCTGCCCCGCACATAGCCGTACTGCAGCAGATCGCTGACAATATCCATGGCGTCATTGATGGGAATGCAGAAGCCGATACCCTCAATGGATGCGCTGTAGCTGGAGGAAGTGGAGTACTTTGCGGTGGTAATGCCAATGACATTGCCGTTCATATCAAAGATGGGGCCACCGGAGTTGCCGGAGTTGATGGCACAGTCGGTCTGAAACATGTTGATGGGGATGCCATTTTCGTTGATCTCACGGTCCAGGGCAGAAACGTAGCCCACAGTCAGAGTGTTGGTAAGCTCACCCAGGGGATTCCCGATGGCGCAGAGCTGATCGCCCACCTGGATCTCGTCACTGTCGCCGATGGAAACCGTGGGGAAATCAGTGCCTTCAATTTTGATCAGGGCCACATCGTTGTCTGAATCACCCCCGATGAGGGTAGCCTCATATTCTTCGCCACTGGTCATGGTAACGGTGAGCTTCTCAGCGTCCTCTACCACATGGTTGTTGGTAAGGATGTAGCCGTCAGAGGAAATGATCATGCCGCTGCCTGTGGAAGCGGTAGCGGAAACCTGACCAAAGATATTGGTGCTGGTTCCCTCATTGGCAATGGCCACAACGGCGTTGACGTAATTCTCATAGACATCCTTGGGGGTCATGTTGGTGGATTCAGAGTTGGTGGTGATCTCAATGGTAGTGCTGTTAAAAGCGGTAGGCTCTTCTTCAGCGGCCTCCACCTCGCCGCCAATCTCTGTAACACTTTCCTCGATGGGCAGGTTCTCTGCTGCAACGGTGCCCTCAGCACTGGTAACATGGCCTACCAGATACATTACGCCGCCGCCCACCAGCGCACCAACCAGGATGCAGACAAAGGCCACGGCAATAATGGTACGGATGCCGGATTTTTTCGTCTTTTTATTCTTCTTAGGCTCCTGAGACGACTGATTGCCGTCCACACCTGTCTGATAGGGATTCTGATAACCGGTGTTAGCCTGATAACCGGCGTTCTGGCTGTAGGGAGCTTGATATCCGCCGCCGTTCTGGCTGCCGTAATAGCCGGCATTCTGCTGGGAAGCCGCCCCGTTGCCATAAGGATCGTATCCCGTGTTCTGCCGGGTAGTTCCGGCGGCACCATAGGGATCATATTCCTGGTTCTGCCGGGGAGCCTGATAGCTCTGGTTCTGCTGACCGCCGGGGCCGAAACGCAGGCCGCTGGGAACATAGGTCTCATCCCCATTGGCGCCACGCATATGGTAAGTGCCTTCCACGTTGGCAGTGGTTTCTACATTCTCGTTGGGCTCTGCGGGCTGTTCCGGCTCATTGCCCCCCACAGGCGGATTGTTATATTCGTAGTCGCTCATGATGGTCGCTCCTTTATTGGTTTCTCGCTCATATGATAATTTGAAATTATGTCCAAATTATGGCCATAGTCAAAACGTTATTTGAATTAAATCTGAAGATTTTTTGTATCTTCTGTCAGAACATGCCGCCCTCCAAAAGGGCCTCCAGACAGGTGTTTACCTCCTCATCCGTAAAGAGGCTGGCAAACTTCCCCTGAATCACCAGAGCCTCAACACTCAAGTCCAGCCGCTTCATCTGTTTCAGTGGAACAAACTGTCTCGTTTCCTGCCGACGGGAGAGCATCTGCTGCACCGCTTTTACGCCCCCAAGCTTTTCCGCCTGCTGCCGAAGTCTGGTCTCCTCCACCCCGCACACCTTCTGCGCTTTGCTCAACTGCTCCAGCAGGGCTGTCGTAAATGTACTTTCCATATTGCTCACGTCTCTTTGTCTCCTTTTTCAAAAGAATCACTGCCAGCACCACCGCCAGGATGGCACAAATCGCAAAAGCTGCCGTGGTAGAGGTGGCATAGCTGAGATAATACAACTTGGAGGCAAATGCTCCCTCCGCCTAATTTTTGCTATACGCTATATCATAGTACCCAAATTCCGTCATATAATCCATGGCATAGAGCAGTTCCGGAGAAGTCCGTTCCATGGCACTATGGTTCCCCTTCCTCGGAACGCCTGCAAGTCACAATTATATCATACCTGTTTTCTCCCGAAAATACAAGGAAAATCCCCGGCAGAATGAACTGCCGGGGAAACGCATAAACACTTAGATATTTTCTGCCGCATGGGTACCTGCGGTGTAACCGCTGGAAACCGCAAAGGACATGTCGTTGAGGATCTGCATCTTGATGCCGGCCATGTTCAGGAAACGACCGGAAGCCAGATCGCCAACAACATACAGACCGTCAACCACGCCGCCTGCAGCAGCCTTGGCCTGCATGTTCTCGTTGATCTCTACGCCGCCGAAGCAGCCGTCAGTGCCCATGGATGCCTTGACCGCATAGTAGGGGCCCTCGTTGATGGGCTCCAGCCACTGAGCGGGCTTGTAGCAATCCCAGTCCATCCCCTCTTCGCAAGCCTTGTTGTAGGCGTTGACCGTCTCAACCAGCTTGTCTGCGGGCAGGCCCAGCTTTTCTGCCAGTTCCTCAACGGAAGCGGCGGAGAACACTACGCCGTCATTGGCTGCAAGCGCACGCTCCATATCTGCCTTGGCTTCCTCCATGGTGTCAGGGAAGCGGCTGGCGCCGAAGGGCATGGGCTGCTGGGGCTGGGGATGCACACCGGGATTTTCGATGGACATACGGACAGCCTTCTCGTCAAAGATCACATAAGCCGCACCGTCGGGCTGTTCGATCTGGACAGAGCCGGAATTGAATACGCCCATACGGAGCTGGGAACCCTCGGATACAAAGCGTTCGCCGTTCTTGTTGACATAGATGGAATATGCGGAGTTGGACATATCTCCCATCACACGGCTGCGGCACATGGTCATGGGGCCCATCATACGAATGGTCAGGTTGGTGGTGTCCATCAACGCACCGGCATTCTCTGCCAGCTTCAGACCATCGCCGGTATAGTTCCAGCTCTGATGCGCGCTGTCGCCCATGTAAGGCATGGCGTCAGCCAGCTTGGGATAGTACTTCCGCACGAACTCTTCGTTGCGGATCCATGCGCCGCAGGCCAGAACAGCAGCCTTGCAGTCGATGATAATGGATTCATTGTTCTTGTGGGCCCGAACGCCAACGACCTTGCCGTCCTTTACCACCACTTCGTCGGTAAGAACGTCGGTGATGATCTCGCCGCCCAGCTCCTTGAGCTTCTCGGAGCAAACCTCTACGAATACACGACCGGAACCCTTGCCACGGGCACCTTCATGGTGACCACCGCTCTGGGGACCCATAGGACCATCCTCGCCGTCAAAGACGTACTTGCCAACGTAGAAATTATCTACAACATCTTGGGGTGCGATCTCGCAGAACCAGTCAAAGAACTTGCCGGTGCCCTGGATCATGCTGGCTGCCAGCTTGCGGTCCAGACGCCAGAAGGTCTCATCCATACGGTTACGCATGTACTCAGCGGTGGTGTCGGGGAGATTCCGCTCCTTCTGCCACTTACTGCCGAAGGTACGCATGGTGGAAGCCATATTCATTCCGCCGCCCAGATTCTTGTCCTTCTCCAGTACGATGACCTTCTTGCCCAGGGTTGCCGCACGGGCACCTGCAACCAGGCCGGAGCCGCCGCCGCCGATTACGACGATATCACACTGCATCTTTTTCATATAATAATACCTCCATTATGGATATATTTCGAGATGGTAGCATTATATCACAGTTTTTCCCGAGGTACAAATAACAGTTTCAAAACTCGAGTATCATTTCTGACAGTTTTGCTTCTTTTTATCCCCGGACGCTCTGCTTTTTTATTTTCAAGTATGCCATTAACATGTTCAGGAATACAGATAATCCTGCTCATATCCGCCGATACATTTAATATCCCCTGTGACGCTGCTGACCAGATAGAGATTATGATACATGCTTTCTTCCTTTGCGTTCTCCGTTATGGCTTCCGGGGAGTAAAACAGCACCCAGTCCCCTGCTCCAAAGCCGACAGGTTCTGTCACCATATCCCATTCAAAATCATCATAAACCAGAGCGCTTATTCCTCCGGATTGGGCATAAATCTTACCACTGACATACTTGCGGCCTTTTGCGTAGTGGCAAGACTTGTGACCTGTGGGAACCCCCTTCCAAAACGCAGAAACCGCCCGGAAACAGGCTCCGGGCGGCAGTGATTATTTCTTTGCGGCATCAAGCAGGCTCCGCTTGGTTTCCCAAAGCTTCTGGGACAGATCCACATAGTATGTATGGGGATTCTCAAAACGCTTGACCTCGTCCCACAGGGTGTTCAGTTGCTGAGCGCAGTAGTCCCGGATATCAGAAAGTTTGGGCAGCTCATAGACCAGCTCGCCGTTAATGAACACAGGCACCTGCAAATCACGCATGGTGTAGTTATACAGCTCCTTGGTCTTCCAGGTGGCATTCTGATCAAAGATCACATGGCCCTCTGCCTCAGGCATGCCCTCCTCACGGAGCCGCAGCTCGTCCGCAATGGCCTTGCCGCTTTCGTTGTCGTAGAAACGAACGATGCGTTTAAAGCCGGGGTTGGTGATCTTGGCGGTATTTTCACTGACCTTGATCTTGGGGATAATGTTGCCCTCCTCATCCTCCACGCCTGCCAGCTTATAAACGCCACCGAATACCGGCTCACTCTTGGAGGTGATCAGCCGCTCGCCTACACCGAAGGTGTCCACCTGGGCGCCCTGCATCATCAGGTCACGGATCAGATGCTCGTCCAAAGCGTTGGACGCGGTGATCTTGCAGCATTGCAGGCCTGCATCATCCAACATTTTTCTCGCTTTCTTGGACAGATAGGAAATATCACCGGAATCCAGACGAATGGCCATGTTGGTGATACCCTTGGGCACCAACACCTCTTTAAAGACCCGGATGGCATTGGGAACACCGCTCTTCAGGGTGTTGTAGGTATCCACCAGCAGGGTTGCATTTTCAGGATAAACCTCACAGTAGGTCTTAAATGCCTCATATTCGCTGGGGAACATCATAACCCAGGAATGGGCCATGGTACCGCCGGCAGGGACGCCGAAAACCTTGTCAGAAAGGGCGCAAGCAGTTCCGCTACATCCGCCGATGTAAGCCGCTCTTGCACCGATGATGGCACCGTCAGCGCCCTGGGCACGACGGGAACCGAACTCCAACACCGCCCTGCCCTGGGCGGAACGAACGATGCGGTTCGCCTTGGTGGCGATCATGGACTGGTGATTGATGGCCAGCAGCAGATAGGTCTCGATGATCTGCGCCTCAATGGCCTTGGCCCGCACGGTGAGAATGGGCTCATGGGGGAATACCGGGGTTCCTTCCGGTACGGCATAGATGTCGCCGCTGAACTTAAAGTTCCGGAGGTAATCCAGAAATTCCTCATCAAAGCCACCCTTGCCCCGAAGATACTCGATATCATCCTCGCCAAAATGGAGCTGCTGGATATATTCCACCACCTGCTCCAGACCTGCCGCAATGGCAAAGCCACCGCCGTCAGGTACTGCACGGAAAAACAGGTCGAAATAGCAGATCTTATCCTGCATGCCGTTTTTAAAGTATCCATTGCTCATGGTAACCTCGTAGAAATCAAAAAGCATGGAAAGATTACGATTGTCCATTGTCATGATCCTTTCTGTGATGCCGGGAATTCTTTCTATTGTGAAGGATTATATCACAATTTTTTCTTCCGGTACAGGGAAAATTGAAAATTTCTAATTTTTCTGTGAATACATCTATTTTTACACATGTCTTGACATATTTTTTGTACAGCTCAAACATTATCCCGCTTTCCTTTTTCGTTATTTTCACCAATTGCAGCCTTTGCATTTCTATTGCTCATTGTACATTTCAACGTAGATTTTTTAATTTCTCATGCTATAATGAGGGTGAAAGGAGGAATCTCCCTTTCCGAAAATCCACATCCGTCTTCGTCAGGAGGTGCGCTCATGAAAATGCTCGGTTCCGTTTTCTCATCTGATAAAAATATCCGTCCGATCTTTTCCCCGGCGGAGTGCTCCTCTGCCGAACTCATCATCGGAGGTCGGGATCACTTCATCGGCATCTCAACCTTCTGCCTGATCTGCGTCATCTGGGTATTGACCCTGATCTTCGCATGATCCATGGAACGCCATAGACGAAACCGCCCGGGCTGAAAACTCAGCCCGGGCCATACTTATTTATTTCTGTTTTTTCTGCTTCTTGGGCTTGGGACCGTACTTCACACGGCGCACCACCTTGCGAACGATCAAAAGGATCACCAGCAGCAATACCAGCAGCACACCCAGAAGGAAATAGGTGAAGTGATTGGCATTTTTCAAAAATTTCACAGGATTGAGACTGGAATAGATCACCTTACGTCCGTCGGTAGTGGAATACCGGGAATCCATTTCCCCGCCCATGCTGTCCAGATAGGACGCAATGGCGTACCATTCCTTCAGGGGTACCCCTGCGTCATTTTTGACCACATAATTTACAAGCTCATCCGATGCAATGGGCTCCCCCTCTGTATTTCTGGGCGTAATGGAAAGAAGGCCAAAGGAGGTCCCTTCCACCGCACCCAACATCTGACCGGCATACATGCCCGCAACGATGCGATAAAGCTTTTCGTCGTCGATCTCTTCCAGTGTGCCGTCATTCCGCCGCAGCATGGCATAGTCCACCTTGTTGAAGATCATGCGGCTGGTATTAAAGGAGTACTCCACACCGGACATAAACAACTGCGCAGAATGCATCAGGGGCTGTACAGAGGCATCTACCTCCATGGCAGTTTTCAGATCCTTGCCGGTAACATACACAGCGATCAACTCGCCCTCGGTGCCCACGCCCAAAGAGGCCGCATTGAACACATCGGACACCGTCACCTGTCCCACAGGCAGGGTCTCTCGGATAACGCCTGAGGCGGTCAATGCCACATCCACGGTCTCTCCGGTGGTCTGTTCCACCGCCCACTTATATGCGTCGGAGAATACATTGCCCAGGGTGGATTCATGGGCCGTATCATAGACTTCCTGCACTGAGTCAAAGGTATAGGGGTTAATGGTCACCACCTGGTCAAAGGTCATGCCGTAATTGGACAAGTAATCCTCTTCCACGGTATTCTTGTACCCCTCCACGAGAGCAGCGATTTCAGGTTCCTCCGCCACAGCCTCGTCAATGGGAATCAGCTCATAATCCGTCAGGCTGGCGGTTCCTGAGGCATCCAATTCCATCTGAACCACGCCCAGATACTTGCCGTATTCCCCGGCAGAAACAATGTAGGTATCTCCCACCTGAATGGGCTTCTCCAGAGTGGTATGAGTGTGTGCGGATACAATAAGGTTGATCCCGGTCACAGCCTTGGCAAGCTCGTAATCCTCTCCAGCCTCTTCTCCATCCTCGGTACCACTGTGGGACAGGCAAATCACCAGCGGCTCTGCGCCATAAGCCGCAAGGCACTCCGCCACAGCCTCGTCTACCACACGCTGTGCGGTTTCCGCCGGGTCATCCAAAATCATTCCCGAATTGGGAGCGCAGGAATCTGAATCCACGCCGTTGATGCCGAAAATCACATAGTAGATGCCACCCCGCTCCATGATCATATAATCCTTTACGCCATAATTGCCCAGGGCATCCCAAATCAGTGCGGCATCATCGCCGTAGCCCTCCTCTCCCTCCTCGGGGGGCAGATAGTTCGCCTCCAACAGGGCGGGAACAGGATCGCCAGAATTGGCCGCAACGTTCAGCATGGATGCCAGCCCCGCAGGCAGATAATCAAATTCATGGTTGCCGAAGGTGGTGGCATCATAGCCCATGGCCCCCATCATCCGCAGTTCAATGGCAGATGTGGCAAAGGCCGTCTGGAACAGCGAACCCATGGAGAAGTCGCCGCCATCCACCAAAACAGCATTGGGATACTGGGCCTTCTGTTCATTGATCACCGTCATCAGGCGGGCGTAACCGCCAAATTCGCCACCCTCCACTTTTTCAGAAGCAAGCAAATGGGAATGGAGATCGTGTGTAAATAAAATGGTGGCAGACACCGTTTCATCCGCTGCGCTGCAGGGCACCATATACCCCAGCATCAGCACAACTGCCAAGGCGGCAGCCATAAATCGTCTAAATATCTGTTTCAAAACGTCTCCTCTTTTCTGCCGGGAACAGTCTATAAATCCTTTCCTGTCCCTTTGGGTCGTAATACCCCAATTATACCGACTTTGCACCCATTTTACAAGTCTTTACGCCTACGCTGCCGCTCTACATTCAAAACGGCTCTCCCGCCCGGGGAGAGCCGTTGCAAAATCCAAATACATCAGTTTTTGCTTTCTTTTGCATTCCACCCCAGCAGCAGCGCTGAGTTGATAATTACCAACACCGATCCCGCATTGTGAACAAGCGCGCCAACCACTGGGTTCAGAATTCCCGTGATGGCCAATATGATCGCAAGGAAGTTCAGGCCCATGGAGAAGGTCAGATTCAGCTTGATGGTGTTCATCATTCGCTTACTCAAAGCCAGCAGATGGGGCAATTCCTTGATCTCATCATCCACCAGGGCAATATCTGCCGCATCCACAGCAATATCGCTTCCCACGCCGCCCATGGCAATGCCTACATTTGCTTTTTTCAGTGAGGGAGCATCGTTGATCCCATCACCGATCATGCATACACCTTCTCCCCGCTCCTGATAATTCCCAATTTGTCTTAGCTTATCCTCCGGCAGGCAGTTTGCATGAATTTCTGTGATACCCAATTGCCCGCCAATGGTTTTCGCTGCGTTCTGATTGTCTCCGGTCAGCAGCACCGGCTCCACCCCCAGCGCCCGAATGGCGCTGACCATCTGGGCGCTTTCACTGCGGATGGTATCTGCCATCACGATGAATCCAGCCAAGGCGTCGTCCACGGCAACATAGATCACGGTGCTGCCACGGCTGAGATATTTTCCCGCGGCAAGGGCAAGGTCATAGGAAACAGGCGCTTCTCTCAGCAGTTTCAGATTGCCGGCTTTGATGCCTCTCCCACAGACAACCGCTGTCACGCCCTCTCCCGGAATCATCCGAAATTCCTCCGCCGGCAAAAGCTTCGCATCGGCACTCTGTTTGCGACTGCGAAGGATAGCCTTTCCCAAAGGATGCTCAGAATACTGCTCGGCAGCAGCGGCAAAGGCAAAAATCTCTTCCTCGGAATAATCAGAAACGGATTCCACCGCTGTGACTTTCGGGGTTCCATAGGTCAGGGTTCCGGTTTTATCAAAGGTAATCTTCGTCACCTTTGCCAGCCGTTCCAGCGCATCTCCCTCACGGACCAGAAAGCCGTGCTTGGTGGCATTACCGATGGCTGCCATGATGGCTGTGGGGGTTGCCAGAACAAGGGCGCAGGGGCAGAATACGACGAGAATCGTGACTGCACGGATGATTTCTCCCGTAACCAGCCAGGTAATCGCGGCAGCAGTCAAAGCGATTACCACAATCCAAGTTGCCCAACGATCTGCCAGTCCAACGATCTTTGCCTTTCCCGCATCTGCCGACTGCACAAGCCGGATCATCCGCTGGATGGAGCTGTCCTCCTGGGCCTTGGTCGCTTTCATTTCAAATACACCGAACTGATTGACGGTACCAGAGGAAACTTCGTCCCCAACGGATTTATCCACAGGGAGAGATTCTCCGGTCATGACCGTCTGATTGATGGATGTCTGCCCGGACAGGATAACACCATCCACAGGAACCGTTTCGCCGGGAAGCACACGAATATGGTCTCCCACATTCACCTGTTCCGCAGATACGACCTGCTCCCCTTCCGGCGTCAAAACTCTTGCGGTCTGGGGCGTCAGATGCACCAGCTTTTCAATTCCAGCTCTTGCTTTTGCCACCGTCAGATCCTCCAGCAAGGCGCCAAGCTGCATAATAAAGGCCACCTCACCAGCCGCAAAGTCCTCCCCAATTAAAACCGAAGCAATCAGGGCCAAAGAAACCAATACATCCGCTTTGATGTCAAAGGCTGTAATCAGCCCAACCACTGCCTCCAATATAATGGGCAGGCCGCAGAGAATAATGGCGATCCATGCCGCATCAAAGTGCAGGGGTACAAGGTCAAATATGCTGATGATCAGAGAGAGACCGCCCAGCATGAGGCAGACAATATCTTTCTTGGTACCGCCCCATTCAAGAATACTTTCCAATTTCTCGACAAACTTTTTCACGAAAACTTCACCGCTTTCTATACCCTATGGGGGTATGGGTATACTATACCCCCAGGGGTATAGGTTTGTCAAGAAAAAAGGACAGTCCGTGACTGCCCTTCTGAATTACTGCATATTCGCAAATCGCTCCACCGCTTTTGAAAAGCTCTCAATAGTCTTGTCCGCGTCGCCATGCTCGATGCCATCCCGGACGCAATGCTTTAAGTGTCCTTCCAGAACAACCTGACCGACCTTATTCAGGGCAGATTTCGCCGCATTGATCTGAATGAGAATATCCTCACAGGGAACGTCTTCATCCACCATCCGGTCAATAGCCTGCACCTGACCAATGATCTTTTTCAGTCTCCGATGCAAATTTTCCGCATCCATGCACTGTTTCATACGCAGTTCCTCCAAACCTTTGGTGTACCTATATCATACTTTCATTTTCTATCAAAGTCAAGCAGCACACAATATGGCCCGGATGAACATTTCATAAACATATACCAAACATGCCGTAAAGCACATTCCCGAGGAAGTGACAGCCCGGGGGTATTACTTATTCATTTTGTCCATATTCCCGGTACAGCATAGGAAGGATCTGGGCCAGATTCCGATACTCCACGCAGCAGTGCTCCGTCATGCCCCTTGCCATATCTTTCGTCATAACCATCTTGCGAAGCAGTGGGTTCATACTGCGCCCAAGCCAGAAGCGGCTGGTCAAAAACAGGCCCTTTTCCGTCTGCCTGAAAATATGCGCCATCTCCGTATGGGGAATGAACCCATAAAAAGCGCTGACATGACCGCAGACAATGATCGGTATCTGGTTTTCCGCCATAACCTCCGGCGAAAATCCAAAGGCCTCCGGCTCCACAAAATCAATTCTTAGAGGCATTTTCTTTCCGCCGATCCGTTCCACTGGAAGCTGGGAATTGGGCGCAAAGGGAGGACGCGTAGCCTGTGTAAAATATGCGCTGTCCTTCTTGTGATATTTTATACTGCTGTGTTCTCCCGGATACCAGATCTGATAGCGAAGGCTGTCCTGACAGTGCCACCAAAACCACCAGCGAATCATCTCCGCCGTAACCCCAGGCATGGGACAATTCATAGAAACCAGCCAGCTTCCATCCGGAAACTGTCCAAAACCAACCTCCTGCCCCAGAGAATCGTCGGACAGGCATTGATTTTTATCCTCAAAAGAGGTCAGTGTAATACAGGGCGTATCCAGAACCGCCCGAATCTCTGCCGGGATCTCAGGGAGCGACTTTTTCAATAATTCGTCCATACACATAATCAGTGCCTCCTTCACCAAATAATACTATCCTTCGCTTTCTCATGCATTTGCTTGCACCACCCAAGCCATTTTTCTTTATACTCGTCAGAAGACAGTATTCTTTCAGCCAAATCGGCTACCGTCTGAGCCTCTCACTTCAAAAATCGTTAGATTTACTTGCCGGTTCAGACAATACCCTCCCCAAAAAGCTGTGTTAATACCAGTATTATAAGTATACCGAACATTCCTGAACTTGTCTATATTCTCTTAGTTTACCGCTCCTGCTGCAATTATAAAAAAGAACGAACCTTCCAAAACAACTCCACTGTATATCCCGAATTCTTCGGATTTGATTCGACCAAAACACTGCCGTTGTTGGTAACAGACAGTAATATAACACCTATAGCGCTCTGCAAAAGTAGAACGCCATAGGTGCTTTTTCATTCAATCACGACAATGGATCAGGTGTCGTGTTGTAAAAGTGTTATCCTATCTGTGTGATCACAAGATGTGCAGACACCGGGCGCGTTCCACCTGCAAGAGGTGTGATGGTTAGTGCTGCGGCATTTCCCGCAGGATTGCGGACCGTTAGAACAGAATCGACTTCCGTGGTAGTTACGATCGCCATCCCAATAATCTGAGATGTGCCGGTTGCGCGACCTGCCACGGTATACGCTAGGTCTTCATCGTTTAAGGTCAGGAGCAACTGCCCCGCCTCGGTAACGCTGACTTGGAATAGGATCTGGTAGGTTCCGATCACTCCGAGGTTAAACGAGGAGGGACCAAGGCGACCAATGTTGGTATTTGCGATTGGACCGTCCTCTGGAAAACTGACATCAGTGCCGGGAGCAACCGTTGCCGAGTTGTCAGGGGGCATCAGCGCATAAAAGTCCGCATAACTCAAGACGCCGCCTTCTTCACCCTGAGGTCCAGCAGGGCCGGTTTCACCAACAGGGCCCTGAGGACCAGCAGGACCAATGGGGCCAGTTGCGCCGACGGGGCCCTGAGGGCCAGTAGGTCCGGCAGGGCCGGTTTCGCCAACAGGTCCCTGAGGGCCAGTAGGACCAACGGGGCCAGTCTCACCGACGGGGCCTTGAGGTCCAGTTGGACCAACGGGGCCGGTCTCACCAACAGGGCCTTGAGGTCCAGTTGGACCAACGGGGCCAGTTTCACCGACAGGGCCTTGAGGTCCGGTTGGACCAACGGGACCGGTTTCGCCAACAGGTCCTTGAGGGCCAGTAGGTCCGGCAGGACCTGTTTCGCCAACGGGGCCCTGAGGACCAGCAGGACCAATGGGGCCGGTCGCACCAACGGGGCCCTGAGGGCCGGCAGGGCCGGTTTCACCAACGGGGCCCTGAGGACCAGTAGGACCGACGGGACCGGTCTCACCAACAGGGCCTTGAGGTCCAGTTGGACCAGTGGGGCCGGTCTCACCAACAGGGCCTTGAGGTCCAGTTGGACCAACGGGGCCAGTTTCACCGACAGGGCCTTGAGGTCCGGTTGGACCAACGGGACCGGTTTCGCCAACGGGGCCCTGAGGGCCAGTAGGGCCAACGGGACCGGTTTCGCCGATGGGTCCCTGAGGGCCTATAGGGCCTTGTGGGCCTTGTGGGCCTTGTGGGCCCGGAGGTCCCGGAGGACATTGGGGACAACAAGAACAATCATCATTTTTGTTGCAGCAATCATTCGTCACTTGGTTGTCCCTGCTGCATTCATTCTGATAATCTTTTTTGTTTCTGAAATAATTCATATTATTCAATATAGCCTCCTCCATAAATCACGACAAGACGATGGAATTGCTTACATTGTATAATATGATTTTTCTTTATCGTGTGACACAGTCATACGCATACAGCACCATCCGAAATGGGTGGTGCTGCTCATTATCTCCATCTATCTGTAAGCCTGGTTTTTAACTGTATTTGACCGCAGTATGGCTGCATTTTGGCAGCAGAATGACATCACTTTTCTGTATCTAGCCTTCTCACAAGTTGACCCAATCTCTGCTTAATTTATCCACGCAAATGTTCTTCTGCTTCTACGATTGCCCAACTCTCCGGGTAATGGCTCTTGATGTAATCGGCCATAGGACCACCTACTTGCAATAAGTGCCTCTGTCGAATTTCGTCTGCTTCGGCGCGGCGAATCCAGTCCAGCACGCCGGGAGGCAGTTCATGGTGTCTATGTATCACCAGTGTACCAAGCCGTTCCTGTTCCAGCAGAGCTTCGCACACATCAGGGATTCGCGTTTCACTGATAATCGGCACAAAAGTATCAGAAAGCACTTCGTTTGGTATGGTGGTGGTGCTAACACTTTCGGGATCACATAGATACAGGCTGGCGCTTTTTCCTCGGTATAGAACTTCCAAAGCATTTGGGAAGTACTCTTCGTAATATATTTGCCCTTCCTTGGTATATCCATAAGAGTACTCAAAGTTTCGGATTCCATACATCAGCGCCATAGGCAGCGATGTGGTCATGTATACGCTTTTAGGTTTCTCAAAAGATTCCGGCTTCCTAGGTTCCAGGATCGTCAGCCCCTCTGTGGGCGAGCAGTGATAGTACGCCATTTAATTCCCCCCTTGTGCAGTCTATTTTACCGCAAACAACGGAAACTACAAGTCTTGAAAAAAGCTCACCTTTCTGCTATAATATGACCATGATAAAGAAGGGGACGCTGCAATTTATTTGCGGCGTCTTTTGTTGTATACGCAAGAAGCCGCCGTCAAGGAAGAAGTTCCCTGCCGGCGGCATATTAGCATAAACAAAAAGGACCTGCATAAGCAAGTCCTTTTCGTGGTGCGGATGGCGGGACTCGAACCCGCACGCCCAATCGAGCACCAGCACCTCAAGCTGGCCAGTCTACCTATTCCAGCACATCCGCAATTAGCATGGATTATTATATCAGAT
>CAZEPQ010000031.1:0-17033 GCA_964514175.1 uncultured Oscillospiraceae bacterium
TTCTTATTTTCGTCCTTTTTGGCGTGGAAATAGCCACCCGTGGTCCACATATCATAGATGCTGGACTCAACCTGCTTGGGTTCGTAAATCTTTGGCAGTTCCTTCACTTATATCAACTCCTTAAAATACAAAACACCCTGAACGCAATGCGTTCAGGGCGAAAATTCCGCGGTACCACCTGAATTCGGCAAATATTGCCGCACTCTTATGCTCTGTAACGGGAGCCACCGGCACTTCCTACTACTATTTCAGAAACGCAGCTCAGAAGCGACCTTCAAAACCCTCTCCTACAGCCTTGCACCCACCGGCTGCTCTCTAAAAAGAGAGAAATTTTTACTCCTCTTCTTCATTGCCATAAATATTTACAGCTTATTTTACCGATTCCCGAAGAAATTGTCAAGTTCTTTCTTAAGAATACACAAAAACGAATTACAAGGGGGCGATGTGGGCATCGCCCCCTACGAATATAAATACAGAATTATTAGCAAGCAATGCCGAAATCGTTCATGGCCTGCTTCATAGTGTCCACCAGAGCGCCCAGCGTCTTCAGGGCCGTATCCTCATTTTCCTGGCAGGCAAAGAAATATATCTTCAGCTTGGGTTCTGTGCCGGAGGGACGCAGGATCACCTGCCCCTGACCACCCAACAGAAGGGAAATCACATTGGAGGACGGGAAATCCAGCTTGGTTTCAGTGCCGGAGGCAACATCCTTCTCAATACCCAGCTTATAGTCGGATACGGTGGTGACGGTAATTCCGGCAAGCTCTGCGGGAGCAGTCTTACGATAGCTGTCGATGAAGTCGGCACACATGGCCTTGCCTTTCTCCCCATCCAGATTAATAGAAACCACCTGAGTTTTGTAGAATCCGTACTTACCGTACATCTGAGAAAGCTTGTCCAGAATGCTGATGCCCTCCACCTTACAGGAAGCAGCCAGCGCGCAGACCAGAACGCAGGCAATCTGAGCGTCCTTATCTCTTGCATAGGTGCCCTTCAGGAAGCCGCAGGACTCCTCGAAGGCAAAGACCACTTCGTTTTCACGGCCCAACTGTTCCAGACCGAGAATGGTGCTGCCGATGTATTTAAAGCCGGTAAGAACATCAATATTTTCACAACCATAAGCAGCAGCAATGTTCTTTACCATGGGTGTGGTCACAATGGATTTGATGCACTTGCTGTTTTCAGGCAGTGTGCCGTCCTTGGTGCGAGTAGCAAGAATGAATTCCAGCAGCATGCAGCCCAGCTCGTTACCGGAAAGGCGCACAATGGAGCCGTCCTTCTGAGGAATTGCAATTGCCACACGGTCTGCATCAGGGTCGGTAGCGATGATCACATCGTAAGCCTTGCCGTTTGCTGCCTTCTGCGCCTCCAGGAATGCTTCAGCGGTCTCCGGATTGGGATAGGGACAGGTGGGGAAATCGCCGTTGGGATCAGACTGAGCGGTCACAACGTCATAATCCACGCCAAGCCGATCAAAAAGTGTGGTTACAGGAATCAGTCCTGTACCATGGAGGGGGGTATACAGCACCTTCAGGCCGGGGGCAGAAATCAGATCCTTGCAGATCATTTCGCCCAGCACAGCCTCGTAATAGGCATCATAAACCTCATCATAGATCAGCTTAATCTTACCCTGGGCAACCAATTCCTCAAAGGAAACCTTGGCCTCGGAAATCATAGGAAGGCTCTGCATCCGCTGAAATACCTCTGCAGCAGGCTCGTCCGTCTGCTGGCAGCCATCATTTCCGTAGCACTTCATGCCGTTATAAGCGGCAGGATTGTGGCTTGCGGTCATAACAACACCGCCACCGGTACCCAAATGACGAACAGCAAAAGACAGTACGGGAGTAGGCGTGGGTTTGGAGAACAGGTAAACCTGAATACCCTCCTCCGCCAAAGCCACAGCGCAGGTCTGAGAAAACAGCAGACCGTTGTTCCGGGTGTCATAAGCAATGGCACAGGTATCCGGCAGATCCGCGTTCTTGATGTACTGACCATAAGCCAGGGCAGCACGACGAACCGTATAGATGTTCATGCGGTCTGTACCGGCGCCCATGATACCACGCAGACCCGCAGTACCAAAGGTCAAATCATTCAAAAAACGGGATTCAATTTCTGCGTCGTTGCCTGCCATGGCTTCCAGTTCTTCATAAACAGTGGTTCCGGCAGGGACCTGATCGAGCCAATGTTTATATTTCATTTCAGCGGTCATTTATATCACTCCTTCTTTGTACATTATACAGTTTTGAAACCATCAATGCAATACGCCCAAAAAATTTTACGAATAAAACCAAAATACGGGCCCCAATTCAGGGACCCGTATCCGAAAAACTCAGTCAAGACGTGCCGTCTGATCAATGGGCACAGACATCAGCATGGCCTGGGCCTCGGTCTTCATTCCGTGAAGCCGATTGACTTCAGACATGATCTTTTCCTTGTCCTTATTCGCCGCCACAATGTACAACACTTCTTTTTCTGTCTGAATGGAAATACCGGCAAATTTCTGAGAAGCATGATTTCCGGCCCAGCGGGCACGAACGACAGTGCCACCCCGTGCGCCTGCGGCTCTTGCGGTGTCCATAACAGCATCCGTGTAGCCCTGATTGACGGTCACAATAATCAGACTGTGATGATTTCCCTGTTCCATAAGTACTTCTCCCCTTTCCGGATCCATTGCTTCCAATTTACTAAGCCCTGCGGCCCAAATTGCGGTCATGCCGCTTAAATTTATAGACGCGGCAATACCCGGAGCACCCAGGTTCGAACGATCCTCGTCTTTCAAATGATACATAAGCTGATTGGCAGTATCCTTGGGCGCAAAGCTAACAATGATATCACGCTCCGTGGTACCAAAGCCAAGCGTATCCATGAGATGAGAGGAAACCGTACCGTGTCCCGCGATCTGCACATGATGCAGAATCTTAAATTCCTCATAGGCACGAATCAATTTCGTTCCCTTACCACGCTCTACAATGCTAAGAACCATCTGCATGGGACTGATGTTGTTTTCCATATCACACCTCCCAGAAGATCACGCCATCCTCCATCTGCTCCAGCTCTTCCTTGAGGGACATCTGAAGTGCGATATCCTCAACCTTAGTCTTGACCTTGTCCACAAGGCCCAGGAGCTGAATGGTAAACAGAGGCGTCATAGCAACCAATGCAACAATGCCGAATGCGTCCGTCAGAACATTACCGCCAACGGCTTCGCAGGCACCCATGGCCAAAGGCAAAAGGAACGTGGTGGTCATTGGACCGGAGGCCACTCCGCCGGAGTCAAAGGCAACACCGGTGAATATCTGGGGCACAAAGAAGGTCATACCAAGGGACAGAATATACCCGGGAATCAGGAACCACATAATGGAGATTCCGGTCAGGATTCGAAGCATGGCAAGTCCCACGGAAATGGCGATACCGATGGACAGGGCATGGTTGATAGATTTTTGTGTAATGGAGCCATTGGTGATCTCTTCCACCTGACGAGCAAGGACACGAACCGCCGGCTCAGCACGAACAATGAAGTAGCCCACCAGTGCGCCAATGGGAACCAGCAGCCAGTTGGCGCTGCTGGAGGCAATGGAAGCACCCAGGGTGGCACCCACAGGCATAAAGCCCACATTGACCCCCACCAGGAACAGCACCAGGCCTACATATGTATACACAAGGCCCACCACGACTTTCACAAGCTGCCGCTTCTGAAAACGGCGGCGAGCTAACTGGAACAGAACAAAAATCGCCATAATGGGCAGCAGCGCAACAGCAACCTCGCTGATATACTCCGGAATATCGTGAGCGAACATCAAAGCCGCGTCCCGGGTGGTTTCCACAGCGGGAATATTCACAGGTGTATAAGAAGCATCCACATCCGGCATAACGATGCCCAGGATCATAACCGCCAGAATGGGGCCAATGGAGCATAGAGAGATCAGGCCGAAGGAGTCGTTGCTGGAGTTTTTATCGCTTCGGATGGAAGCCATACCAATACCAAGGGCCATAATAAAGGGAACGGTAATGGGTCCGGTAGTAACACCGCCGGAGTCAAAAGCCACTGGTACAAAGCTGTCCGGAGCAAAGAAGGACAGAATAAACACCACCAGATAAAAGAAAACCAGGGTATAACTCAGGGGGATATTCAAATACATACGGACCTGAGCCACAACCAGGAAGAATCCAACGCCAAGGGCCACCGCCCAAATCAGGGTCATATTCGGCACGGTGGGAAGCTGCTCCGCCAAAACCTGAAGGTCCGGCTCCGCAATGGTCACCACTACACCAAGTACAAAACAGATCACCAGAGGCAGACCGATGCGTTTTGCCTTGCTAATTTCAACGCCGATACCGTCGCCCATGGGAATCATGGACATCTCCACACCCATAGTAAACAGGCCCATGCCAACCACCAGCAGAATGGCGCCAAACAAAAACAGCACCATGGTACCGGGTGTCAGGGGTGCAATGGTGATGCTGATCAGCAGCACAATGGCGGTAATGGGCAACACAGAGGAAAGAGATTCCTTAATTTTTTCCAATAATAACTGATTCTGTCGCAAAATTGCCTCCTTCCGAGGAAAACGTCAAATTCCATGCATAAATAATTTCATAATACAGGACGTTATATCTCAACCTTCTTATTATAACACACCAAATTGCATGAAACAATTCAAAAATGTAAAATTATTATGAACCCGGCGAAGAAACCAGTTCCTCGCCGGGTCTTAATGCATCATAGATATTTAACGAATGGTAACAAGCAGCTCGCCAGCCTTCACATTGCTGCCTTCCTTGATGTAGACTTCGTCCACGATGCCGCTCATACGAGCAACCACGTTGGTCTCCATCTTCATAGCCTCGATCACAGCCAACACCTGGTTCTCTTCCACAGCGTCGCCGGGCTTAACATTAACCTTGGTGACCATGCCGGGGATGGAAGCGCCGGTGTGGGACTTATCCTGAGGATCAGCCATGACGACAACCTTACCGGTGACAGCCGCATTCTTATCAGGCACAGCCACTTCACGACGGGTGCCGTTGAGTTCAAAGATGACGTTACGGGTGCCATCCTCGTTGTGGTCACCCAGACCCAAATACTTAATGACCAGGGTTTTACCGTCTTCAATGTTGATCTTGTTAGTTTCACCCAGAGCAAGACCATTGAAGAATACATGGGAACCCATACGCATCAGATAGCCATATTCCTTGGAGTGCTTCCAATATTCCTCAACCACCTTGGGATACAGGCAGTAGGAAACAACAGAACGCATGGTGGGGTTGGGGCAGAACTTGGAGAGCTCTTCTCTTGCCTTGTCAAAGTCCACAGGCTCAAGCAGCTCGCCGGGACGGCAGGTAATAGGCTCCTCGCCCTTCAGCACGATTTTCTGAAGATCCACGGGGAAACCGCAGGGAGGCTGGCCCATCATGCCCTTGAAGTAGCTGACAACGGAATCCGGGAAAGTCAGGGCTTCGCCCTTTTCGATGATGTTCTCGGGGGTCAGCTCATTCTGGACCATGAAGATTGCCAGGTCGCCCACCATCTTGGAGGAAGGTGTGACCTTTACCAGATCACCCAGCATGTCGTTGACCTTCTTGTACATCTCCTTGACTTCCTGGAAACGGCTGCCCAGGCCGATGGAAATGACCTGAGGCTCCAGATTGGTGTACTGGCCGCCGGGAATCTCGTACTTATAGATGTCGGTAACAGGGGTCTTAAGGCCGTGGTCGAAGGTCTCGTAGCGGAGACGGACGTCGGCATAGTAATCGGTAAGCTCCTGAATGCGCTCCATGTCGAAGCCGGGATCTCTCTCCTGTCCTTCCAAAGCAGCCACAACGGCGTTCATAGAGGGCTGAGAGGTCAGACTGGACATGGATGCAATGGCGGTATCCACAATGTCCACGCCGGCCTCTGCTGCCATCAGCAGGGTAGCAACCTGATTGCCTGTGGTGTCGTGGGTATGGAGATGGATGGGAATACCGATCTCTTCCTTCAGCGCCTTCACCAGCACCTTAGCGGCATAGGGCTTCAACAGGCCGGACATATCCTTAATTGCAATGGAGTGGGCGCCCATGTGCTCCAGCTCCTTCGCCAGCTTGACGTAGTAGTCCAGAGTATAACGGGTACGAGTCTTATCCATGATATCGCCGGTGTAGCAGATGGTGGCCTCGCAGAACTTGTTCTGATTCAGCACTTCATCCATGGCAATGGACATACCGGGGATCCAGTTCAGGGAGTCGAAGACACGGAACACGTCAATTCCGCTCTTTGCGGACTGCTTTACAAATTCACGAACCAGGTTATCGGGATAGTTTTGATAGCCTACAGTATTGGAACCACGGAGCAGCATCTGGAACGGAACATTGGGAATCTTCTCGCGGAGCAGATCCAGACGTTCCCAGGGAGATTCATGGAGATAGCGGTATGCTACGTCGAAGGTTGCGCCGCCCCACATCTCCAGAGAGAAGCAGTTTGCCAAAATCTCAGCAGTGCCCTCAGCACCCTTGACCATGTCACGGGTGCGCATCCTGGTGGAGAGCAGGCTCTGATGGGCGTCACGCATGGTGGTATCGGTGATCAGCAGCTTCTTCTGGTCCATGACCCACTGGGACAGAGCCTTGGGCCCCTTTTCATCCAGCATCTGCTTGAGACCGGGCTTCAAAGGCTCACGCTGTTCCGGGAATCTGGGGGTATCATACTGATGACGCTCCGCATTGGGTGCGGCAACCTGAATATTTGCGATGTACTTCAGAACACGGGTAGCACGGTCTCTGGAGTCCACAACGTCGAACAGTTCAGGCGTATCATCAATGAACTTGGTGTGGCATTTGCCGGCCAGGAAAGTGGGATGGCTCAGAATATTGGTGACGAAAGGAATGTTGGTCTTTACGCCACGGACACGAACCTCATTGATGGCACGCAGGGCACGACGGGCAGCACCGGCAAAGGTGTTATCATGGCTGGTGACCTTAACCATCAGAGAGTCATAGTAGGGTGAAATAATGGTACCGGTAGTGACATTACCGCCGTCAAGACGGACGCCGAAGCCACCGCCGGAACGATAGGTGATGATCTTTCCATTATCGGGAGCAAAGTTATTGGCAGGATCCTCGGTGGTAACACGGCACTGAATGGCGTAGCCGTTGACCTTCACATCCTCCTGGCTGCTCAGGCCAATCTCAGGCGTAGACAGAGGATAGCCCTCTGCAATGAGGATCTGGGCACGAACCAGGTCCACACCGGTGACCATTTCGGTAACAGTATGCTCTACCTGAATTCTGGGGTTCATCTCGATAAAGTAATAGCTGCCGGACTTATCCACCAGAAACTCCATGGTACCGGCATTTACATAGTTAACAGACTTTGCGATCTTAACAGCGTCGGTCAGGATCTGCTGGCGAACAAAGGGATCTACAGAGAACGCAGGGGCGAACTCAACCACCTTCTGATAGCGGCGCTGCAGGGAGCAGTCACGCTCGCCAACATGATACACGTTGCCATACTTATCTGCCAAGATCTGAACCTCAATGTGTTTAGGTTCTACCAGGAACTTCTCGATAAAGATATCATCATTACCGAATGCCTTCTGTGCCTCGCTGCGAACCAGTTCAAAAGCGGGCTTAACTTCTTCAGGAGTATCGCAGCGGCGCATACCACGACCGCCGCCGCCGGCAGCAGCCTTCAGAATAACTGGGAAACCGAAGGAAATGGCCTTCTCCAGGGCCTCGTCGCCGTCCTTCAAGGGCTCGGTGCAGCCGGGAATGATGGGAACACCTGCGTTGATGGCGATCTGCTTTGCGGAGAGCTTATCACCCATCATGGCAAGAATATCGCTGGGAGGTCCGATGAATGTGATACCTGCATCTTCACAGGCTTTAGCAAACTCGGCATTCTCGGAAAGGAAGCCGTAACCGGGATGAATGGCGTCTACACCGCGGCGCTTGGCCAGGTCAATGATGGCGGGAATGTCAAGATAAGCACCTACAGGGCTCTTGTTCTCACCGATCAGATATGCCTCGTCAGCATGGGTGCGGAATTGACCGTTGATATCCTCGTTGGAGTACATAGCCACGGTGTGTAGTCCGAGATCGTAGCAAGCACGGAAAATGCGGATGGCAATTTCTCCTCGGTTGGCAGCCAGTACCTTGTTGAAGGGTTTCTGTGTCACGAAAATCACCTCATCTTTGAATATTTGGAGGACACCTCTTCCTCCGGAAGAAACGCATGGTATAACTATCATACGCATCTATATGTTTGCTGTCCAAAAGAAAAACCCAAAGGAAAGCATTCAGAGATTTATCTTCTTTAATATTATACTCCATCGCTTCTATTATGTAAAGTGTGGAAATTACAAAAATGCAAGAGATTCTGCAAGTATTAAATCCTCATATTGCATAAGAATTCTGAAAAAATGCAAAAAATGGCCTAAAAAAGCAACCTGTCGTGTATTAAGACGACAGGTTGTTTGTAACATTTGAAATATTATCAGGCTTGTGGTTCACCTTTATTGGCGCTCTTCAGGACTTTCTTGGCTTCCTTGAGCTGATCAAGGGCAGCTTTTCTGTCCTCTCTTGCACGCTCCTGCAGGGCGGTAAATCCAGCCGCAAGGGCATCATAGGTCTCGGTAACGCTCTTCTCAGCGTCTGCCATAATAGCCTCTGCGTAGCTGATAGCACCGGAAATCAGCAGCTCACGCTGTTCCTCAGCCTCAGCCAGGATCTCCTGCTCACGCTTCTTGGCGAACTCCACAATGGTACTCTCTTCGATCAGTCGGGCAGCACGTTCCTCGGCCTCGGAAAGGACCTTGTCGGCAGTCTTACGGGTATCGGCGGCTTCCTTCTTAGCCTTGGTGCGGATCTCGTTGCTGCTCTCGATGACTGCCTTGGCCTGAGCGAGCTCATCAGGTATCTGATTCTGGAGGGCATCCACCAGATACAGGAACTGGTCACGATCCACCATGCACTTATCCTGGCCGAACAGACTGCTGCGGGAATCTCCCACCAGGGCGGTCAAGCTGTTAAGCAGCGATTCAATGGTTGTTTTCTCCATGCGACTTATCTCCTTGCATTTAATCTGGAATATAATTCATCAATGATTTCCGCCGGCAGGAAATCTGCTTATCCACGACAAACCGGCCCAGCCCCTTGAAGCGCAGGAGCTTAATTACTATTCATTGTCAGCGGCCGGGTTCATCTGGTATACAGATTGATAGCAGTTTTGCCATAGATATAGTCTTTGGAGGCAATCAAATCCCCCACAGTGGCAGACAAAGCCTTCTCTTTGGGCCGCTCACAAACTATTATACCACCTTCCGACAAAATGTCAATTTCCGATATTTTTCGCAGGGCATTTTCCAGCATTTTTTCTGCATAAGGGGGGTCCAAAAAGA
Organism: uncultured Oscillospiraceae bacterium; assembly: GCA_964514175.1. Taxonomy (GTDB): domain Bacteria; phylum Bacillota; class Clostridia; order Oscillospirales; family Oscillospiraceae; genus HGM13006. The sequence goes on from CAZEPQ010000031.1 coordinate 9,375, forward strand.
TAACATCAAACTTTTCCCGGGTGGTGGACAGATAGCGGAGATAGTCCATCTGGAAAACGGAAGCCTTCTGGTCAAATTTGACCTTTTTCAGGTTGTCCTTAATTATACTCACTGCCTCACGGCTCTCGTCCACGATCACAGCATATTCCGCGTCTCGACTGAGGGCTTCAATGGCAAGCTGACCGCTTCCACCGAAAAGATCAAGTACCCGGCGGCCTTCGATCTGGAACTGAATGATATTAAAAATCGCTTCCTTTACCCGGTCAGATGTAGGACGGGTATTGAGGCCCTCCAAAGTTTTCAGTTTTGCGCCTCTGGCAGAACCGGTGATGACACGCATAATTCATTCTCCTTCTTCCTGTGCCGTTTTATGATAATATTCAAAAACAGCGGCGGCTGTATTTTTTGGTACCACTGCGGACAGTTCTTCATAGGAGGCCGCAGAGATTGCTTTAATGGTTTTAAAATGCTTCAGCAGCACTTGGCGGCGCTTCTCTCCCACCCCGGGGATATTGTCCAAGGAGGATTTTTTCACCCGTTTGGAACGAAGCTGCCGCTGATAGGTGATGGCAAAGCGGTGGGTCTCCTCCTGAATTCGCCCAATGAGGGAAAATACCGCCTGATTGGTCTGAATGCCGATCTCCTCCCCCTGTGGAGTCACAAGGGCGCGGGTTCGATGCCGATCATCCTTAACCATACCGAATACGGGAATGGCAAGGCCCATGGCAGAAAGCTGCCGACGGACGGTGTCCGCATGGACTGCGCCGCCGTCGATGAGAAGGGCATCGGGACGCTGCTCAAACCCCTTATCTCCCGCCAGGAAATGGGTGAATCGCCGCTCAATAACCTGCCGCATAGAACCGTAATCATCCGGCCCATCCAGTCCCTCCAGTTTAAACCGTTTATAATCCCGTTTCAGGGGCTGACCGTCCACAAAAACGGTCATGGATGCAACAATATCATCGCTGCCCATATTGGAAATATCGTAGGCCTCCAAGCGACTGGGAATGGTCTCAAGATTCAGCATGGAGCCCAGCAGCTCCAGGGTTTTATTGATACGTTCATAATCGGTGGAAACACGTTCCGCCTCTTCCCTGGCATTGGAGTTTGCCAGCTCCACCATTTTCACATGATCGCCCCGCTGGGGAACAGAGATACGGACCTTTTTCCCATATTCCTGCTGTAGCATCCGGGCAAAGAGATCACTGTCTCCCATGGGGCAGGGCAGATAAATGTCCTTAGGTGCCAAGCCACGGCGAAGGTAATACTGCTTCACAAGGGTAGAGACCATCTCTTCCCTGGTCCCCTCCACCTGGGTCTCCAGCACCTCCACATCCTTATCAATAAGACTGCCAGAGACAAAATGCAGCACCGTGAAGCCGGATTTTGCCGTTCCCTCAAAGAAGCCCACCACATCCGTGTCCGCCATGGCCCCGGAACAGACAAGCTGCTTTCTGGACAGGGCTTCAATGGCACGATACCGGTCACGAAGAATGGCGGCAGCCTCAAAATCCAGCCGCTCCGCAGCCGCTTCCATCTGGGCCATCAATTCGTTTGCCAGTTCCTTGTCCCGGCCCTCCAGCATCAGGATGCCCTGTTTGATGCGGTTTCTGTATTCCTCCTGGGTCATTTTCTTCTGACACCAGCCGTCGCAGTTGCCGATCTGATAATTGAGGCAGGGCCGATCCTTGCCAATATCTCTGGGGAACTTTTTGGAGCAGCCCGGAAGCTTCAGGGTCAGGCGAATGGTATCCAACGCCTGCTGGGTCACAAAGCGGCCTCCGTAGGGCCCGAAATATTTGGCCCCATCCCCTGCCCGCTTTCCCACCATGGTAAAGGTGGGATAAGGTTCCCGCAGGTCTACACGAATATAGGGATACCCCTTATCATCCTTTAAAAGAATATTATACTTGGGCTGATGCCGCTTAATGAGACTACATTCTAGCACAAGGGCCTCAAATTCAGAACCAGCCACAATATAATCAAAATTCACGATATGGCTCACAAGAAGCCGGGTCTTGGGAGAATGTGCAACGGAATCCTGAAAATACTGGCTGACCCGATTTTTCAGCTTCTTTGCTTTGCCAACGTAGATGATGGTTCCGGTCTTATCCTTCATCAGATATACACCGGGGGACATCGGAAGAGAAAGCACCTTTTCCTTCAATTCCTTCGGGGTCAATATTTCCATGGTTTCACCTCCCAAATTAGAAATATGAAAACGCCCCATGACCAAGCTGAGGCCATGGGGCAATCACTTCAATGATCAGTTGCCGAAATCAGAAGCCAGCAGGGCGGCCAGCGCTTCAACAGCCTCTTCCTCATCAGAACCATTGGCGATGAGGGTGATCTCAGTTCCCTTGACAATGCCCAGGGAAAGGACGCCCAACAGGCTCTTGGCGTTGACGCGACGCTCTTCGACTTCGACCCAAATGGAGCACTTGAACTCGTTGGCCTTCTGGATAAAGAAAGTAGCGGGGCGGGCATGAAGACCTACCTGATTATTGACAACAGCATTTTTTGTATACATGATGTACTCACTCCTGTCTTTGGGCATCTCTGCCGATTTACTATATCATAACATTGATTCAATCAATCGTCAATCATTTGCATGTCAAAATTTGATTTTTTACAACAATTCCTATCCCGGAACCACACATCAGAGGTCCAATTCCGCAATGGTAACGCCATCTTCACCTTCGCCGTAAACACCCAACCGCACAGACTTTACCCGTTTATGCCGCTTTAGATGCTGCTGCACGGCCTTACGAAGAACACCGGTGCCTTTGCCGTGGATGATCCGAACAGAGGGCAGTTTGGACAGCAGCGCGGAGTCGATATAATTATCCAGCACGGTAATGGCCTCGTCTGCGCTCATACCGCGGAGATCCAGTTCCGAGGGTGTCTGGATGCTGCGGAGCTGCTTGGTTGCTTTCTCCACAAATTTCTTGACAGAAGCTTCCCCTTCCTGCTCTGGAAGAACATAGACCTCATTCTGTTTTACATTTAACTTCATAATGCCTGCCTGAATCTGTAAGGTTCCGTCCTTATTGACCTGAAGCACAGTGGCACGAGTTCCCAATTTGAGAAGCTCCACTGTGTCACCCTGCTTTGCGGGTCGTGCGGATACCTTCTTTTCCGTCTTCTCCTGCTTCTGGCTCAGCTTATCCTCCGCCGCGTTGAGACCTCGGCGCAGCTCTGCCTGACGCTGGTTGAAGTCTTCCACCGCACCGGCATCTTTAAGCTGCTTTTTCATCTGCTTAATTTCGTCCATAGCCATATTCACAGAACGACGGGCGTCATCAATGATCATCTGGGCCTCTTTCCGCGCCTTCGCAACGGCTTTATCCCGCTCTTTTTTGATTTCCTGGTTGTATTCATCAGACTGCTTCTTTGTTTTTTCCACTTCCAGTTTTAATTGTTCGGCTTGGATTCTGGCCTGCTCCATAGCCTGCCGCTGGGCCTCCAACTGAGAAAGCACATCCTCAAAGTTCACATCATTTTCGCTGACAAGGCTTCTAGCATCATCGATGATTAGATCACTGAGGCCTAGCCGTTTGGAAATGGCAAAAGCGTTGGATTTACCGGGAATGCCGATCAAAAGACGATAGGTGGGCCGCAGGGTCTCCACATCGAACTCACAGGAGGCGTTAATGACTCCCTCCGACCGCATAGCATAGAGCTTCATTTCACCGTAATGGGTGGTTGCAGCAACCTTTGCACCCAGTTTGCGGCAGAATTCGATCACCGCTACCGCCAGAGCCGCGCCTTCGGCCGGATCCGTACCGGCTCCCAGCTCGTCGAACAGCACCAGAGTCCGGTCATCGCACTGCTCCGTGATCTCCACAATGTTCTTCATATGAGAAGAAAAGGTGGAAAGGGACTGCTCGATACTCTGCTCGTCACCGATGTCGGCATACACCGTTTCAAAGGTGGAAATTTGGCTGTTATCAGACACAGGAATATGGAGCCCACACTCTGCCATCAGCGTAAGCAGGCCCAGCGTTTTCAGAGTGACCGTTTTACCGCCAGTGTTGGGGCCTGTGATAACAAGGGTATCGAACTCTTCTCCCAGCCGCACGGTAATGGGCACCACCACATGCTTGTCAATCAGCGGATGCCGTGCCCGGTTCAGGACCACCTTGCCGCAGGAATTCACCGCAGGTTCCATGGCCTTCATGGAATAGCTGAGGCGGGATTTTGCAAAAATCACATCCAAAGCCACAAGCTGATCGTAGCTCTCCGCGATCTTCTCCCGATGGGCCGCCACATCCGCAGACAGCTCTGCCAAAATGCGCTCAATTTCCTTCTTTTCCTTAATCAGCAGTTCCCGCAGCTCATTATTGGCCTGCACTGCCTGCATAGGCTCAATAAAGAAGGTACCGCCACTGGAGGATACATCGTGAACCATGCCGGGGATGGTGTTTTTATACTCGCTTCTCACAGGCACCACATAGCGGTCTCCACGCATGGTAATGATGGGTTCACGGAGATATTTGCTGTAGCTGGGGGACGCAATGATCTTTTGCAGACTGTCCCGCACCTTGCTACTGGTGATCCGCATATGGCGGCGAATATCCGCCAGAGCAGGACTTGCCGTATCCGCAATCTCTTCCTCACTGATAATGGCGCCAAAAATCTTGTCCTCCAGGAAGCGATTGGGGGTCAAGGCCCAGAAGTAATGTTCTAGGCTGCCGGCTTCCACACCATCGCCCTCACCGTAGGCCTTGACGCTTCGGGTGGCTCGCAGGACACCGCCTACCCGAAGCAGTTCAATGGTATTAAGGCTGCCGCCACGATCCGCACGGATCAGGGATGCCTTTACGTTCTTCACGTCCCGGAAGGCAGGGCTTCCCTTCAGCTCCACCATGTGGCAGGCATCCGATGTCTCCTTTAACAGACACTTAACTTCATCCTCGTCCGCAGTGGGCCGAAGGTTCAGGGCCATTTCCTTGCCCTCCTCCGTGACACAGACGGCGCTCAACATCTCAAGCACCCGGTTGAGCTCCAGGGTGCCCAGAGATTTTTCATATAACTCGTTCATAACTCATTTCCTCTAGTAGGTAATAAAAAGTCGTTTGTAAAAATCCAGAGAGGGAAAACGACCCTCCAATTGCGAAAGAAGAAACTGCTCACATACCTGCCCCAATTCGTTGAGGCTCCTCTCCGGCAAGGTGAAGGAAAACAGTTTCTGCTTGGGACAGCTTATGATGTGCCTCATAGCCGCCAAAACGCCATCGGAGATCTGACGATGTTCTCCCATACCCGAAAGCCTTCGGCAGCTTTCGCAAAGCAATACGCCTTCCTGAAAATAAAACTGTCTGGCCTCCCCGTCTCCGCAGACAGCGCAGCCATCCAAATTAGGCAGATAGCCGCTGAGACTGAGCAGCCTTAGTTCAAAGGCTGCTTTCACAAGTTTCTGGGGCTTTTTCAGCTTATCCAAAGCGTACAAGCTGTTTAGTCCCAGAGGTAAAAGCTCCGGGTTCACCTGATCCTGGGCCGCCGCAGACTCTAAAAGCTGTGCAAAATAAGACCCAAGACTCAGCAGTTCAATATCCGTTCTCAGTCCCATAAACATTTGCAGCGGTTCCGCCTCATTGATGGTATAGTATCCATTTTTCTCAAAAAGGGTCAGTTCACTATAGCATAGCAGTTGACAGCCACTGCGAAGGGTAGAATTTTTTCGTTTCACGCCCCGAGCCTTTGCGGTAATAAGGCCCAGTTCCTCCGTGAGAACAGAGAAGATCTTATCATTGTCCTTGTATTGACTTTCCCGCAGGATCATGGCTTTTGTGGTATAAAACATGGCATTCTATGTAGCGCCGATGGGGTTACATTTTCCCTTCGGCAGTTTGTTTTGATTGGGTGTACAGCAGATAGGCCTCCGGGGCTCCGGTCTCCATAAAGAGATTCCAGAGTTCATTTCTGTCCATGGTGATCCCTCCGAAGCTATTGTCTGCATGAAAAAAAGAAAGATACGTGGCAGTTACTGGTCCTTATAGCCGAAATTCTTGATCAGGAAATCGCTGTCACGCCAATTCTCCTTGACCTTGACCCAGCAGCGCAGATAAACCTTGGTTCCCATGAACTTTTCGCAGTCATTGCGGGCCATGGTGCTGATCTTTTTCAGCATGGCGCCCTGCTTGCCGATAATGATTCCCTTATGGCTTGCCTTTTCGCAGTAAATGGTGGCCTCCAAGTCGATGATGCCACTATCGGTGCGCTCGGAGAATCTGTCAATTTCTACGGCAGTACCATGGGGAACCTCACGATCCAGGCACCACAGCAGCTTTTCACGAATGATCTCCGCCATGATCTGACGCTCCGGCTGATCCGTCACCATATCGTCAGGAAAAAGCTGAGGACCGAGCTGGGCGTGCTTGCTGACCTCGCACCAAAGGGCATCCAGACCTTCCCCATTTTTTGCGGAGATGGGAATGATGGCATCGAACTCATGTACGGCAGAATATGCGGCGATCACAGGGAACAATTCTTCCTTGGTCTCCAAGGTGTCGATCTTATTGATGACCAGGATGGAGGGTGCTCTGCTGGCCTTTATGGACTCGATGAGCATGGCTTCCTGGGTTCCAACGGAGGCAATAGGCTCCACAATGAGCACGATGGCGTCCACATCCACGATGCTCTCCTTTACCACGTTGTCCATGTAATCGCCCAGCTTGTTCCGAGCCTTGTGGAAACCGGGGGTGTCCATAAAGACGATCTGAGTATCGTCCTTATTTACCACCGCACAAATACGGTTACGGGTGGTCTGAGGCTTATTGGAAACAATTGCGATCTTCTCCCCCACCAAAGCGTTGGTCAGGGTGGACTTGCCCACATTGGGACGGCCTGCGATGGTGACCATTGCGGATCTTGTAATATTCATAAAAGTTTCCTCTCTTTTCTTTTTATCTCGGAATGTTCAAATATTCCATAATTGCATCCTCTCTTTGACGCATCTGCCGCTTCATTTCTCCCTCATCCAAGTGGTCATACCCCAGAAGATGGAGCACAGAATGAACCGTCAGGTAGCCGATCTCACGGACTTGGCTGTGACCGAATTCCTCCGCCTGAGACCGAATCTTTTCAACAGACAGGGCCATATCTCCCAAAGGAAGTAGATCACTGCCCGGATCCAAAAGATTTGTTACATCCTCAGGGAACCCCCCTGGAATAAATTCAAACATGGGGAAGGAAAGTACATCCGTCTCCCGGTCCACTTTCCGGTATTCCCGGTTGATCGAACGGATGCCCTCATTATCGGTAAGCAGTACACTGACCTCACAGGGCACTTCAATGCCCTCCTGATCGAGGGCCCCTTCGATACATCGGGTAATATGCTCAGTAAGAAAGCCAAGCTCGAGCCCTTCAACTTCGGATTCTATGATGATCTGATGGTTCATTTTTTCACATTCCTCTTATATGTTTTCCCTACGGGAATCTTTTCCTTCTCCCGCTTGGCCTCCGCCTTTTCATAGGCGTTGATAATACGCTGGACAAGTACATGACGCACCACGTCCTGACTGGTCAGCTTACAGATAGCAATGTCCTCCACACCATCCAGCACACGGATGGCATCCTTTAAGCCACTGACCTTATCGCCGGGCAGGTCGATCTGGGTCACGTCGCCGGTAATGACGATCTTGGAGCCGAAGCCCA
>CAZEPQ010000032.1:0-16441 GCA_964514175.1 uncultured Oscillospiraceae bacterium
GCGGATACCTCTGGATACAGTACCAACCATCCGGCTCATAAAACCACTCCCAAAAAGATTTCAATTGTCGTCAGCACTTTGGGGTGCTAATGTAACACATTTTACGACAATATAGTATAACACATGATCGCCTGCTTGTAAAACGAAATATTTCACATTTTCTGCATTTTTTTACTTTTCCGGCTGCCCCATAGGCTCGATCCGGTAAGCGATCCGCTTATTGCCGTCAAAATCTGTGACGATTTTATAATAAACATCCTCCTGGCCGGGCTCGATCACCGTTTCCGGGGTAACAATGGACTTTTCCTGGGTGTAAATTCCCACGAAAAACCGGTTTTCTCCGTCTTCCAGGGGAATTTTTACGGTCTGTCCATTCCGAAGGCCATATTTACCGCCGGCCTGGGCTCTTGGATTTTCCATCTGGGAAATTTCCTGAAGATGGGCCTCCCGGTCGCAGTTTACATGGCAATAATAGGTCAGCGCAAAGGCCGCCAGGGCCCGCTCACGGTGAAGGATCAAATAGCGCATGGGGATTCCTCCTAAATCTATGGGCACATCCTTAGTTTTTATTCCATACAGTCAGGTTATGCATATTATTTACCTTTCTGCGGGAAATATTATATATTTTTTAAGGGGTTCCGTCAACGGATATCCCTTCTTTACAAACCTTGCCCTGTGTACCCACAGACAAATTTCATTGAAAAAATCCGATGCAATTGCACCGGATTTTTCTGGAGCTGGTAAGGTGACTCGAACACCCGACCTGCTGATTACGAATCAGCTGCTCTACCGACTGAGCTATACCAGCAATTTTATCCCGGATATTTTAACATGAAAACCCTGTTCCGTCAAGTCCCGGCTTTTTGGGGACCGAATGAAAGTTTCTGCAAAAACCGATGCAGAACAGACGAGATATTTCGATGGTCGAAATAATTACAAAAAGTTAACATAAAAATTACAACACGAAACCTGTGCAAAAGTTATCCACAGTTTCCACAGACTTTTCCACAAATCTGCCCGGATTTCCACCGCAGAATTTCGAGGTTTTCCAGAGTTTGCACAGAATTATGCACAAAAGTTTTGCACTGGTTTACACAATCTTTTTGTTTACATAATTATATCCTCATAAGTTTTTATAAAACCCAAAAAGCAAATTTTCAAGAATATTTTCTTTCATTTTGACCAGAAATACAGTACAATAGTCATGAGATACTGATGTATCAGGATGAACCTGGATCCAGGGAGTGGCTCTTGGTACCCTCCGGAAAGGAACACCATGAAAACAAAAACCCCACGATATATCAAAATGAATCTACCGGTGAGCTTGCTCTGTCTCCTGTTTTCGGCAGTTTTTGTCACGCTGACCGCCATTTATATTCAGCCCGACGCCTTCCGCAACTCCATTTCCGGCATTTTGGAGACCCCCAGCCTGATTTTCCTCAACGGATTGCCCACCTTGGTGCTGATAGGGATGCTGTACTGCGCCTGTGGAAATGTATTCGCCTCTGTGGCAGTGATGGGTCTGGCAGTGGAGCTTTTATCCTATGCCAACCTTCTGAAGATTGAGGGCCGCAACGATCCCCTGATCCCATCGGACATTTTTCTCCTGCGGGAGAGCCTGACAGCGGTGGGAGACTACCAGCTTCAGCTCCATCCCGGGCTTATCGCCCTGATGACCATCAGCTTCCTTGGATTTGTTCTGCTGGCGATCTTTGTCCGCAGCAGCCGGCCCCAGTGGCCCTGGCGGTTGGGCGGCGGTCTTTTTGCTCTGGCTATTTTTCTTGTATCCATGCTAACCATTTACCCCAGCAAGGACTACTACAATGCCCTGCCCAGGGTGGACAAGAGCAATGTGCCTCTGGTATTTAACACCTACGGCTTTCCATACTGCTTTCTCCACAATCTGAACCTGTATCCCATCGACAAGCCGGAGGGCTACGACCGGAGGACAGTGGAGGATTGGGAGACAGAAACTCTGGAGGAAGGTCAGATTCTGGATGTAAACATTCTCTTTGTCATGGGAGAAGCCTTTACAGACCTGGCTGACGAAGCTGTCTTCGACTATGACCAGGGAGAAAGCCCTCTGAGTTCCTATCATCAGCTAATTTCCGGGGATCAGGCTTTCTCGGGCCACATGGTGGCCAGCAACGTATCCGCAGGCACTGCCAACACGGAATTCGACGTTCTTACCGGTATGCAGACCAATCTGATTTCGGATAACACTACCTCCGCCTTTCGGGCAGTCCATCGCAATGTGGATTCCCTGGCCCGGGTCTACGAAGCAGCGGGGTGGGAAAGCTGGTTCATGCACCCGGGACAGAGCTGGTTTTACAACCGCTGCAATGTCTATGGCTATTTTGGCATTGATGATCAGACCTTCAACGATGTCTTTACCCCAGAGGACTTGGACGGCAGCTACATTACAGATGAGGCCTTCCTGCGGGTACTGAAGGAACTGTGGACAGACCGTACCGCTGGGGGCAGCACCTTTGCCTACTCCGTCACCATTGAAAATCATCAGGCTTATACTTATTCCAAATACAATTCCTCCACAGAGGAGACTTTGCCCCTGACGGTTTCCGTCTCTGATGAGGTCCGGGAACATCTGGAGGTCTACTTCAAGGGCGTCCGAAATACGGCAGATATGGTACTGGAGCTGACAGAATTTTTAGATGGACAGTCTGAGCCTACCTTGTTGGTTTTCTTCGGAGACCACCGGCCCAATCTGGGTGCGGATTTTCTCAGTTATCGGGCCATCGGCTCCGATGTGGGGCAAAATGAGACCCCTCAGCAGGTTGTCTACACCTATGAAACCCCATACATGATCTGGGCCAACAAAGCCTTGCTGAAAACATGGGACATGGCGGCGGCAGTGGAGGCGCTGGACCTTCCACCGGATAACAAAATTAATGCCAGCTATCTGGGTTCCCTGGTCTACGAGCTGACGGGCATGACCGGGAAAAGCCCCTATTGGGATTACCTGACCCAGGCTCGGCGCATTCTGCCTGTCATGTGCCACGGCAGTTACTATCTCCCCGACGGCACCTACACAAAGACGCTGATCGACAAGCAGGCCGCTGTGTATGAAAAACTACACTGGTGGCAGTATGACCGGCTGAAAAATGGACTGAGATGATTCAAGGGCCTGTTGCAGTTTTTGCTGTAACAGGCCCTTTCAGATGCATATAAAAACGCAATGTCCCATTCCTGTCCATAGGTTCTGTTTGTATTGCACTTTTCTCCATTTTGGGGTATACTTATGCTGAGAAATTATGAGAAAATGGAGATAATAACATGACTGAATATACTCTTTCCGTCCCCTGCCTGTTTGGGCTGGAGGGCCTCTGCTCCCAGGAGCTGAAGCGTCTCGGCATGCAGGACGTTATGGCTGAAAACGGACGTGTGCTGTTCAAGGGCGATTTTAGCGCCATCATTCGGGCCAATCTATGGCTCCGTACCGGCGAACGGGTGCTACTTCGGTTGGGTTCCTTCCCCGCCAGAACCTTTGAAGAGCTGTTTCAGGGCGTATACAACACCCCTCTGGAGCGGATCATCCCCAAAAACGGCGCTTTCCCCGTGAAGGGTCATTGCCTCAATTCCCAGCTTCATTCCGTGCCGGACTGTCAGGCCATCATCAAAAAAGCCGCTGCCAAGCGTCTGGGGGAGAAGTACAAGGTGGGCTGGATGCCGGAGACCGGTGAGCTGTATCAGATTCAGTTTTCCATTATGAAGGATCAGGCTGAAATCTTTTTGGACACCACCGGTGCAGGCCTTCACAAACGGGGCTACCGGGCCGTGGGCAACGACGCCCCCCTGCGGGAGACCCTGGCTGCCGCCATGGTGAACCTGAGCCGCTACCGGGGCCGGGACATTTTCGTGGACCCCTTCTGTGGCAGCGGCACCATCGCCATTGAAGCCGCCATGATCGCCAAGAACCGGGCTCCCGGCTTAAACCGCAGCTTCGCCTGCCAGAAGTGGGAGATTTCTGACGAAAAGCTGTGGCAGGAGGCCAGAAAAGAGGCCCTGGACAAGGAATACCACGGCGATTACAAAATCTACGCCTCCGATATTGACCCCAAATCTCTGGCCATTGCCAAATCCAACGCCAAAAAATCCGGCATGGACAAGTACATCATCTTCTCCGAAGCCGACGCCACAAAGCTCACGCTGCCGGAGGGCAGGGGCGTCATCGTCACTAATCCGCCCTACGGTCAGAGAATGATGGAGCAGCGCTCCGCCCAGAAGCTTCTCCAGGCCTTCGGCAAGCATGTTGGCCCCAATAAAAATTATCAGAAGTATATTATTTCCTCCGAAGAAGAGCTGGAGCGGTATTACGGCAGAAAATGTACCAAAAAGCGCAAGCTTTATAATGGTATGATTAAGTGTAATCTGTTTATGTATTATTAATTCCATATACAGCTTCTATGACCATTACTGCACCCAAACAAAAACTTCGATAATACATTTCCTCAGATTCCATGGAAGATATGAGATAAAAATCATCCTTTAAAGCTATAAATTTTTCTTTAAGCTCTGGAGAAACTGCTTCTAACTGGTTTGTGAATGTATCAACATGTATTCCAAAAGCTGAACGAAAATTTCGGTATTCTTCATTTTTAGGTTCAAATTCCATACAGGGATATAACTCACCATAATATAGCTTTTCAATCATTTTTTTCACTTTGATTCCTCCTTTGTGAAATAAATTATACACTATTTTTTAATGTATATTCAATTAGCATTATTCACAAAAGTTATTGGTTTATTTCTTACATTTATACATTATATTTTGATGTACAGAGGTGTTTATGTATGCTAAAATACAAAATTGATGTTCTTGCCGCACTGCGTCAAGCCGGATATAGCACCTATAAGATCCGCAAAGAAAAAATATTTACGGAAGCTCAACTTCAAAATATTCGCAACGATCATTTGCTGACACATGATGCACTTGATAAACTATGCAGAATATTAAATTGTCAGCCTGGGGATATTCTCGAATTTATCCCGGAATCATAATTCCATTTTGGTGACAGAACATCAAAAACTGTGGTAAACGACTGCCTTACAGCAGCCCCCTCACCCGTCATTTTGCTTCGCAAAATGCCCCCCTTCCCCGCTATGGTGGAAGGGGTTAGGCCGCCTGCGGCGGCAATAACACTCATAAGGAGAACCATCCTATGAAACTCATGATCCTCGATGGCAACAGCATCATCAACCGGGCCTTTTACGGCGTGGGATACCTCTCAAACCGCAGCGGTCAGCCCACCGGGGCCATTTATGGCTTTTTGAACATTATGCAATCTCTTCTGGACGAAGAAACTCCCGATGCCCTGGCAGTGGCCTTTGACGAAAAGGGCCCCACCTTCCGGCATCAGACTTATGAGGGCTATAAGGCTACCCGTAAGCCCATGCCCGATGATCTGGCCTCCCAGATGCCCATTTTGAAGGACATTCTGGACGCCATGCACATTCAGATGTATTCTCTCCAGGGCTGGGAGGCCGACGATATTCTGGGTACCGCAGGAAAAATCTGTGGTGAACACGGCTGGGACTGCGTGGTGGTCACCGGTGACCGGGACTCCCTGCAGCTTGTGGATGACCACGTCACCGTAAAGCTGGTCACCACCAAGGGCGGCAAGACTCAGGCGGTAAACTATACCCCCGCTGTCTTTGAGTCAGAATACGGCTTCAAGCCCAAAGGACTCATTGATCTCAAGGCCCTCATGGGCGATTCCTCTGACAACTATCCCGGCGTTCCCGGCATCGGCGAAAAGACTGCCAAGGACCTGATGACAAAGTTCGGCTCTCTTGACAATGTCTACGCCAACGCAGAGGATCCCTCTTTAAAGCCCGCCGTGAAGCGGAAACTGGCTGAAGGCAAAGAGTCCGCCTATCAGAGCTATGATCTGGCTACCATCCGCTGTGACGCTCCGGTGGATTTTGTGCCGGAGGCAACCTGCCTGACCTGTTGGGACCGACCCAGAGTTTTGGAACTGTTCCGCAGTCTGGATTTCGGTAGACTGATTGAAAAATACCGTCTCCTAGAGCCGGAGGCTGACATCATCCAGGAGGACGTACTCAAGACGGAGATGGAAACCATCACCTATGAAAATTTGGATGAATTTTTATCCATGTTGGCTACTCAGGAGGAAATCTATATCTGGGGCAGCCAGGATCTCAGCGAAATTGCTGTATATGTGAATGGAAAAGCCTGGTCCGCCGCGGAAAGTGAACTGGGCTTTATGGAGTGGCCCCGGCTTATGGATGGAATCTTTGCCCCCGGGCTGAAAAAAGTCACCCACGACGCAAAATCCATGATGACCACCCTGCTGAAGCAGGGCTACTGCCCGGAAAACTTTGTCTACGACACCGCTTTGGCGGCCTATCTGCTGGAGCCCAGCCGTTCCAGCTATCCCTTGGACAGCCTGCTGGAACATTACTGCCACCGAGCCACGGAGGAAGGCCCCGGAGGAAAGGCAGCGGCGGTTCACGCCCTGTATGAGGTTCTTCCCGGGCTTGTAAAGGAAAACGGCATGGAACAGGTCTATTTCCAAATTGATTTTCCTCTGTGCCGTGTTCTGTCTGAAATGGAACAGACGGGGATCCTGCTGGACAAGGACGCCCTTGTGGCCTTTGAGAAAATGCTCTCCCAGCGAATTTCCGACTGCGAGACCCTGATTTTCGGCTATGCAGGAGAGGAATTTAATATCAATTCCCCCAAGCAGCTTGGGGTTTTGCTCTTTGAAAAGCTGGAACTGCCCCACGGCAAGAAAACAAAATCCGGCTACTCCACCAACATCGACGTGCTGGAAAGCCTGCGGGACAAGCATCCCATCATCCCCGCCATCATTGACTACCGCATGCTGACCAAACTGCGAAGCACCTACGCCGAAGGGCTTTTAAAGGTGGTAGGCAGCGACGGTCGGGTACGCACAACCTTCCAGAACATGGTCACCGCCACAGGCCGCCTTTCCTCCACCGATCCCAACCTGCAAAACATCCCCGTCCGCACGGAGCTGGGGGCCGAAATTCGGAAAATGTTTGTGCCCAGAGAGGGCTGGGTTCTGGTAGACGCAGACTACAGCCAGATTGAGCTGCGGGTCCTGGCGGACATTGCAAAAGACCAGGCCATGCAGGAGGCTTTTCTCTCCGGTGATGATTTCCACACCATCACCGCCGCCCGGGTATTCGGCGTGGAACAGACAGAGGTGACACCCCTGATGCGCCGCAGCGCAAAGGCGGTCAACTTCGGCATTGTCTATGGTATTTCTGACTTCTCACTGGCGGGAGACATCGGCGTTACCCGCAAGGAGGCAAGAGCCTATATCGATGGATATCTGGACCACTACCGGGGCGTAAAGCAGTATATGACCGACGTGGTGGCAAACGCAAAGGAAACCGGCTTTGTGGAGACCAGCTACGGCAGAAGAAGAGCACTGCCGGAACTGAAAAGCACCAACTTCAACGTCCGCACCGGCGCCGAGCGGATGGCTTTGAACACCCCCATCCAGGGAACTGCCGCGGATATTATCAAAATCGCCATGATCCGGGTGCGGGATACCCTGAAGGAAATGAATTTACAAGCACGACTGGTGCTTCAGGTCCACGACGAACTGATCGTGGAGTGCCCGGAGCAGGAAGCCCAGACCGTTATGGAGGTCATCACAAAGGAAATGGAAGCTGCTGCAAAGATTTCCGTTCCTCTTGTTGCTGAGGCCCATCAGGGCAAGAACTGGGCAGAGGCAAAGTAAGAACACACCGCGCGTCAGCGCCCTTTACCTTCCCCAGGGGAGCCGACTACGGCGGCAATCCATTAGAATCGAGGAATCCCATGAACATTATCCCCATGACAATTGAAACTGTCCCGGCAGTGGCCGCCCTGGAGCAGGCCTCCTTTTCTATGCCCTGGTCGGAAAAATCCATCCGGGAAGAACTAAATAACGAGTGGGCCATCTGGTATGTGGCCATGGAGGAAAATTACTTGCTGGGCTACATCGGCGTTCAGTACGGTCTGGACGGCGGGGATATTATGACCATTGCCACCGCCCCGGAGCATCGGGGAAATGGTATTGCCAAACAGCTTATTTCCGTGATTTTAGAAGTTTTTAAGGAAAAAGCCCTCCAATATTTGACCCTAGAGGTGCGCCCATCCAATGCCTCTGCTCTCTGTCTCTATCAAAAATTGGGCTTCCGGGAAGTGGGCAGGAGAAAAAAATACTACAGGGAGCCCACTGAGGACGCCCTGCTGCTGACCTTTTATCTTGAGGAGGAAAAATCATGCTGATCCTTGGAATTGAAAGCTCCTGCGACGAGACTGCCATTTCTGTCTCCCGGAACGGTCGGGAAATTCTCTCCAACTGTGTCCTGAGTCAGATCGACATGCACACCATCTATGGCGGTGTGGTGCCGGAGATTGCTTCCCGAAAGCACATCGAGGTCATTGCGGCTCTGGCAGATCAGGCCATCCATGAAGCGGGTATCCAAAAATCCGATTTGGATGCCATTGCCGTTACCTACGCTCCCGGTCTTATTGGGGCCCTGCTGGTAGGGGTCAACTTTGCCAAGGCAGCGGCTTTGGCCCTGGACATTCCCATTATCCCGGTACATCATATCCGGGGCCATGTGGCAGCAAACTATATCGCTTTCCCAGAGCTGGTGCCTCCCTTTGTGTGCCTCAGTGTTTCCGGCGGCAACACTTTGATTTTGGACGTAAGAGATTATACCGATACCCGCATTCTGGGTTCCACCAGAGACGATGCCGCAGGCGAATGCTTTGACAAGGTGGCCCGGGTGCTGGGCATGCCCTATCCCGGCGGCAAGGCCCTGGACGAGATGGCCCAGGGGGGCGATCCCACGGCATATCCCATGCCCAGAAGTAAGGTAAGTGGCGCGGATCTGGACATGAGCTTCTCCGGCCTGAAAACGGCGGCCCTAAACACCATCCATAACGCTTCCCAGAAGAGCGTGGAGCTGAATCTGAAGGACTTTTGTGCCAGCTTTGTCACCGCCATCCGGGACACCCTGGTGCCCCGTACCATGGAAGCTCTGGAGCAGACCGGTTATGGGAATCTGGTCATCGGCGGCGGTGTGGCAGCCAATTCCACCATTCGAGCAGCCTTTGAGGCAGAATGCAAAAAGGCAGGCGCGGAACTCTACATGCCCCCGCTGAAGCTCTGCGGCGACAACGGCGCCATGATCGCCTGCCAGGGATATTATGAGTATCTGGCAGGAAATGTGGCAGGCCAGGAGCTCAACGCCATTGCCTCTTTGCCCGTGGAGAAGGGCAGCTATCTTAGTAAATAACAACTGATTATAGGAGCCGATGTGGGCATCGGCCCCTACGAAATGCCTTTCAATACAAGAAGGGACCCTGCTATTTCCGGCAGAGTCCCTGTTTTTTTGAACTTTTTCTGATTTGCTCCCTGATTTCACGGGATTTCGTCACACGAAACGTGTTATCTTTACCGCAGGAAGCCCTCTAGGATACGCTGCTCGGCTTCTTCCGCGGTGAGTCCCAGGGTCATCAGCTTTAAAATCTGTTCGCCGGCGATTTTGCCGATGGCGGCCTCGTGAACCAGGCTGGCATCCACATGATTGGCAGAGATCTCAGGAATGGAACGGACTTTGGCGGAGCCCATGATGATGGAATCACACTGGACATGGCCAAAGCACTGGTTATTTCCCTGCACTCTGGGATAGAACACCTGAGTGGAGGTGTCCTTGGCTACGGATCGGGAGGTGATCTGACACTTGGAATCCACGCCATTTAAAAATACGTCCACTTCGGAATCGGCAGTCTGTTCCCCGTGGGTCATCAGCTTCTCCTGGACCTGAAGCTCGGCTCCGTCAGAAAGCTCACAGAGGGTATAGCGCTTGGTGCTGTCCACGCCGCCGATCTGACTCATATCCAGAAACACGGTGGAATTCTCACCAATATACAGCTTGGTCTGAGGGTCCAGAATTCTGCCGCCGGTACCGTCACCTGCACCGTAGTGCTTCTCAGAGTAGCGGACATTGCAGTTCTTGCCCACATAGAAGGTATGGATACCGTTGTGTTTGCTGTCATCGCAGCCGCAGTTATGGATACCGCAGCCAGCAATTATGTTGACATCCACACCGTCGGCAATATGAAAATCGTTATAAACCAGGTCGTCCAGTCCCGACTCGGTGATAACCACAGGAATGGACACTGTTTCACCGTTGGTTCCTTCCTTGATGTAAATATCAATGCCGGGTTTATCTTCCTTGGGGATAATATCTACATGCTCGGAGCAATGGCGCTCATAGCCCTTGCCGTTGAGACGGACATTAAAGGCGCCCTCGGTAGGCACCTTCTTCATATCCGCCACCTTTTCCAGCATCATTTTCTGAATTGCGGTAAGCTCTGCCATATCAGTTTTCCTCCAGATAGCTGCATGTGCCAGTAGTATTGGCCAAAATCTTGGGGAATATCTCCTCTACGGGCCCCTGCTCCCGAATTTCGCCACCGGAGACCAACACGATCTCGTCCGCCAGACGGATGATGCGCTCCTGATGGGAAATGATGATCATGGATGAGTCGGAATCCTGATGGATGGCCTCAAAGGTGGCTGTGAGACGGCTGAAGCTCCACAGGTCGATGCCGGCCTCAGGCTCGTCAAAGATCATCAGGAAGCCCTTCTTTGCCAGAATGGTGGCGATCTCAATACGCTTGAGCTCACCGCCGGAAAGGCTGCTGTCCACGTCACGGTCAATGTATTCCCGGGCACACAAACCCACTTGGGTCAGGTATTTACAGCCGTCCTCAGGCTTAAGATTCCGTCCTGCGGCGCAGGACAAAAGATCCGACACCTTCATGCCCTTGAATCTGGGAGGCGTCTGGAAAGCGAAGCTGATGCCCAGATTGGCACGCTCCGTCACATCCAACTCGGTGATATCCCGGCCGTCAAAGAAAATATTACCGGAAGTGGGCTTCTCGATGCCCATAATAATCTTCGCCAGAGTGCTTTTGCCGCCACCATTTGGCCCGGTAATCACCACAAATTTCCCCTTCGGAAGGGTCAGGTTCACATTTTTGAGTATATCGGCTCTTCCGTTTTCTGTATTCACGGAAAAGGAGAGGTCTTTAATTTCCAGCATATGCATGCATCCTTCTAAATTTTAGTCTATTAAATATCATACTATTTTATAGTAATTTGTCAAGAGAAAAAGACAGATCGCTTGTATCATGCCAGACTGTATGTTAACGCTCCCATACAGTTCGGGCTTTTATCCATGCAGAGGACAGTTGAAAGCTACCCAAATACCTTTGTTCACACCAAAGTTTGGGTAAAACCTGTCCTCTGCCTTTTTTATATTTTGTAGCTTTCTGTGGAGGAAAAAATGAACCTATTTTATTTAATAATGTATATTCCCATTTTTATTGCTTTTACACTGAAAATCTGGTATAATAACGTGAATAACTTTTTTTATTTTTCACGCCTTATGATACCCACTGAGAGAGGAGAAATTTAATGCCATCTGCATCATATCTCTGGACACGGGTGATTTCCTATATCGAACAAAGGCACTCTGCTTCTGTGGTCACCACCTTCTTTGATGACGTGGATGTGGTGGAGCTTGTGGACGACCAACTGGTGCTTTACACCCCCAACGCCTTCCGCAGACCCATTCTGGAAGAGCAGTGTACTCCTTATATCGAGGAAGCCATGCTTTATGTGGCGGATCAGAGAGTCAATGTTCTGATCCTGGACGACAAGGGCCTTGCCGAGTACCGGAACCAGGACAAACAGAAGGATGACCTGGACGCCATCAGCAAAGAATTCACCTTTGACAATTTCGTGGTAGGCCCCTCCAATCAGTTCGCCCATGCAACCGCCTGGGCCGTGGCCACCAAGCCCGCTTCCTCCTACAACCCGCTGCTTATTTATGGCGAAAGCGGCCTGGGTAAGACCCATCTGCTCTATGCCATTGCCAACGTCATTAAGCAGCAGCATCCCGATTTTCACATTGTCTACTCCAAGGGCGACCAGTTCACCTCCGAACTGATCACCGCCCTTCGTGAGGGCCGCAACGTGGAGTTCCGCAATAAATACCGCAACGCGGACCTGTTCCTGATGGATGACATTCAGTTCATTGCCGGTAAAGACTCCACCCAGGAAGAATTCTTCCATACCTTCAATACTCTCTACGAGGGCAAAAAACAGATTGTCCTGACCTCCGACCGGCCCCCTGAGGAAATGAGCCGTCTGGAGGACCGAATCAAGACCCGTCTCCAGTGGGGCCTTTTGGCAGACATCAAGCCCCCGGATTATGAGACCCGTGTTGCCATCATTCAGAACAAGGCCGCATCCATGGGCCTGACACTGCCGGAGGACGTTATCTCCTATGTGGCAGAAAACGTCACCTCAAATGTGCGGCAGCTAGAAGGCACCGTCAACAAGATCATGGCCTACCGGGATATGACCGGACTGGTATTGAACGTCACCAACGTATCCCGGGCCATTAAGGACATGTTCAAGGGAAAGGAAAAACTGCTTCCCACACCCCAGCTCATTATCACCGAGGTGGCCTCCTACTACAACATCAGTGAGTCCGATATCCGCGGTACCGCCAGAGACAAGACCACCGCTGAGGCCCGCCAGGTTTCCATGTACCTAATCCGTAAGCTTACAACCCTCAGTCTCCAGGACACCGCCTTTGAATTTGGCAAGGATCACACCACCGTTATGCACTCCATCACCAAGATCGAAAAGAATCTGGCTACCAACGAGCATCTCAAAACCGTGGTGAAAGAGGTAACGACCAACGTAAACGGTAAGCTGTAATTCTGCCCCATGAGTTTCCACATTTCCACATGGAAAACGGTGTGTATAAATTGTGGAAACCCGGATTTTTTTAGTAACGGCAAAATTTCTGTGGAAAAGGGCCTATTTTATCCACAAAGGGGAAACAATAAAAAAGACAGTCTTCCCAATGGGCAAAAGCACTTTTCCACAGTTTCCACCGGCTCTACTACTATTACTAAAAATATATAGATTTTATCTATAAAAGATACGAATTTACATACGTTTCGGGATTCCGGGGGTGGAAAACTCCTGTGGAAAGACCCGGTACGAGAGGAGCGTTAAAATGATTCATTTTACCTGTGATAAGGATAAGTTCATAAACGCCATTTCCGTGGCGTCCAGAACCGTCTCCCAGAAAAGCACCATCTCTGCCCTGGAGGGCATCTATGTTACTGCCGGCGCTCTGCTGACCCTCACCGGCTATAATCTGGAGACAGGCGTGTCTGTCTCCATGGAAGCTGACGTGAAGGAAATGGGCAGCGCTATTTTCCCTGCCAAGCTGCTGGGTGACATCATCCGTAAGCTGCCTGACGACACTGTTACCATTAAGGTGGACGACAATTACCGGGTAAAGATCCTCAGCGGTATCAGCTCCTTCTCTATTATGGCCGCTCCTGCTGATGATTATCCAAATCTGCCGGACGTGGAATATGACAAGGCTATTTATGTGCCCCAGAATGTGATGAAGGATATGATCTCCGGCACTATCTTCTCTGTTTCCGAGAATCAGGCCCGGCCCATTCAGACCGGCTGTAAATTTGAAGTAACACCCGAGGATATTACGGTCATTGCCGTGGACGGCTATCGTCTGGCCCTTCGCCGGGAGAAAATCGACAATCCCGAGAATCGGACGCTCAGTTTTGTATGCCCCTCTCCCGCCCTGCGGGAGCTGGAGAAGATCCTCACCGATACCGACGACAACTGCTCCTTTACCTTGGGAACCCGGCATATTCTGTTCCAGGTGGGCTCCGCTACCCTGGTTTGCCGTCTGCTGGAGGGTGAATTCCTGGATTGGCGCCGCGTAGTTCCCACAGATAACCCCATTAAGCTGGGGGTCAGCGTGAAGGATATGACCCAGAGCATTGAACGTGTGAGCCTCATCGTCTCCGAAAAGCTCAAGAGCCCCGTCCGTATGACAGTGGGCGAGAATGTGATCGCCCTGCGGACCTCCAACTCCATCGGCAATGCCTATGACGAGTGCATGATGGCTGGCAATGGCAGCGATATGGAGATTGGCTTTAACTGCAAATATCTGTTGGATGCTCTGAAAGCCATTCCAGCGGAGAACATCATCTTTGAACTGAAAACAAATCTGAGCCCTGCGGTCATGACCCCCACTGAGGGAAATAAGTTTACCTATATGGTACTGCCGGTCAGACTGAAGGCGGAGTAATTTATTGTTCTGCACCCTTAACCTTTCCAAATAGGAAGGGAAGGTTATTATGTGAGGTAAAATGTATGATTATCAAAAAAACATCTCCCAAGGTATCCATCGAAATTCCCATTACCACGGAATTTATCAAGCTGGAATCCTTTTTGAAATTCGCCGGTGCTGCTGAAACAGGCGGCGATGCCAAAAACCGCATCCAGAACGGCGAAGTCCTGGTAGACGGTCAGGTCTGCACCATGCGGGGCAAGAAGCTGACTCCCGGCATGGTGGTGGAGCTGGATGGCAGCACCTATACGGTCACAAAATGAGGATTTCTCATTTAAAGCTGCAAAATTTCCGAAGCTACGAGGCCCTTTCAGCGGAGTTTGATCCAGGCGTAAATCTGATCGTGGGAGACAATGCCCAGGGAAAGACCAATCTGCTGGAATCCATCATCTATCTTTCTCAAAGCGGTTCCTACCGCACCAGAAAAGAGGAAGAACTGATCCGCTGGGGGGCGGATTTTGCCCGCCTACAGGCGGATATTCAAAGCTCTGACCGGGAAAATCAACTGGTCTATGTCCTGTTTCGTGGTTCCCGCCGCCGGCAAATCATGAAAAACGGCGTTCGGCAGAAGTCCGCTTTCGCTGTGGATGGGATGCTGACCACCGTGC
Source organism: uncultured Oscillospiraceae bacterium (assembly GCA_964514175.1). Lineage (GTDB taxonomy): Bacteria > Bacillota > Clostridia > Oscillospirales > Oscillospiraceae > HGM13006. The sequence continues at coordinate 14,874 of CAZEPQ010000032.1, forward strand.
TGTTCTGTCCTGAGGATTTGCAAATTCTCAGGGCCGGGGCTTCCGCCCGGAGAAAGTTTCTGGACAGCGCCATCTGTCAGTTGCGGCCTCAGTATAAAAAAGCCATCTCCGATTATCAAAAGCTCTATGAATCCAAGAGTCGGATACTCCGGGATCGGTTTCAAAAGCCATCTCTGTTAGAGACCCTACCGGACTTTAATCGGCAAATGGCCATGATCGGCGCCTCTATTGTGGGCTATCGGGCACAGTATTGCAAAAAGCTGGGGCTTTTGGCCCAAAAATATCACGGCATCTGTTCCGGCGGCAATGAAAAGCTGGAGCTGCAATATAAGACGGTCTCTTCCATTGAAGATTCCTTTGCCCCCAGAGCGGAGATATTTCAGCGGATCATGGAGCATCAGGAGGAGCATTACCGGGCGGAGCTGGAAAGCTGCCGCTGCCTCACAGGCCCCCACAAGGATGACTTTGAGGTGTACCTAGACGGCCGGCCCCTCAAGAGCTTCGGTTCTCAGGGACAGACCCGGACCGCAGCCATTGCTCTAAAGCTCTCCGAGCGGGAAATTGCCCGGGATGACACCGGAGAAGAGCCGGTGCTGCTGCTGGATGATGTGCTCTCCGAGCTGGATCGGGGCCGTCAGGACTTTATTTTGAATGAAATTCGTTCCGGTCAGGTGTTTATCACCTGCTGTGAGACGGAGAAAGTCACCACCGCCGGTAAGGTATTTTTGGTGGAGGATGGAAGGCTCAGATAACTATGTATGTAAATATCGGCGGCGATATGGCCGTAAGAGATAAAAACATCATCGGCATTTTCGACCTGGACGGCTGCTCCATGAGTAAAAAAACTATGGAATACCTTCAGGATGCCGAAAAAAATGGCGCTCTCTTGAATGTTACCGAGGATATTCCAAAAACATTCCTGGTAACAGAGGAATACGGCATGGAAAAGGTGTATTTCACCCAGCTTTCTGCTGCCACCATCGAAAAGAGAGTGCTGTAAGCAGTTACGATATATGTAAAAATGAAAATTTTGATTCACTGCTACTAAATAATAAATGGAGCAGTGCAATGACCGACCTTTCCCTGAAAGGGGAAGGGAGGGATATGAAACTTGCGGAGATACCCGTACCCGAAAAAAATATAAGTAAAATTTTAAGTACACCGCCCTAAAACAAAATCGAAACCCAACGAAGTGGATTCGATTTTGAGAGGAGGAGCAGTGTAGTGACCGACCTTTCCCTGAAAGGGGAAGGGAGGGATATGAAACTTGCGACGACGAAAAGGAGGTCAAAGTATGTCAGAGGAAGTCAAGCAGACATACGGCGCCGAACAAATTCAGGTGCTGGAGGGACTGGAAGCAGTCCGAAAGCGCCCAGGTATGTATATTGGTTCCCAGTCTTCACCTGGTCTGCATCACCTGGTCTATGAGATCGTGGATAACGCCATCGACGAGGCACTGGCAGGCTATTGTAATCACATTCAGGTGGAGATCCGGGAGGGTGACGTCATCGCCGTTAAGGATAACGGACGAGGCATCCCCACAGGCATCCAGGCTCAGACCGGCAAAT
>CAZEPQ010000033.1:0-16330 GCA_964514175.1 uncultured Oscillospiraceae bacterium
CGATCAGACGGAATACGTTCTCGGTGCCCAGACAATCTGCGCGCTGGGCGGTCTGATTTTTGAGCAATGGAAACCCTCTCTTCAAGTACATTGATATTCGGTAGCATTATAACATGGTTCGAATGCAAAGTAAATTCACTTTTTGATTACGAAGTACCGGTGCAATGAAAAATTATACAGAAAAAATGTAAATTCATAGAACTATCATAAAACTTGCAAACTTTTGTAATATTTATAGGGTATGATACAAACGCAAGGAACAAGATATCTTTTTCATTTCTCCCTCTTTATTTACGAAAAGCCCCATCGGACTGGTCATCCGGTGGGGGCTTCTCGTTTTTTGGAGGGAGTTTTCTTTTATTTTAAGGAATATGATTTTATCCTTGAAATGTGGGAGAAAATATAGTATACTCATAAAGCTAAGTTGCAGACCTTCGGCCTGTGACAAGGCCGCACTAGTCGGGGAGTCAGCGGTGCCTTGTAACCTGCAATCCGCTACAGCAGGGATGAATTCCCACCCCAGGAGCGAACTGTATTGTCTGACCTATATAAGCGGTGATGAGGAATCGGTCCCGCGCAACGGAATCCCATGAACCATGTCAGGCGGGGAACCGAGCAGCATTAAGTGGACCTTTTCGTGTGCCGTGGGTATGCCGCTTCCGAGCTGGCTGTATAGGTAACGGATATAGACTCGTATTCGAAGGTGGGTGTGCGGTCTTGTCGTGGGCCGAAGGATTTTTCACATGGGAGGGAACAGCATGTATCAGGCTTTGTACCGGAAATACCGGCCTCAGACCTTTGACGATGTGGTAGGTCAGGGCGCCGTCACCACAACACTGCGGAATCAGCTTATGACCGGCAAGTTGAGCCATGCCTATTTGTTCACCGGTTCCCATGGTACCGGCAAAACCACCTGCGCCAAGCTTATGGCAAAGGCGGTCAACTGTGAAAATCCCATCGACGGCAATCCCTGCAACTGTTGCCCTGCCTGCCGGGGCATTGACGCGGGCAACATTCTGGACGTGCAGGAGATCGACGCAGCCTCCAACAATGGCGTAGACAACGTCCGTGCCATTCGGGACGATGCGGTGTATCCCCCGGCGGAGGTCAAAAAGCGCGTGTACATCATTGACGAGGTTCACATGCTGTCCATTTCCGCCTTTAACGCCCTGCTGAAAACCATCGAAGAGCCGCCGGAACATCTGATGTTCATTCTGGCCACCACGGAGCTTAATAAGGTTCCTGCCACCATCCTGTCCCGCTGTCAGCGGTTCGCCTTCCGGCGGCCTACGGCAGAGGATATTACCGGGCGGATCAATTTCGTTGCCTATCAGGAGGGAATTGATATTGCTCCCGAAGCTGCGGAGCTTTTGGGCCGCTTGGCGGGCGGTGCGTTCCGAGACGGTCTGAGCCTGCTGGATCAGTGTGCCAGCGCTTCCGTAGGACAGCTCACCGTAGATGGGATCTACAGGACCCTGGGCCTTGCGGGACAGCAGCAGACGGCGGCCATGATGCGGGCCATCGGAGAGAAGAATACCGGTGAAGCCCTGCGTATTTTCTCACAGCTATATGCCGAGGGCAAAGATGCCGCAGCCATGCTGGACGAGCTTTCCACCCTTGCAAGAGATATGCTGGTGGTGAAAACCGCTCCCAAATCTGGCCTGGGCATGATCTCCAGCACCTGCACCGCCCAGGAGATTCGGGAATTGGGACCCATGTTTACCCCGGAGGAGCTGCTTCGGATCATTGATCTCATTCAGACTACCACCGGCGGGTTTAAAACCAGCGTCAATGAGCGGATGGACGGCGAGCTGTGCCTGATCCATCTGTGTCAGCCGGAGCTGAGCATTGCTACCAAGGATCTTTCTGCCAGAATCTCCAGAATGGAAGAGGATCTGACGGCACGGCTTATGGAGCTGGAAATGAAGCTCCGAAACGGAGATTTTGTGGCGAAAACCACGGTTTCTGAGGACGCTTTTGATGAGGAGGCGCCCCCACCCTGGGACGATGCGGACGCACCGCCGATCCCGGAGGCGGAGGACTGCGGGGACGGAACCAAAGCCGCCACTACCCCCTGTGACGAGGATTGGCGCAAAATTCGGGAGCGTACCGCCCCGGATGTGAGCTTTGAGGTCCGGTCCTTCTTTGAGCGGGCCAATGGCACCATCAAGGGGGATACCCTGACCATCATTCCCGGCTGCAAGCTGGATCTTGATATGCTCAAGCGGGACAAGGAGCTGATCGAGAAGGTTCGGAAAAAAGCAATGGTGGTGCTGGGGCGACCTGTTCGGGTGTGCCTGGGCAATGAATGCACCGGTTTTTCTTCCAACGATAAGTTCCAGGAGCTGGCGCAGACCATGGCCGGATTTGATAATATGATCGTGAAAAATTAAAATTTGACATAAACGGAGGAAACTATTATGGCAAAAGGATATCGCGGCGGCAGCCCCATGGGCGGCGCCAATATGGCAAATATGATGAAGCAGGCCCAGCGCATGCAGCAGCAGATGATGCAGATGCAGCAGGAGCTGGAGGAAAAGGAATACGAGGCCACCGCAGGCGGCGGCGTTGTTAAGGCTGTGCTCAACGGCAAGAAGCAGCTCAAGTCCATCACCATCGATCCCGAGGCAGTGGACCCTGAGGACGTGGAGATGCTGGAGGATATGGTCGTGGCGGCTGTCAACGAGGCCCTTCGCAAGGCGGAGGAAGATGCCAATGCCTCCATGGGTAAGCTCACCGGCGGCATGAACCTGGGCGGTCTGGGCGGCCTGCTGTAAGGCATGCGGAGTTATCCTGTGAGCCTGGAACGGCTCAGTGAACAGTTTGCAAAGCTCCCCGGTATTGGAACCAAAACGGCAAGACGGCTGGCCTTCTTTGTGCTGAGCATGGAGGAGGAAGAGGCGAAGGCCTTCGCCGGGGCCATTCTGGAGGCTCGGCGTACTGTCCATACCTGTCCCCGGTGTCAGAACCTGACGGACCAGGAGCTTTGCCCCATCTGCTGTGATGATACCCGGGACAACGGCGTGATCTGTGTGGTGGCAGATCCCAAGGACGTCACCGCCATGGAAAAGGCTCGGGAGTTTCATGGCGGCTACCATGTGCTTCACGGTGTGATTTCCCCTCTGGGCAATGTGGGCCCCGAGGATTTGAAGATTCGGGAGCTTCTTCAGCGGGTTGCAGACGAGGATGTGCGGGAGATCATTATGGCCACAAACCCGGACACCGAGGGGGAAGCCACGGCCATGTATCTGAGCCGGCTGCTGCGGCCCTTCGGCGTGAAGGTGACCCGGTTGGCTTACGGCATCCCCGTGGGCGGTCAACTGGAATATGCCGATGAAGTGACCCTGACCCGTGCTCTGGAGGGCAGAATCCCAATGGAATAAATGAAAATGCGTCTCGATTGAGGCGCATTTTTTCTTTCTGGCAGCAGCGAACACATGGGGGAGAGAAAGTCTCTAAAAACTTCCCCAAGTCTGCAAATTTCTCTTGACTTTAGCGTGGTGATTCGCTAATATAGTACTCGATAAATGTATTGCGGGCTTTTCCCCGCAAAAGATTGGAGAGATACATATGAAAAAACTGATTGCTATGCTCATGGTGGTTGCCATGATGCTTTCTATGGTGGCCTGCGGCAGCTCCGAGTCCGTTGCTGAGGCTGCTTCCTCCGCTCCCGCTGAGAGCGCTGCCGCTTCCGAAGCCGCTCCCGCTGAAGAGAGCGACCTGGATTACGTCCTGGGCAAGGGCACTCTGGTGGTTGGTATCACCGACTTTGCTCCCATGGATTATAAGAACGAAGCAGGCGAATGGATCGGCTTTGACGCCGACATGGCAAAGGCCTTCGCTGAGAGCCTGGGTGTGGCTGTTGAGTTTGTCGAGATCGACTGGGACAACAAGGTTCTGGAGCTGGACGGCAAGACCGTTGACTGCATCTGGAACGGCATGACCCTGACCGACGAGGTCAAGGCTGCTATGGAAACCTCCAACGCATACTGCAACAACGCACAGGTCGTCATCGTTCCCGCCGACAAGGCTGCTGATTATCAGGATGTTGAGTCCGTCAAGGGCCTGAACTTCGCCGTTGAGGCCGGTTCCGCCGGTGAGGATGAGGTTGCTGCCCTGGGCGCAAGCTACACCCCCGTAAAGGCTCAGGCCGACGCTCTGATGGAAGTTGCAGCAGGCACCTCTGAGGCTGCTGTCATCGACTCCCTCATGGCTGCTGCCATGGTGGGCGAGGGCACCGGTTATGCGGACCTGACCTACACCGTGGGCCTCAACTCCGAGGAATACGGCGTTGGCTTCCGCAAGGGCTCTGAATTGGCTCAGAAGCTCAACGAGTTCTTCTCCGCCGCCTATGCTGACGGTTCCATGATGAAGACCGCCGAGACCTACGGCGTTCAGGCTGCCATCATCGAACAGTAATCGAAAAGACCTTCCAGTTCTTTTGCAGAGAGCGGGCTTATGACCCGCTCTCTGCTTTTGGAGCCTTATGCGGCTCACGGATACTTGCCCGGTGTGGGCGAAAGAAAGTAGGAAAAACCGATGGATTTGTTTCTTGAGCAGTTGCCCATAGTGGTTCAGGCGCTGAATGTGGGCTTTCTGCAAACGCTGAAATTATTTGGTGTGACCCTGCTGGGCGCCATTCCCCTGGGTCTCATTATTGCATTTGGCTCTATGTCCAGATTCCGGCCCCTGAGTGCGCTGACCAAGGTGGTCGTTTGGATCGTTCGCGGCAGCCCCTTGATGATCCAGCTTCTTATTATCTATTATTTCCCCGGTTTGGTGTTGGATACGCCCATCTGGGGCGGCGGCGAAGCCGGACGTTTTGCTGCGGCTTCTGTGGCCTTTATTTTTAACTATGCCTGCTATTTCTCGGAAATCTACCGTGGCGGCATCCAGGGCGTTCCCAAGGGCCAGGAGGAAGCAGGTCTGGTGCTGGGCATGACCAAGAGCCAGATCTTCTTCAAGATCACCCTTTTGCAGATGATCAAGCGCATTGTGCCCCCCATGTCCAACGAGATCATCACTCTGGTAAAGGACACATCCCTTGCCCGTATCATCGCTCTGCAGGAGATCATTTGGGCCGGTCAGGCCTTCCTGAAGGGCTCTCAGGGCATCTCCGGTGCCATCTGGCCCCTGTTCTTCACGGCGGTGTATTATCTCATCTGCAACGGCCTTCTGACTCTGCTCTTTGGCTGGGTAGAGAAGAAGCTCAGCTATTTTAAGTAAGGAGGCGACAGACATGCCTATTTTAGAGGCCCTTAATATTCAGAAATCCTTTGGCAAGGTGGAAGTTTTGAAGGACATCAGCTTCAGCCTGGAAAAGGGCGAAGTCGTCTCCATCATCGGCTCCTCCGGCAGCGGCAAGACCACCCTGCTGCGGTGCCTCAACTTCCTGGAGACCCCGGAAAAGGGCGTGTTGAAAATTGACGGAAACGTGATTTTCGATGGAGACGATCATACCACCCAGAAGGATTCGGAGATCCGTAAAAAGCGGCTCCATTTCGGTCTGGTGTTCCAGTCCTTCAACCTGTTCCCCCAGTACACCGCCAAGGAAAATGTGATGCTGGCCCGGGAGCTTTTGGCAAAGGAACAGCCGGATTATAAGCAGAGAAAAAAGGAGATCCACGCCGAAATTGAGGCGCAGGCAGAGCAGCTTCTGCACCAGATGGGCCTCAGTGACCGTATGGATAACTATCCCCATCAGCTCTCCGGCGGTCAGTGTCAGCGTGTGGCCATTGCCCGGGCCATGGCTCTGGAGCCGGATATCCTTTGCTTTGACGAGCCTACCTCCGCACTGGACCCGGAACTGACGGGAGAAGTGCTGAAGGTCATCCGCCAACTTGCGGAAAAGAAGATGACCATGATCATCGTCACCCACGAGATCGAGTTTGCCCGGAATGTGTCGGATAAGATCATCTTTATGGCTGACGGCTGCATCCTGGAACAGGGCACCCCGGAGGAAGTCATTGACAATCCCAAGCATGAGCGGATTCAGGCCTTCCTCAGTAAGATTCAGAGATAAAATATTTCCTTTATGGTATGAACTGCACGGTGGCCAGCCCTCTGGCCGCCGTATTTTTTTGGCCTTATGTAAGTGTTCCAAAAAAGCTGGGTTATTTTGTGATTTTTATGGAGATGCCTTGCGGAGTCGAAGAAAAAGTAGTAGAATAAGACTGTAATAAATTTGAGGAAAGGGCGCCCTTTCCGATTGGGAAAAATGAGAAAATCAACTTTCGTTTGCAAATTCAAAGAAAATTCAAGAAGGGGTACCCCTTCTTCTTGGGATGAAACATCCCAAGAATTTCGATTGACCCATCCCCGAAGGAGGAATAAGTATGAAGAGTTCATTTTTTAAGCGTCTGATGAGTCTGGCTCTGTGCCTTGTGCTTGTCTTGTCCTGCGTGTCTGTGTCGGCGTTTGCAGTTGCAATCCCCGTGCCATACCCGGGTAACATGGCCACCTCAAACGGCTATAAAGAACTGACGTGGACATTGTCCCCCGGAGATACGGGGACGCAGTTTTACAATATGGTTAATTCGGTGATTCATAAAGGGCAATATGAAACGCAATATACCTATATTACGACGTCTCGTTATGGAAATGATGAAAGTAAAGGCTTTATGTGGACCGACTGTAAGAGCCGGGACTTTACCGATGGCACATACTATGTTTACGCCTATTGCCATGATAACTATAATGACCCATTTGAAGTGGAACTGCCGAACGTTCGACATGAGTTTATCGTGACTGTTCAGGTGAGGTATACGATCGGCTACAGTGCCAGCGGCGCCCCCAGCGGCTATGGCGGCATCAAGGTGAACGGCGGGAATGCCTCCAATTCCGGCTCTGTGACGGTGGTGCCCAATGGCTCCGTCAAATTCGAGGTCGTTTCGGTGCCCGGCCATAAAGCGGAAGTTGATACCGGCGGTGCGGCCTACAGCAAAAGCGGCAATACGTATACCTATTCCAGTGTGGGTCAGAATTTTAATTTCAAAGTGACCTATACCCCCACTGACTATGCCACCGTGACGTTTACCCAGCCCGAAGGCGCCACCATCACCGTAAACGGAGAGACCGATGGCTCTGTTCAGGTCATCAGCGGGATAAACTACAAAGTGAGCGTTGCCGCTGCCACCGGTTATCAGCTTACCGGGGTCGAATTTGACGGTACTTCCCAGACTGTTACGAACGACACGACCAGCTCCTTTACCTTCACCGCAGGTGCAAAAGGTACGACCCATACGGTGAGCGCGACCACGCAAAAGCAGGCGTTCACGGTGAAGGACACCGCCACCTTCTACTTCAACCGCAGCATGACATCTCAGGCACTTGCGGAAGGTCTCTTTGAGGCGATTTACCAGAGTTCATCGGTTCCCTACACGAAGAATCAGGTCACATACGACGGAAACAGCAAGAAAGCTCTGAATCTTGAGTATTATTACACTATCAGCACTGTGAGCGGTTATTGGAAATCCCTGATGGAGAATGAGTACAGCGGTGATACATTGCTCCAAGAAGAAATCTCCGGTCGTCAGATGAAGATCCGCATCACTGATGGGGTCAACTACTCCAATGAATGCACAGTGACACTGATCAATAACGACATCAAGGCCAAGGGAACCATCTCGAAGCCCTATACCGGCGGTGCGGTGAGTCTGTCCATGACAAACGGGGAGGACTTTACCTGGACGCCGTACTATTCGTCGAGTACGTATATTAGTGCTACCAGCACGCTTGAGGTATATCGGTATTATGACCTCGACAAGAATTCGATCAGCGCCCCCTCGTCAGTGGGCAGCTATTACGTACAGCTTCTCCTAACGGATGCTAAGTTTTATAGTACAACACTTACCAGCTATTCCGATTATATCCCCTTCAGCATCACCAAGGCGACACTCGACAGCATCGCCATTCCGGACGACATCGTACCTGTTGGTGGTGGTGTACCCGTGTCTTCGGTTTCCGGTTACGGCTTCAACGCCACGATCACCTGGAATCCCAGCGTGAGCACCTTTGCCTACAACAGCGAATATACCGCCACGGTCACCCTGTCCTCCGATGGTAACTGTGTGTTTGATGAGAATGCTGCCGTGAACGCGCCTACCGGCACAGAGCCTAGTTCCGTTACATCCCGCACGACGGAGCAGATCGTCGTGACTCTGACCTTTAAGACCGGGAAAGGGACTATAACCGGTGTCTCCGCTGCAGACTACACCGGGACTTACGACGGCGAGGCGCACAGTATCTCCGTCAACGCACCTGGGGGTGCGACGGTCAGTTATAAAGGCCCTAATGACGACGGGTATGTCGAAGCCAATCCCACATTCAAAGATGTGGGTACCTATACAGTTTACTACCGGGTGGAAAAAGATAATTATGAGACCGTAGAAAGCCAGGCGACGGTACAGATCAATGCCCGCCCCGTCACAGTCTCCGGCATTACCGCTAAAGACAAGGAATATGACGGCAGCGCGAATGCGACACTGAACTATGATTCTGTTGCTTTCGAAGGACTTGTTTCCGGTGAGACGCTGACGGTGACCGCCACGGGTACATTTGCTAACAAAGATGCGGGCGAGAGTAAGAACGTCACTATTTCCGATCTGCAATTGGGCGACGATGCTGCTGCAAAGAATTACGTTCTGGCAGGCTCCGGTCAACAGACCTCTGCGACAGCCAACATCACCGCGCGTGTGACCAGTGTCACCATCACGTCGAACGGCGGCGTTTATGGCGGTACGATCACCGGCGCAACTGCGGAGCTTAATGATTTTGTTGCCGGCGATGCCCCCACCGTTACGCTGACCTATACCGGTACGGCAAACGCTGAGTATAATAGTACCGAAGTTCCCACGGGGGCCGGCACGTACACCGTTACGGCCACCATTGCGGATGGCAATTATAAACTTACCGACAACACAAGTGCTGAGTTTGTTGTCAGCAAAGCATCGGTAGACGTCCCGACGATCAAAAGTAAGCCGTATAATGGTGAAAGTCAGACCGCCGAGATTGCAGAAACTGCACACTACACCGTGAAGGAAAATGTCGGTGGAGCCGACGTTGGAAATTATAATGTAGTGCTTTCCTTGAAGGATTCCAACAACTATAAGTGGTCCGACGGTACCGAAACTGCCGATAAGACTCTGGCCTTCTCAATCACGATCATCAATCAGGACGCACCGGCTGCACCGACGGCAAAAACAGTCGCATCCTCTGCGGTTGAACTGGAATCGCCTCAGGGCTCCGGTTTTGGCAAGGTGCAGTATGCCGTAAGTACCACCAATACCGCGCCCGCCGACGGCTGGCAGGAGTCTCCGGTATTTTGCGAGCTTGAGAAGAATACGACCTATTATTTCTTTGCACGTTACGCAGGTGACTGCAACCATAATCCCGCAGTTAGCACAGGTGGAGAAATCACCACGCTGAACACCTACACCATCAAGTTCAACACCGATGGCGGTTCTGAGATCGATGCCATCACGCAGGATTACAACACCACGGTCACTGCTCCCGCTAATCCCACCAAGGAAGGTTACACCTTTTTGGGTTGGGTCGATCAGAATAGTGAAGCCTTTGTGTTCACGGAAACAACTACCATGGGTGCTGAGAACATCGAACTGACTGCAAAGTGGGCTGCAAATGGAACTCAAATGGAAACAAATAGCGCCTACCAGGTTGTGCACTACAAGGAAACGGACGATGGGTATGAGGAAGTCACTGAGGATACGCAGTTCCCGCTCTACGGCAAGGTAGGCAGCACTGTCTCTGCGACGGCTAAAAGTTACTCCGGCTATACGCTGAATACAGAAATGACGGTTTCCTCTGCGACACTGGAGGAGGCAACTGTAGGCGACGATGGTGCGCTTTATCTGACGACGTTGGCATTCTACTATGATCTGAACAGGAACACTGTCACGTTTATGAATGGCAATAATGAATGGGGATCTGCTACCTGCATCCATGGACGTACGCTGGGAATCGTCGGTATGCCTGTTCCCTATAAGGATGGGTCTATTTTTGGTGGCTGGTACACAGAGGACGGGACCTTCGTATATCACGGCATGACCGTCACAAGCGATCTGACCGCTTATGCAAGGTGGATCACAGTTGATGCCGGAGAAAATGGCAACCTCGAAATTACAAAGCGTGACGAGCAGGTTACGGTCATAATCACCCCTAACGAAGGGTATGCGCTTGAGACCCTGAAGGTGGGCGGCGAGGACGTGACGGACAAGGTGTCTGATGGAAAGTACACCTTCACCATGCCCGGAAAAGATGTGACCGTCAAGGCTACCTGGGGAAAGACTGTCTGCCCCAAGGATGATACCTGCCCCATTTCCGACTACAGCGACGCAGATCCCAAGGTGTGGTACCATGATGGTGTCCATTTCTGTTTGGAAACTGAGCTTATGATCGGCTATCCCAACGGCAGCTTCCAGCCTGACACCGCCGCATCCCGTGCCATGCTGATTACCATGCTGTGGCGTATGGAGGGGGAACCTACATCCGACCAGGAACTGGACTTCACTGATGTGAAGGATGACTGGTACACACCTGCCCTCAGGTGGGCCGTGGAAAAAGGAATCATCAAGGGCTATGGCGATGGTACCGTTCGCCCCAACGATGCCATGTCCCGCGAGGAAATGGTGACCATCCTGTACCGCTACGCTGACAACAAGGAATATGATGTCAGTACCAGTGGCGACCTTGGCAAGTTTACCGATGCCGCCCGGGTCAGCGATTATGCGAAGGTACCCATGCAGTGGGCTGTTGGCTCCGGCATAATCGAAGGCATGACCACCACCACGCTGAAACCTGAGAGCGATTCCACCCGGGCACAGCTTGCCATGGTGACGATGCGTTTTGTTACGAAATTTGGAAATTAAACAGCCAAAATAATAGACTGCTCCCCTGCGGCACAATGTCGCAGGGGAGCGTTTTGCATGGAGCGGCAAACCGTTTCTTTGCAGGGAACTGGCCGGGGAAGTTTGACAGAGCGCTTCCCACCTGATATAATAGCCAAAAATCTATCCCAAGGAGGAGACCCATGAAACGACTGATACCTGTAATTCTGGTAATTTCTCTGCTGCTGTGCCTTTTCGGATGTGGGGACAAATATAGCTCCGGCATTCACCATGCGGAGATCGAGGTTGAAAACTATGGCACCATTTCTGTGGAACTGGATGCAGATACCGCCCCTATTTCCGTGCAGAACTTCTGTGAGCTGGCGGAGGATGGCTTCTATGACGGGCTGACCTTCCACCGAATTATCTCCGGCTTTATGATCCAGGGCGGTGACCCCAACGGAGACGGCACCGGCGGATCGGAGAATAATATCAAGGGTGAGTTCTCTGAAAACGGCGTGGAAAATGATATTTCCCATGTCCGTGGCACCATTTCCATGGCACGTTCCGGGGAATATGATTCCGGCAGCAGTCAGTTCTTCATCGTCCATGAGGACAGCACCTTCCTGGACGGTCAGTACGCCGGCTTTGGGCATGTGACTGAGGGCATGGAGATCGTGGACGCCATCTGTGCGGATGCCCAGGTGGAGGACAGCAATGGCACCGTAGCCTGGTGGAATCAGCCCAAGATCACGGCAATTCGTATCATTGATTAAAAATTGGAGGCGCGTTTGCGCCTCCGTTTTACGTTTCATAGGATTCCAGCAGGGCTATGGCCTCACTGTATTTGTTTTTAAAATATTCCGCCTTGGGGCCGTCTCTGGTCTCCAGCCGGGTCATATCACTGTTGTGACGAATATCCGCCAGCTTGATCTTCCGGGCGGTGGGATCGGGCAGTAGCCGGTGGATATATTCCATATAGGGCATTCCGCGGGGATGGGTCAAAAGATTCAGAACCTTTAGGACTTCCCGGGAAATTCCGGCCTGTTCAAGCTGCTCCGGGGTCCACTCCGTATCCTCCACCACATCGTGGAGCAGGGCGGTGGTGATTTCCACCTCGGTGTCCATCTGCTCCGCCAGATGATAGGGGTGGAATATATAGGGCATTCCGCCCTTGTCCTTCTGCCCATGATGGGCGGTGTAGGCGATTTCCATGGCAAGTTTTGTCTGGGGCGTATAAAGCATATATAGAACCTCCTTTTTTTCAGTATAGCACAAAACCGTCGGCCCTGCCACAACAGAGCCGGCGGTAATTTTTAGCGGTTCCCGGCGCGAAGACCAAAGGAAATTACAATTTAAAGTCGTTCTCCACAGTCAAGCCATCCTTTTCCAGCATGGACTCCATTACCTTCAGGTCGGCGGAGATGTCCAGCACATCATCGGCAAAGAGCTTGTCCAACTGAGTCTCGTAGCCGTCCACCAGCTTGTCCATCATGCCTTCAATTTTCTGCTTGGCCTCTGCGATGTTGTCCCCTTCGATGCCCTGAGCGTCCAGCTTGGCGTAATTCTCCAGAATTTTCAGGGTCTGAGGCAGGTAATAGTTCATAAAGCTGCGAAGCTCGCCGGCTTTTTCGGGCCGTTCCTCCAGCAGACGGAAGATCTTGGCGGTAAGCTCCTCAATGCGGTCGATTTTCTCGGAAAGCTCGGGATTGGGAATGGCGTCGTTGATCTTGCGGATCCGGCGCAGAGTGGCATCGGCAGTGGAAAGCTCCTCTTCGGGGGTCTCAGGCTGGGGAGTGGGGATATCCTGAATGCCGCCCTCACGAAGGACAAGGCTTCTGCGGGCCATGTCAATGTATCCTGTCTCAAACACATCCCGGTCCAGCATTTCCTCCACATCCTGAAGGACCTTTTTCACGCTGAGGCCCATGGCCTGGGCCAGAGCGGAGAGGGAGACCTCTTCTTTGTTGCCCACCAGCTTTAAATACTTGCGGAACTTTTTCAGCTTGCGGCTGCGGCTGCCTGCCACGCCCAGCAGGGTGATGCCAATGAGGGTGAAGGCCAGCAGGGGGATCAAATTCTCCAGCAGATAGCCCACGCTGATGAAGTAGACCAGATCATCAATCAGAGACATTATGGAACAGAATCCAAACAGGCCGGTAAAAATCCAGCCCAGGGTCTTGAACAGGCGAATGTTGCCCAGTCCATAGGAGCGGGCTTCCTGTGCGTCCTGCTGTTTTTTCTTCTTTTTCTTTGTTTCAGCTTTTGCGGTGGCTTTAGAGGCTGTGCCAGATTGAGCCTTTGCCTTGCTGGCGGCGTTTTTCGCGGCGGAGGCGGCACGATTCAGCTCCTGTTCCACCTTTTTGGTCACAGGCCATTTGCCCGAAATCTCCAAAAACAGAAGAATCAGACCGATGGGCCAGGCGATCATAAAGGCCATGACAATAACAAACCAGTGCCAGCTATTGTCGGTCTTCTTGGAAGATCGGCTTGCCGTGTATTTGGGCGTCGATTGGGAACGCTGTGATCCGGATGTGGTGCCGCTTCCGGTGCCTGCGGAGCCATCCGGGGGGATATAATGGACGTTGCCGTCCTGATCGAATTCCCATCTGCCGTTGGGATTACTCATGTGGAAATCATCCTTCCAGTTCCTTCTCTAAGATATCTGCAATACGAACAGAGGCATAACCGTCGCCGTAGGGATTAGAGGCGTTTGCCATGGCGGCATAGGCGTCCTGATCCTCCAGGAGCTGACGGAAGCTCCGGTAAATGGTTTCTTCATCGGTGCCCACCAGCTTCAGGGTGCCTGCGGCAATGCCCTCGGGACGCTCGGTGGTGTCACGCATGACCAACACAGGCTTACCCAGGGAGGGGGCTTCCTCCTGTACGCCGCCGGAGTCCGTCAGGATCAGGTGGCAGCGGGCCAGGAAGTTGTGGAAGTCCAGCACGTCCAGAGGCTCGATGATGTGAATCCGTTCGTCGCCCCCCAGTTCCCGGTTGGCAATCTCACGGACGGCGGGGTTCATATGAATGGGATAAACCGCCTTAATGTCGCCGAATTCGTCACAGACCCGGCGAATGGCCCGGAACATATGGACCATGGGTTCACCCAAATTCTCACGGCGGTGGGCTGTGATGACAATGAGACGGCTGCCTTCGGCCCACTCCAGTTCGGGATGGGTATAATCAGACCGGACGGTGGTACGGAGGGCATCGATGCCGGTGTTGCCGGTGACGTAGATTTTGCCCACATCCCGCTTTTCGTTCAGAAGATTCTGCTTTGCCATCTCCGTGGGGGCGAAGTTAAAGCGGCTGATGATGCTGACGGCCTGACGGTTGAATTCCTCCGGGTAGGGGCTGTAGAGGTTATAGGTACGGAGACCGGCCTCCACATGGCCCACGGGGATCTGAAGATAGAAGCAGGCCAGAGCCGTAACAAAGGTGGTGGAGGTATCACCGTGAACCAGTACCACGTCAGGTTTCTCCAGCTCCAGAATTTCCTTGATGCCGTTTAAGATGGCGGTGGTCACGTCAAAAAGAGTCTGTCGCTCCTTCATAATGGACAGATCGTGATCCGGTACCACGTCGAAGGTTTTCAGAACCATGTCCAGCATTTCCCGATGCTGACCGGTGACACAGACTACGGTCTTTATATTTTTACGCTGTTTGAGTTCGTTGACCAGAGGGCACATTTTGATGGCCTCAGGCCGGGTGCCGAACACCAGCATGACTTTCTTCATAAATTAGGCCTCGCTTTCCTGCAGTTTGGCTTTTACTTATTTTACACGTTTTGCACATCACCGTCAACTTAATTTGTCCAGACAGGGGGAAAGTTAAAGAAAAGTTTCAAAAAACCAGCGTAAGAAACAGCGAGACCTTTGCCTTTCAGATGAAAATTGGAAAGAAAAATCAAGAATTGATAATGGACGGCTGCGGCAGTATATGGTAATATAATATTGTCCAATAGTTTGTTTACGAAATATCTACGCAAGGAGGGTGTTGTATGCAGGAATTTAGCCCCATGGAGCTCCTGGAGCGGCTGGAATGGCGCCGGGAGGTCCGCAATGTAATGGGCCGCATTTCCCATGACTATGCCGTAAAACAGGAGGCGGAGATCTATCATCGCTATTTCAGCAAGCGGGAAGATGTTTGCCTTGGTTTGAACAACGGCTATTACAAAGGAAAAGCGGCAGTGGAAGGTTATTATGCTGCCCTGGGAGAGGAGATCGAGCTTTCCTCCCAGTTGATCCAGAAGATGTTTCCCAAGGAGTTGGGCGACAAGACAGCGGAGGAAATTCTCGGCGTGGGCATGATCTCCTATGTACCCTTTGAATCCCAGGTCATTGAGATCGCGGAGGATGGCAAGAGTGCCAAGGGCATCTGGAATGTCCGTGGCTCCACCAGCCGACTGACTCCGGGAGGCCCCGTTGCCAACTGGATCTTTGGCTGGGCCGCAGTGGATTTTGTGCTGGAGGAAGGACAGTGGAAGATCTTAAATCTTCTGCTTCTGTACAATGTGGATCATCAGTGCGGCGTTCCGTTCTGTGCGCCGGAGAAACATTTCCCCTTTGTGCCTGAATTTGGGGACATCGTAAAGTTTAAAATGCCGGAGCCCAATGTGCCCATGACTGTGCTGAAGACCTACTACCCCGATCGTCCCAAGGCGGGCTCTCCCAGATGCCCCGAACCCTATGAGACGCTGGAGAAGACCTTCAGCTACGGTATTTGAGAGGAGGCGTGACCATGGAAAAGTTCAAGGAATATAAGCGGGAATTTACCGATGAAGAGATGGTGCTCCACGCCTGGGATAAGGAGATGATCCAGAACCTGGTGAGCCGCTTTACCCTGTACTGGGGCAATGGCGACACGGAAAGGGCTGTTGACGAGCTGTGGGTGAAGGAGCCCGAGCATACCCCCGACGCCTCCTTTGCCACCAACACCGGCTTCTATGTGGGCATTGACGAGGTGCGCCGCCATCTGGTGGAAGAACCCAAGGCAGAGGCTGAGGCTGTTTTGAAGGAATTCCAGACGGCACAGCCGGAGAAGTACATGGATGCGGCCCCCGGTCTGGGCCTGACCGCCATGCACTCCTGCACCACGCCCCTGCTGTTTATCTCTGCTGATGACAAGTATGCAAGATATCTCTGCTATGATCTGGGTATGACCGGCAAGGGCAGCCCCGATGGTACAGCGGAGTGCTATTTTGAGTTTGGCCTGCTGCTCATTGAGCTGGTGCGGGAAAAAGATGGCTTCAAGATCTGGCACCTGGTACATCAGCATGACTATTCCATTGAGAGCGGCAAGAACTATAATGATATCAACACCGTAATCGAGGGCTATGACCCCGGTTCCCGCTGGTACGGAGACCCCACTGTAAAGAAAGAGGTCTACGACAACCAGTACGGCTGGGAGTACCTGTTCTATGATATGCCCCGTCCCTTCAAGACCTATGACGAGGACGAGGGCTACGGCCCCAAGGGCAAGGT
>CAZEPQ010000034.1:0-4138 GCA_964514175.1 uncultured Oscillospiraceae bacterium
GGGGACCTTGGCGGCCCTGGCATAGTGCCGGGAATCCTGCTCGTTCTGGGAGGAATGCATGGCGGGGTCGTCTGCCACGCAGATCACAAGACCGCCGTTTACGCCTGTGTAGGACAGGGTAAACAGGGGATCGGCTGCCACATTCAGGCCCACATGCTTCATGGCGCAGCAGCTACGAACGCCGGACAGGGACGCGCCGAAGGCGGTCTCCAGGGCGACCTTTTCGTTGGGTGCCCACTCGGCATAGATTTCAGGGTACTTGGCGGCTTCCTCGGTGATCTCGGTCGAGGGGGTACCGGGGTAGCTGGAGATCAGGCCGCAGCCTGCCTCGTAGAGGCCACGGGCCACAGCACCGTTGCCAATAAAGAGTTCTTTCAATGCGGTTCATCCTTTCAAGGCCGAAAGATCGGCACTTTATGGGTTTAAATCATAAACTTACACGTCATAAGTATACATGATTTTATTGGGAAATGCAACTAAAACACAAAAAATATACAATGAGGATGAAAATATATAAATTGTAATTTTTACAACAATATATCGAATGAATGAACGGAATACATGTGGATAAACCGTTGATTCTTGAGAAAAAACAGCATAATACTTAATTTAATAAAATAAACGGTAAAATATCTTGGGAGAATGTGTTTGTAATTTCTCCAAAGCTATTGACAGAAAGGGGCGCATATGATAGGATTTGATGGTAAGGTTATCCTTTAAAAATAGGATTTTGAAAAGGAGTAGGATTATGAAAGCAACAAAGCGTAATATCATTACGGCCATTGTTGCCGTTATCGCGGTTGTGGTTCTGGTGATCGCCAAGTTCACCACCACGGCAGAAACGATTTACGGTACCTTCTGGTCTCTGATCCCCCCGGTCATCGCCATTGTTCTGGCACTGGTGACCAAAGAGGTTTATAGCTCTCTGTTCCTGGGCATTCTGTCCGGCGCGCTGCTGTACAGCGGCTTTGGATTTGAGGGCACTGTGGTACATGTGTTCCAGGACGGCATCATCAGTGTGCTGTCTGATGGCTGGAATGTGGGCATTCTGATCTTCCTTGTGATCTTGGGCGCTATGGTGGCCCTGATGAACAAGGCGGGCGGTTCCGCAGCCTTTGGCCGCTGGACTGCGACCCATATCAAGACCCGTGCCGGCGCACAGCTTGCCACCATCGCCCTGGGTGTGCTGATCTTTATTGATGACTATTTCAACTGCCTCACCGTGGGCAGCGTCATGCTTCCTGTCACGGATAAGCACAAGATCTCCCGTGCAAAGCTGTCCTATCTGATTGACGCCACCGCGGCACCTGTTTGTATCATCGCTCCCATTTCCTCCTGGGCCGCTGCTGTGTCCGGCTTTGTGGAGGGGGAGGACGGCCTTTCCCTGTTCATTAAGGCCATTCCCTTTAACTTCTACGCCCTGCTGACCATCTTTATGATGGTGGCGCTGGTGGTTATGAAGGCGGACTTCGGTTCTATGGCAGTTCACGAAAGAAACGCCATGAACGGTGACCTGTTCTCCGGCGCAAAGCAGGTCTCCCCGGAGACTTCCCCTGCCACCGATGCCAAGGGCAAGGTGGTGGATCTGGTGGTTCCCATTGTTTCCTTGATCGTCTGCTGTGTCATTGGCATGATCTATACCGGCGGCTTCTTTGACGGTGTGGGCTTTGTGGATTCCTTCGCTGGCTCCGATGCCTCTGTGGGTCTGGTATTTGGTTCCTTCTTTGGTCTGGTGATCACCGTTGCCTTCTACCTGATCCGCCGGGTGATGAGCTTTGAGGACTGCATGGCTTGTCTGCCTGAGGGCTTCAAGGCCATGGTTCCCGCCATCCTGATCCTGACCCTGGCATGGAGCTTGAAGGCTATGACCGATTCCCTGGGCGCACAGCCCTTCGTGGAGGCTCTGGTAATGGGTTCCGCGGCAGGCTTTATGAACTTCCTGCCTGCCATCATCTTTGTGATCGCTGTATTTATGGCCTTTGCCACCGGTACCTCCTGGGGCACCTTCGGCATTCTGATCCCCATTGTTGTAGACGCATTCTCCTATGACTACAGCCTGATGATCATTGCCATTTCTGCCTGCATGGCCGGTGCTGTCTGCGGCGACCACTGCTCTCCCATTTCCGATACCACCATTATGGCTTCCGCCGGTGCGCAGTGCGATCATGTGACCCATGTTTCCACCCAGCTTCCCTACGCCATGATGGTTGCCGCCGTGTCCTTTGTGACTTATATCGTGGCCGGTTTCACCAGATCCGCCTTCATTTCTCTGCCCTTCGGTCTGGTGCTGACGCTGGTGGTCCTCTTTGTGCTGAAAAAGATGGACGCCAGAAAAGCGGCATAAAACTACATAATTTTGGGGGCTGCCGCAGCTTGCGGCAGCCCCTCATTTAATTCACAGACAGCCAAAGGCGGCGCCGCAGTTACGGCGCCGCCTTTGTAATCGGTAGAATTTTAATCAAAGTAGTTCTTGAAAAAGCGTGTTATAAGCTGTGCGGCCTCGGCACGAGTGGTGCCATTCTGGGGACGCAGGGTGCCGTCCTCCATGCCCACGATCAGGCCTTCTCCAACTGCCCAGGCCATAGCCTCCTGGGCGAAGTTGCTAACCTTGTTTGCATCGGGGAAGCTGCTGTAGCTGCCCTGGGTCAAATCCATCTCCCAGTACTGGGCAAAGCGGTAGAGCATGGTCACCATCTGCTCACGGGTCACCGGATCGTCGGGGCCAAATTTGTTTTTACCATAGCCCTGTACGATTTCGACATCCGGCTGGATTGCCCAGAGAATCGCGTCGGTATACCATTCGCCTTCCTTTGTGTCGGTAAAGCTGTCCTCGCCGTCCACATCAGGTTTCCAGTCTATGTTGTAAAGGATCTGAACCATCTGGGCTCTGGTCAAGGTGGCGTCGGGTTTAAAGATTTTTTGGGGGTAGCCTTGCATGAATCCGTTGTAAATGACGTAGTCCACGGCATCGTGGTACCACTTGTTGGTGTCATCCAAATCGGTGTAGTCGGCACTGGGGCAAACTTTGTCGTGAGGCGGCTTGGTAAGGGAGATGGTGCGGTCCCCGGTAATGTGGAAGGTCACAAAATCTTCGGCATTCTCGGCATCCTCCGGCAGCCCACTGAATTTATATTCAAAGCCCAGATCAGCATAAAGGGTCACCACACACTTACCTTCGGTACTGTCATAACCATAAGTTTCCACTGATACAGGCACATCCTTTTCTTGCTGGAAGGTCAGGGTGCCATTGGGGGTTACAAATGTGGAAAGAGCGGTGTCGTAGCAGTACAGGTATGTCAGCGCGGTATTCTTGGAAACATCCAGCTCTGTAATGCCGGTGTTGTCGCAGTTCAGGTATTCCAGCGCGGTATTCTTGGAAACATCCAGCTCTGTAATGCCGGTGTTGTCGCAGGACAGGTATTCCAGCGCGGTATTCTTGGAAACATCCAGCGCCTTAATGCTGGTGTAGCCGCAGTCCAGGTATGTCAGCGCGGTATTCTTGGAAACATCCAGCGCCGTAATGTCGGTGTCGTAGCAGTACAGGACTGCCAGCGCGGTATTCTTGGAAACATCCAGCTCTGTAATGCCGGTGTTGTGGCAGACCAGGTATGTCAGCGCGGTATTATTGGAAACATCCAGCGCCGTAATGTCGGTGTTCTCGCAGTCCAGGACTGCCAGCGCGGTATTCTTGGAAACATCCAGCGCCTTAATGTCGGTGTCGTAGCAGCCCAGGCCTGTCAGCGCGGTATTCTCGGAAACATCCAGCGCCTTAATGCCGGTGTTGTCGCAGTACAGGACATCCAGCGCGGTATTCTTGGAAACATCCAGCTCTGTAATGCCGGTGTAGGAGCAGTACAGGTATTCCAGCGCGGTATTCTTGGAAACATCCAGCGCCGAAATGTCGGTGTAGGAGCAGTCCAGGACTGCCAGCGCGGTATTCTTGGAAACATCCAGCGCCGTAATGTCGGTGTCGTAGCAGTCCAGGTATGTCAGCGCGGTATTCTTGGAAACATCCAGCTTTGTAATGCCGGTGTTGTCGCAGTCCAGGACTGCCAGCGCGGTATTCTTGGAAACATCCAGCTCTGTAATGCCGGTGTTGTGGCAGTCCAGGTCTGTCAGCGCGGTATTATTGGAAACA
>CAZEPQ010000034.1:4238-16295 GCA_964514175.1 uncultured Oscillospiraceae bacterium
TGTAATGCCGGTGTTGTGGCAGTCCAGGTCTGTCAGCGCGGTATTATTGGAAACATCCAGCGCCGAAATGTCGGTGTCGTAGCAGGACAGGCATGTCAGCGCGGTATTCTTGGAAACATCCAGCGCCTTAATGTCGGTGTTGTCGCAGTACAGGACATCCAGCGCGGTATTCTTGGAAACATCCAGCTCTGTAATGCCGGTGTCGTAGCAGTACAGGCCTGTCAGCGCGGTATTATTGGAAACATCCAGCGCCGTGAGGTTGGGATTTTCATAGCACATCAGAGTTTTCAAATCGGTCAGGCCGGAAACGTCCAGTTTGCCGGAGAAATCCCGTTCAGAGAGATCCAGGGAAGTGACACGGCCATCAGTCCATGAAACAAAGTCCCATGTGCTGGGGTCGCTTTTGTTCACCCCTTCAGGCAGAGCTTCGCATTTGTCCAGGATCGCTTTGACCACCGCCACATCGTCGTCGTGATAGCCATCGTCATTACTGTCAGTGGCAAAAACAGCGGTGCTAAACAGCAGCAGCGTGGCCAGCAGTGTCAGCAACAACGACAATATTCTTGTTCTTTTCATTGAGAAACCTCTTTTTTGGTTCAAAAGTGGTCTGAAGCCCCTTTTGAACGGTGCGTTGTTTGATACAGTTATGATAACACATTGTTTTTGGTGTGGCAAGGCAATATTTTTGGCTCGCAATAAAATTTGCATTGTGAATCCGGAGGTTTCCTGATATAATGGCCTTTGTCAGAAGGTGCCCTTCGGGGAGAATAGACAAGCCGGGTGCAAATCCCGCACAGTCCCGCTGCCGTGATGGGGAGAGGACGCAAATGGATGTCACTGGGGATAACCCTGGGAAGGCTGCGTACCTCAATGAACCTCAGTCGGAAGACCTGCCTCTGGCGTTGCCGGTCCCCAGCCGGCAGGATATTTCACCTGCGATGAATAGGAGGAAATTTAAAATGAAGAAAAACAAAAAAGCATTACTGGGTGTGGCGGCTCTGGTGGCTGTGATGGCCATCCTGCTGGGCGTTTACTACGGCACACGTCCCGACAACGTGGGAGGTGCCAAGGCCCTTACCATCACCGTGGTCCATGGAGATGGAAGCGAAAAGGTCTTTGATGTCCACACCGACGCGGAATTTCTGGCGGAGGCCCTGTTGGAAAACGAGATCGTGGAGGACAACCAGACGGAATGGGGCCTTTACATCCTGACTGCCGATGGGGAGACCGTCAGCGAAGCAAATCAGGAATGGTGGTGCCTCACCAAGGACGGTCAGGAGCATATGTACGGTGCCGGAGAGACCGTCATAGCCGATGGGGAGCGTTATGAGCTGACCTTTATGGTGGGGTATGAATAAAAATGAAACGCGGAAAGATTATGGAACTGACGATTTTTGCCCTGCTGGGGGCACTGATGTTCTGTGCGAAAATGGCCATGGCAGCCCTGCCGAATATCGAGCCGGTGAGCCTGCTGCTGTTGGTATATGCCGCGGTATTCGGCTGGAAGGCCCTGTGGCCCCTGTGTGTCTATGTGATGATGGAGTTCCTGATCTGGGGACTGGGACTCTGGAATTTTAACTATATTTATGTTTGGCTGGTGCTGCTGGTGCTGGCTATGGCGTTTCGCAGAATGGAATCCCCCTGGGGATGGGCCATCCTGTCCGGCGGCTTTGGCCTGGGGTTTGGGCTGCTTTGTGCGCCGGTGTACTGTGTTTCCGGCGGCTGGGCCTTCGGCCTTTCCTGGTGGATCTCCGGGATCCCCTATGATGTGCTTCACTGCGTGGGAAATTTCGGTCTGGCGCTGGTGCTGCGGAAGCCGCTTGTCCGGATTCTTTTGAGCCTGAAAAAGCGTTATCTTCCGGAATAGAATTAAGTGCCTGCTGCAACGCTTGTAGTTTGCAGCAGGCACTTTCTATGCTCAGTCGATCTTCTTGCCGTAGACAAAGTTGGGGAAGCCCTTGCCGCCGCCAACGGAGATCATGCCCTCGATGTAGCCGTCTTTGTCTACACGGGCCCAAACTTCCCAGCAGCCGGGGCCGGCGGGATACTCCACCTTGAAGAACTCATCGCCGGTGTAGTAGCCCCAATGGATGGGGGAACCATCAGCAGTGCCCTTCAGGGTGCCATCGGGCTGAGGCTCGAAATCAAAGGTCATCTCACCCTCGAAGAAGTTCTCGCCGGGGGTGCCATAGTCCTTCAGCTCTACCTGGGGCTTTGCGGGGCCGTCAGGACCACCGGGGCCACCGGGCATGCCGCCTTCAGGCATGGGAGGCATTTCGCCAGCGGGAGGACCGGGCTGGAAGTCAGGTCCGTGGACCAGCTTTGCATCAGGGAGCCACTTCTTAATATAATACTTACCGGAGATTGCCATGGTTATCACCTGTCTTTCGAATTGATAATAATATTGTACACGAAACAGGCCGCTTTGTACATAGGTGGACTGGTGTCAAAAAGTGAAATCAAGGTGTGAAAAATTGTCACCGCTCAGAGAAATGGGGTTCAGGATAAGAATTTCTGGACATTTAATGTCTCTACGGCTATAATAAACGTGACAAAAAACGAGGGCATTCCCGGGGAAGTGAGGCAAAGCCGAATGGAAAAGTCGATTTTTAAGTCAATATGGGTTCGGCTGGTGCTGGCGCTGTCCGGTGTGGCCTACGGGGTGCTGCTGATGCAGACGGAATCCAAGTTCAGCTTTGCGCTGACCGGGCTTCTTGCGTTGGCGGTGATGCTCTATCTTGTGCTGAAAACCCGCTTTTTGGAGGAAGTTTTTAAGCCCCGGCAGATCGGCGTCTATGTGGTTGCGGCCATTTTGACCTTGGCCGCGCTGTATACCGCAAAATCCACCTTTTATACCTGCTGTCATGGCTGGATTACAAAGCTCTACGGGCTTCTAAACCTTCCCAAGCAGGAGCTGCTGCTGCGGCTGACGCCCTGGGCGGTGGCATTCCTTTCCCTTCCTATGGCCTATGGCTATTTCCTGTGGTTTGTGGGCTTTATTTGGGACTTTGGCAAGCATTTTTGGGAAACTTCCGACATGACGGAGCGAATGTTCCTGCTGTGGATGGGGATTTTCTTTGCGGCCCTGATCGTGCTGACCTTTATGTGTACACAGGCCTTTTATGGGGCCTATGTCAACGGCAAGTGGTATAATTTCGATCTGATCTATTCCTCGGATTCGGGCTTTCTTGTCTATCAGGATGTGTTCCGCAATGTGGGCGCAGGACAGAACGATCTGCGGCAGCCCCTTTATGGCCTGTTTTCCATGCCCTTTGCCCAGGTGGCCTGGATCATTTCCAAGGTGCTGTTTTTCCTGCCCCAAGCCTATGTGACGGCGCTCCAGATCCTTCAGATGCTACTGTATCTGGTGGCACTGGTGCTGATTTCCAGAATGATGAAGCTTGAGGGAATGGAAAAGATTCTGTTTTTGATCCTGATGTGCGTCACCTATCCGGTGCTTATTTTCTCACTTTCCTCGGAGCAGTATCTCATGGCGGTGTTCTACCTTGTGCTGCTGTGCTATCTTCGGGAGGAAAAGGTGGGCGGCGGTATTTCCTACATTGCCGCAACAGGCTCCATGCTGACCACCGGTATTTTCTTCCCCTTGGTGACATGGGACAAGAAGTTTTCACGGTTTGTGGGGAATACCTTGAAGCTCTGCGGGGCCTTCTTCGCGGTGATGATCCTTTCCGGACGACTTACCACCTTCCTGGATATCGGAACATACATCGCAGGTTATGCGCCCTATGTGGGCGGCAATGTGGAGCCCCTCAGCAAGCTGATGCAGTATGTGAATTTTGTGGGTTCCTGCGTTCTGGCGCCTGCCTCCCATGCGGATTTTGAGACCTATTCCCACGTTTCCTGGCAGATGTATCCTGTAACGGAGTGGCGTGTTATGGGCTTTGTGGTGCTGATCCTGTCGATTCTGGGTATCCTGTCCAAGCCCAAGGATTCTTTTACGAGGATCTGCGGGGTTTGGATCGCCTTCTCTCTGCTGCTGTTGGGCATCATTGGCTGGGGCACCATTGACAACGGACTGATGCTCTATACCCTGTATTTTGGCTGGGCCTATGTGGTCATGTGTTTTCAGTTCGTGGTTCGGCTGTTCCGCTCTGCACATTATTTAAAGATCGTGGTTCTCATTGGGATCATTGGAGCGGTACTGATCGTTAATGTGATGGCGCTGAAAGATGTGCTGGTATTCGCAACGCAATTTTTCCCTGCTTTGAGGTGAAGCATCTATGAAGGATTATATCAAATTGGCTCGGCCTCATCACTGGAGTAAAAACGCTCTGGTGCTGCTGCCTCTGCTGTGCAGCGGTCAGTTCATGGAATGGCCCAGACTGCGGGCGGGACTCTGGGGCTTTTTTGCCTTTTCTCTGCTGGCTTCTGCCATCTATGTTATCAATGACATTCGGGATCGGGAAAGAGATCGGCTCAATACCACCAAATGCAACCGACCCATTGCCTCCGGCAGAATTCAAATCCCCCAGGCCATTGTCTATTGCATTGGGTTGCTGATTCTGGCTGTGGTCTCCGGATATATGGCAGCGGGGACGGACTGGCGTTGCTGGGCTACACTGCTTAGCTATTTCATCCTGAATCTGGGGTATAGCTTCGGGCTGAAAAATGTCCCTCTGGTGGACATTGCCATCCTTGTTTCCGGCTTCCTGCTCCGAATGGTCTATGGCGGTTTGGTAACGGATATCGTACTGAGTAAGTGGCTGTGCCTCACCATTATTTCCATTTCCTTCTTTATGGGCCTTGGAAAACGGCGGGGGGAACTGATCGGTCAGGCCAGCACCCGTTCTGTGCTGAAATTCTACAGCGAGAGCTTCCTGGACAAGAATCTGTACATGTGCGTGGCACTGGCGGTGATGTTCTACTCTCTGTGGACGGTAGACGAGCTGACCGTGGCAAGAGTGGGTTCTGAAAATCTGGTCTGGACGGTGCCTCTGGTGATCCTGATTTGCCTGAAATATAGCATGAATGTGGAGGGAGATTCCGACGGGGATCCTGTGGAGGTGCTGCTCCATGATAAGATCCTGCTGCTGCTGATCGGTTTGCTGGCTGTACTTATTTTCGTCCTGATCTACTTATAAATAAAGCACCTGCAAGTCGTCATCTGGGCTTGCAGGTGCTTTTTAATTCTGGCAATGGATTTGCTGGGACTGGATCAGCGGGTAGGAAATCAGTGCCGTACCATCCAGATTTTCATGCCGGAGGTGAACGGCGGTGATTTGGCTGTTTTCGTAGGTGGTATAGTAGTAGGTGCCCTTGTCCGCATTGCAGCAGGAGGAATATACGGTGATCTCGTATTTCCCGGGCGTGACCTGGACGCTGCCCCGGACATGCTGAACGGCATCAAGAATGTGGAAAAACTGGCCCACACTTTCGCTTTCCGAGGTGCCGCAGAGGGAATTGGCCTTGAAGAAGGCGGCACGGACAAAGCGGGAGGCGGAGGACATATCTCCCGGCAGGCCAAGACCGCCCATGCCGCGGCTGTAGCAGGGGAGAGAGGCCAGGGACGCAAGGTTATTCTCCGGCTGCAGGGAACTGAGGCCCATATAATTTGAAAGGTTTGTCATATGGTAGTCAAAGGGTGGGTTGTTGGTGAGGATTCCAATGGGGTTTTCATGGATATGCAGTCCGTCCCTCATGGCCTCAAGGGTGAGGCTGGATTCCTTGTCAGAGATGATCCAGTGGAGCGGGGACAGGGGAAGGGCCTCACTGAAGGGTTCATTGCAGATGTTCAGGTTTTTCAGGCAGTCCCGTACTTCCGTCAAATCTTTGCATCGGCCCAGAAGCCAGGGAATCAGCTCGAAGGGGGAGAGGTTGGCCTTTCCTTTCATCACCGGGCCATAATAGGCATTGCCGGGGAAATTCAGCCCCGCCATACTCAGTCCCATTTCGTTGGTGGCATCGTAATACAGGGGATAATCATCCTGAACATAGGCCGTGCCGATGAGGGCATAATGCCGGGGCTGGGCCGGAACATGCCGGAACGTGAAAGGATAATTTCTGGGTGTGATGGTGACGGACTCCTGATAAGAAAACTCCAGGTCCAGATTGCGTCCGAAGTAGTGATCGGCGGTGGTTAAGGTCAAAGCGGTACACATAGGGCTTCCTCCTGAAAGAAAACAATTATCACGATAAATTATAACAGGCCACACTCCAAAAGTGTGGCCTGATTTTAAACAATTATGCGGCTTCAAAGCCGATGAGCATGCCGCCCTCTTCCGCATAGAAGCTGCAAAGAGCGCCGGTCTTACTAATGGAGATGTCGGCATCCTTGAAGAGCTTTAGCAGTTCTTCCTTCAGTGTGGTGGCTGCTTGCTCGTTGCGGCAGTGAGCAATACGCATCTTGCCGCCGTTGTAGCCCATGGATTTCAGATGCTTGAGCAGCTCGGGGATGACCTTCTTTTCTCCTCGGGCCTTACCTGTGGGCTGTAGGGTGCCCTCGTCGCTGGCCTTGCCCACAAGACGGATGCCCAGAATGCCAACGGCCTTGGCTACCACGCTGGGGACACGTCCGTTATTTGCCAGATTTCTCAGGGATTCCAGAGAAAATGCCAGACGGGTGTTCTCCTGATAGGCTTTCACACGCTCCACAATGCTTTCATGGCTCAGTCCCTCGTGGATCAGTTCACGAATTTTCTCGGCAATCAGCAGCATTTCCGGGCCGGCAGAGAGGGAATCAAACACATGGACCTTCCGGTCAGGGTGGACGTCCAGATATTCACGGGCGGCTGCGGAGGCAGAGTTATAGCTGCCGGAGAGACCGCTGGTAATGGTGACGCAGTAGACATTCTCTGCATCGCCGAAGGCATCCATGTATTCACCCACGGAGGGACATGCGGAGGTGGTGGTACCATTATAAGTTTTGAGATAGTCGATCATCTCTTCGGCGACGGCCTCGTCGCTGTCCACAAAGGCTTTGTCACCGGCCTGAATTTTCAGGGGTACACAGGCAAAGTCGATGCCGGAAAGCTCCTTAATATCTCCGGCAGAATCCATGATGATTTTGGTTGTCATACAAAAGCTCCGTTCCGCAATATAATTCTGAATATTATATTAACATGCATTCAGGAAAAGTCAAGAAAAATAGGAATTTATTCGCCAAAAAACCACAAAGAATGATAAAACAGCCGCACGGTGTATGAAAACCGTGCGGCTGAAAATGAATAAATATTATGCTTCCAGTCTGTACTTCTGCTGGAACTGAGCAAACTCAGCAGAGAAGGTCTGAGCGTTCTCGCTCTTGAGCTCCAGGAGATAATCGTGTGCTTCAAAGGTGGAGTTTCTGATCTGAATGACACAGACACCTACGTTGGAGCAGTGGTCAGAGACACGCTCGCAGTTGGTGATGATGTCGGTGAGGATCATGCCCATACCAATGGCGCATTCGCCATCCTGGAGACGACGGATATGACGGTTACGGATCTCAACAGTCAGGTCGTCGATGACCTCTTCCAGAGGTTCGATGTGGGCGGCCATACGGTCGTCATTCTGAGCGAAGGAGGTGACCGTCAGCTCCATGATCTCAGTCAGAGCTGCAAACAGGGTAGAAAGCTCGTTCTTGGCAGTCTGGGTGAAGGAGAGCCCCTTCTCGTGAAGCTCCTGGGCACTTTCTGCCAGGTTGGTGGCATGGTCGCCCATACGCTCAAAGTCACCCAGTGCATGAAGCAGCTCGAAGATCTCACGGCTGTCTTCCGCACGGAGGTCGTGGGTGGACAGACGGACCAGAGCAGTGGACAGCTCGTCATCCAGACGGTCCAGCTCCTGTTCCTTCCGCTCCACTTCGTCAAACCGCTCCTGAGAGTAATCACGCAGCAGCTCCAGTGCGTCCAGCATGGCGCTCTTGGCAAGCTCGCCCATGACAACAGCCTGCTCACGGCACTGCTCCACAGCCAGGATGGGAGCATTCATAATACGCTCGTCCAGGAATACGGTTTCATCGGAGATTTTGCCCTTTTCACGGACCATCAGGTTTGCCAGCTTCACAAGCTGCTTGGAGAAGGGCAGGAGCATCAGGGTAGTAACAACGTTGAAGATAGAGTGGACACCTGCAATGGCTATGGGGGTGATGGCCTGATTCATGATGGCAAAATCCAGGAAGAAATCAAGACCGTAGAACACCACAAGACATACCACAGTGCCGATGCAGTTGAAGCTGATATGGATTGCAGCCACACGATGGGCGTTTTTATTGGTGCCGATGGAGGAGAGCAGGGCAGTGACACAGGTGCCGATGTTCTGGCCCATGATGATGGGAATCGCCATGGAATAGGAGATGGAACCGGTCATAGCCAGGGCCTGCAGAATACCCACAGAGGCAGCAGAGGACTGGATAATACCGGTAAAGACAGCGCCCACCAGCACGCCCAGGATGGGGTTATTGAAACGGACCAAAAGGGTCTCAAACTCAGGCATGTCCGCAAGAGGACTCATAGCCTCCTTCATCAGATCCATGCCGAACATCAGGACGGCAAAGCCGCAGAGGATGCCTCCGAGGTCCTTCCGCTTGGTGCTCTTGGAGCCCATGATCATAATTACACCAATGAGTGCCAAAATGGGAGAGAAATTCTCCGGCTTGAGCATGGACATGAGAATGCTGTCGGTTTCGATACCGGCAAGGCTCAAAATCCAGGCGGTAAGGGTAGTACCGATGTTGGAACCCATGATGACGCCAACGGTCTGAGAAAGCTCCATGATGCCGGAGTTTACCAGGCCAACCAGCATGACCGTCATGGCAGACGAGGACTGGATCGCAATGGTAATGCCTGCACCGAGCAGCAGACTCTTAAAAGGGTTTGAGGTCAGCTTTTTCAGGGTAAGCTCGAGTCGGCCGCCGGCTACCTTTTCCAGGCCAGAGGACATGATATTCATGCCAAACAGGAAGAAGGCCAGACCGCCGCACAGTGTGAATACAGAAAAAATATCCATTTACATATTCCTCCTTTTACAATGTAAAGATTATCAGTGGTATGTAAAGTCTATGTGGTCTTTTATGTAAAATCTATGTAAAATACCGCGAAAAATCCCTCGGAATCCGCATGGATTCCGAGGGAGGATGCTTTTTCATAAAAAGGGAGGTTAGACGATAGGACGAAGAGCGGGAACAATATAAACTGCGTTGATGCCATTTTAAAATATCATTCTATCGGAAACTCCACCGTGATAGTGGTTCCCACCCCTACGGTGGATTCCAGAGAAATCTTAGCGCCGTGACGCTCGGCGGCATGTTTGACGATGGAAAGCCCCAAACCGGTGCCGCCTGTTTGGCGGCTGTGGCTCTTGTCTACCCGATAGAACCGCTCGAAGATCCGATCCTGATGTTCCGGAGAAATGCCGATGCCGGTATCCTGAACAATCAGCCGGTTTTCTCCAACCAGAACCCGGACGGTGCCGTTGACCCGGTTGTAGCGGATGGCGTTGTCCATCAGGTTGAAGCAAAGCTCCCACAGAATGGACTTTTCGCCATGGACGTAGGTTTCCTCGCCCTCCACCCGTAGTGAAATTCCTTGCTTTTGGGCGGCAGGGAACAGGGACTCCGCACATTCTTCCGCCAGGGTACGAAGATCTACCTGTGCCATGGGTACAGGTTCCTTCTCCGAATCCAACTGGTTGAGGCGAATGATGTCGCTGATCAGAGAGAGCAGACGGGCGGCTTCTTTCCGAATGGTGCCTGCAAAACGAGGCACATCGGATTCCTTCACCATGCCGTTTTCAATCATTTCCGCATAGCCGGAGATGGAGGTGAGGGGAGTTTTCAGCTCGTGGGACACGTTGGCGGTAAATTCCTGCCGCATGCTGTCCCGTTCCTTACGCTGCTTTTGAATTTCTTCCACAAAGGGTCTCAGCTCGGGATAGACACGCTTGGGGTCCTCTGCCAGGGCAGGATCGTCCAACTGTTCCGGCAGATTCTTGATGGGAACCAGCAGCCGACGGGTCAATAGCAGAGCAAAGATTACAGCAATTATCATCAGCGCGCAGATGATAATGACAAGATAGGGAACCACGTTGCCATAGATCTGATAGATGTTGCTGGCGGAGCAGGAGACTCGGAGAATGGAGCCGTCATCCAGCACGGTGGCATAATAATAGTCCTCAGTGCCAAGGGTGTCGGAGGTGCGGTGGTCGCTGCCGCTTCCTGTAGCCAGGGCAGCCTGAACCTCGGGACGGTTGAAATGATTCTCCATGGTGGAGGCATCGGCGGCGCTTTCGTAGATTACAGTGCCGTCGCCTTCAATGAGGGTAATACGAAGCTCGTCGTCGGAGAAAATGTCCAGGGATTCAAAGGAATCGTATTCCTGGTAGGCCGCAGCCACCAGTGTACCCTGCCGCTCCAGATCGTCAGAGACCTGTGTGCGGAAGGCATCGAAAAATGCCGCCCCGGAAAGGATCGTCGTGAGAATTGCCGAGAGCAGACCCATATAAAACAGGTTCAGTGTAATTTTTTCTTCCATCAGGAATCCTCCAGTTGTTCCAGCTTAAAGCCAACGTTCCGAATGGTCTGGATCATGGTGCCTTTGGGCCCCAGCTTCTGCCGCAAGGTCTTGATGTGCATATCCAGCGTGCGGCTGGACAGCTCATACTGATAGCCCCAGATCTTTTCCATGATGATGTCCCGGGTGAACGCCGTGCCAGGAGCGGACAAAAGCAACTTTAAGAGATTAAATTCTTTATAAGTAAGCTCCACAGGCTCACCGTCTACCAGCACCTGATGCTTCTCCTCGGAGAGAAACAGGCCGCCGTAGCTGTATTGGGAGCCGCTTTTTGCGGCGGGGACAGTGCGGAGCCGTGCCTTCACACGGCTGATGAGCTCCATGATGCCAAAGGGCTTGGTGATGTAATCGTCGGCACCCAGATCCAGGCCACGAACGGTGTCCAACTCGGAGCTTTTTGCCGTCACCAGGATCACAGGGGTTTCTTTGGTCTGGGCACGGGTCCTGAGATGACGCAGTACCGTAAGGCCGTCATCCCCCGGCAGCATAATATCCAGCAGAATCAGATCCGGGGTACTCTTTGCCAGTGCGGCGTAAAAGGGGGCGGCACTGGTAAAGGTTTCGACTTGGAAGCCGCTGCTTTCCAGGGCATATTGCTCCAGTTCGCGGATCTCCTGATTATCTTCTACAATATAAATTTTCACAGAAATTCACCTCACATACTCAGTATAGCAGGGCAAGGTAAAAATCAAAGCCGCAATGTGTAAATTGTGTGTAAAAGATGCTGCGTTGTTTTTTCAACTATACCACGCCGGAAAAACTTCGTCAAGCAGGGCAAAAGTCACAGGTAACGCCGTGTGGATGGGCTTATTTGACAGGAAGGATGG
The DNA here is from genome assembly GCA_964514175.1 of uncultured Oscillospiraceae bacterium. Lineage (GTDB taxonomy): Bacteria > Bacillota > Clostridia > Oscillospirales > Oscillospiraceae > HGM13006. Next base: position 15,574 of record CAZEPQ010000034.1, read on the forward strand.
AACTTTGCTATAATCAATATATGTTGGTTGCAAACCTCTGAGAAAGGAACGCTATGAAAGAATTATTATATTGGGGTGTAGGCATCGTTGCGAGAATACATAACTGGATCATGCAGCTCAACAACGCCTATGAGATGAACTTTACAGACAAGGAATTGCATTTCCTGGTGATCGGCCTTTTGGGCATGACCATGGTGTTTGTGATCTATCCGCTGTTCAAATATCTGGCGGAGCATCATCACGAAATGGTCATTACATGGATCTATGTGTTTACGGTCATTATCGTGGTTACATTTGCCATTGAGATCGGACAGAAACTCACAGGTACGGGAAATATGGAGTTTGCGGACATTATGTTCGGCCTGGTTGGTTTTATCTTGATGTTCCTGGCCTTTTCTCTGGTGAGAATGGTCTTTCACCTGATCCTGCGACTGTTCCGAAGGGACTAAGGCCGCTTTTTCGCCCATATGTTTATAAGGATGCCGCTGCCAGCGTTATTGCCGGCAGCGGCATTTGTCAGTGGGATATGTGTGAAAGAAGAATTGGCTGATGCAGATATGCTTTACAGCTCAGTTACCCACGAAAATAGATATTTCATGTTGTCCGGCGCTTCGATTCCGGTTTCAGCCAGCCTTTTGAATGTGCCCGCAAGGGACCGTTCCTCTGCTGCCAGGTGGAAATGACATGCGCCGATGCCCACATCCAGTCTTTGCAGATCGTAG
>CAZEPQ010000035.1:0-16251 GCA_964514175.1 uncultured Oscillospiraceae bacterium
CATATCGGTGATCTGCTCAACCTTTTTATCCTTTGCCATTACATTTCATCCTTTCACGCCTGAGGCGCATATTGTCAAGGCTTTCGCCAAATATCTCGTATCGTTTATATTATCACAATTCCTTTCGGGCTTCAAGAGCACTTTTCCTGAATTTGCATAAGATGGGGGTAGAAAATTATAAAAAGGAAAGGAGTTTTTTCGTGCAGACCTTTGAATGCTACATAAAGCCCCTGCCCGGAGAGCTGGTGGAGGTAACCATCCCCCTGCCAACCGATGCCGGAGCGTTGATTACCGGGGTCGTTCAGAACAGCCAGGGACACGCCGTTGCGGGCGCCCTTGTACTGCTGCTGGAAAAGGAAAGCGAAAAACTACTGATCAGTACCCTTACCGATGGGATGGGGCGGTTTTACCTGGGGCCGGTCACAGCGGATACATTATATATACTGCGGGTGCAAGCTGCTGGCACACGAACACGGGTGCTGGAATTAAAGGTATAGACCGTTGATTCGATCCTGCTTCCCGACGCCCCCTCTTATTTGCAAACACCATTGCAAAATCCACCGGGTACGCTATAATATACTATGTAATATAATGTATAGGCGGTGTTTCCGTTGGTCAATTATAATGAAAATCTCAGCGCAGCCCTTCTGGGCCGCAGATTAAAAGATGAATGCCCTTCCCCTACCATCAGTTTCATGGGCGAAGCTCTGGGCTTCCCAGAAGGAGACGTCCATAACACCCGCTTTTACCGCATCTTCCTCACCCTGGACGAAAACCGCAGGATCACAGGGGTGAGAACTGTGGTGGATGGGGAGCTTATCAGCCCATGCAGCGGATATTTCCCGGAAGTGCTGGACGAGTTCGATTATGACAGGGTGCTGAGCCACTGTCTTGCCCATATTGATACCATATAATATATAATGTAGAAAAAGAGCGTATCGCAGGTTTTGCGGTACGCTCTTCCCATATGGCTTACTTTTCGCTGCAGCCTTCCCGCTGCTCCACAGCATCCGTATCCTCCACATCCAGCTCCGGATGCCGACCCAGAATGGAAAATTCCACCCATTCCGCAATGTTGGTGGCGTGGTCACCGATCCGCTCCAAGTACTTGGCGATCATCAATAGATCCAGTGCTTGCTCGCCGCAGTCAGGATTTTCAGCAATCATCTTGATCAGTTCCCCCTTGACCGCTTCAAACAGGGCATCCACTTGATCGTCATCCCGAATGACCTTGCCTGCCAGCTCCAGGTCCCGATTGGCATAGGCCTGTACGCTGCGCCTGACCATGGAGGAAGTAGCCTGGGCCATGGCTCCAATGTCGTGCAGCTCCGGGATCAGCCCCGTCTCAGACATGTACAGCACGATCTCGGAAATGTCCGCTGCCTGATCACCGATACGCTCCATGTCGGTGATCATCTTCAGCGCTGAGGAAATTTGTCTTAAATCTCTTGCCACAGGCTGCTGCTGAAGCAGCAGCTTCATGCAAAGCTGTTCAATTTCCCGCTCTTCCTGGTCAATGGCACGGTCTGCGGAAATTGCCCGACGGGCCAGAACCAGATCCCGGTTTTTCAGAGCCTCCGCTGCGGAGGCAATGGCTGTCTCGCAGAGAGAGCCCATATGCAGCAGTTCCTCGCTGAGAGCCTGGAGCTGCTGGTCAAATGTTTTTCTCATATTTTACTCCTTATCCAAATCTACCGGTGATGTAATCTTCAGTACGCTTATCCTTGGGCACGGAGAACATCTGCTCCGTAGCGCCGTATTCCACGACCTCACCCAGCAGGAAGAAAGCGGTTTCGTCGGAAACACGAACTGCCTGCTGCATGTTGTGGGTCACCATGATAATGGTGTAATCCTTTTTCAGTTCCATGCACAGCTCTTCGATCTTGCCGGTGGAGATGGGGTCCAGTGCGGAGGTGGATTCGTCCATCAGCAGCACCTCGGGCTCCACTGCCAGGGCACGGGCAATGCACAGACGCTGCTGCTGACCGCCGGAGAGGCCCAGAGCGCTCTTTTTCAGGCGATCCTTCACCTCGTCCCAGATGGCAGCATCCCGCAGGGATTTTTCCACGATCTCCTCCAGCTTCTGCTTGTTGCGGATACCGTGGGTGCGGGGGCCGTAGGCCACATTGTCGAAAATGCTCATAGGGAAGGGATTAGCTTTCTGAAACACCATGCCGACCCGCTTTCTCAGAATGTTTACATCCATACCGCCGTAGATCTCTACCTCCCCCAGCTTGATGGAGCCGGTAATCTTACAGCCCTCCACCAGATCGTTCATACGGTTGATGGACTTTAAAAGGGTGGATTTTCCACAACCGGAGGGGCCGATAAAGGCGGTGATGCGGTGCTCGGGAATGTCCAGATTCACATTCTTCAAAGCGTGGAAATCGCCGTAATATAAGTTCAGATTTGAAATCTTGATTTTGTCCATTTTTGTCTCCTTATTGATCCTTCATAAGCTTCTTTGCGGCGCAAGAAGAAAGGGCGTTGAGTCCCACCACCAGCACCAGCAGCACCACAGCGGTGGCATGGGCCTGGTCTGTATAAAGTCCCTCGTTCATCAGGGCATACATGTGGACCGACAGGGTTCGGGTGGACTGGAACAGGGGCGCAAAGAGGCTGAAACTTCCGTCTTTTACAAAGCTGAGATTGCCGGTACCGGAGCCGGAGGTGTAGATCAGGGCTGCGCTCTCACCCACGATACGACCGATTCCCAGGATAATACCCGCCAGAATACCGGGCATTGCTGCCGGCAGAATGATTCGGAATACCGTGCGGAGCTTTCCCGCACCCAAGCCAAAGCTGCCCTCCCGGTAGCTGTCCGGCACAGAAAGAAGGGCTTCCTCGGTGGTACGCAGAATCACAGGCAGGATCATAATGGCCAGCGTCACACAGCCCGCCAGCATGGAGAAGCCCCAGCCGCAGACCACATTGAAGAACACAAAGCCAAAAATGCCATAGACGATGGAAGGGATGCCCTGTAGGGTCTCCGCCGTCAAACGCACCACCTTTACCAGCTTGTTGCCCCGTCCGGCATACTCCACCATATAGATGGCACCGCCCACACCTACGGGTACTGCCATCAGCAGGCTGATCACGGTCATCACCAGGGTGTTGATAATGGCAGGCATCATGGACTGGTTTTTCGTGGTCCATTCCCAGGCAAAGAGGCTGGCATTCAAATGGGGCACGCCGGTCCACAGAATGTAAACGATGATAAATATGACCACAAGGGCGGTCAGAAGGGCTGCCAGATGCACCAGAAGGAACTGGAGGAATGCCACGGGATGATTCCGATAGGACCGCATACGGTCCCGGAAGGATACCCGGTTGATGCCTTCGATCTTTGCGGTATCCATTAACCATTCCTCCTTTTCAGCAGCGAGAAGCAGGTATTGATAATGAGGATGAACACAAACAGTACCACACCGGTGGCTATCAGCGCCTCACGATGGAGGCCGGAGGCATAGCCCATTTCCAGAACGATGTTGGCGGTCATGGTGCGGAGGCCCTTGAGCAGCCCGGAGGGCATGATGGCCTGATTGCCTGCCACCATAATCACAGCCATGGTCTCACCAATGGCACGGCCCACACCCAGGATGACCCCGGACATAACACCAGAGGATGCCGCAGGCAGCACCACGGAAAACACGCTTCTCTCGTGGGTGGCCCCCAGGGCTAGGGAGCCTTCATAGTACATCTCGGGAACCGCCTGCAAAGAGGACTCCGCCACAGAGATGATGGTAGGAAGGATCATCACGCCCAGCAAAATGGAGGCAGTCAAAAGTCCCTTGCCGGAGGTTCCGGTGAGATCCTGAATCACAGGAACAATGACCATCAGGCCGAAAAAGCCGTAAACGATGGAGGGGATTCCGGCCATCAGCTCCACCGCTGGCTTTAATACCTTGTAAATGGGCTTTGTACTGAACCGGCAGAGATAAATCGCACTGAGCAGGCCGATGGGTACGCCGATAAGAATGGCTCCGGCAGTTGCGTAAACAGAACCCAGAATCATGGGCAGAATACCGTAGAGATCCTTACTGGGTTTCCAGGTAGTGCCGAAGAAATTGGGCAGCCCGATCTCCAGAATGGTGGGGATACCGTTACCCAGCAGATAGATACAGATCAAAGCCACCGCTCCGATGGAAACACAGGCGGTGAGCAGAAAGACGATCTGCATGAATTTTTCCTTAAACTGAGTCATATCATACTCCTTATGAATCATTGATAATACCACAGCGCCCCGCTGCGAAGGCTCTCGCAGCGGGGACCATTTCAGCATCAGGCGATTTCGTCCCAGGTAGTGACTTCACCCACGAAAATCTGACGGATCTGCTCGGAGGTCAGGCTCTCAGTGGTGTTTTCCAGGTTGACGATCACTGCAATGCCATCCATGGCAATGGTCAGCTCGGTGAGGCCCTCGGCCAGTTCCTCGTCCTTCAGGGCACGGCTGCTCATGCCGATCTCGCAGGAGCCGTCGATGGTGGCGGTGATGCCGGCACCGGAACCGGTCTGCTGGATGTCGATGGTAACGTCGGGGTTATACGCACGATAAGCCTCAGCCAGCACTTCCATAACAGGGGATACGGAGGTGGAACCGTTCAGGCTCAGGGTGCCGCTCATGCCGGAGCCGGTGTAGCTCTCAGCAGCATCTTCAATGGCAATGTAGCCTTCCTCGGAGATGATCTTCTGGCCTTCAGCGCTCATAATGAAGGAAACGAAGTCGCTGCCCAGCTCGGTGAGGTTTGCTTCCTTGTAGCAGATGGCAAAGGGACGGGATACGGCATAGGATCCAGCCTTCACGTTCTCAACCGTGGCTTCCACACCGTCCACCTTCAGGGCCTTCACGGTATCGCCAAGGGCGCCCATGGAGATATAACCGATGGCATAGGGGTTGCCTGCCACAGTCTGGCTCACAACGGAGGTGGAGTTGCTGATCTCGGCGGTGTCAACCGTCATGTCGCCCTCGTCAGTCTCGACGCCCATCAGCTCAACAAATGCGCCTCTGGTGCCGGAACCTTCCTCACGGGAAACTACGGTGATCTCCCCGGAGAAAGCGGCGTTATCGGCAGTAGCCTCGGAAACAGCGGTGCTTGCGGTATCGTTTGCTGTGGTTTCGCTCTCGGTGCTGCCGCAGCCAGCCAGACAGGACAGCAGCATGGCAGCCGCAGCCGTCAGTGCAATGATTTTTTTCATGTTCATCGTTACTCCTTTTTATAAATGTGTTTTTGATATCATTTTTGGTACACCCATATCTTACACATCCCATGTAAATTCCAAAATTCCATCATGGTAAAACCTTCGTAAAAAGAAAATCTTTTTTAGTTTACCCAGCCCATCGGTGGATATCCCCTGTTTTTCCGGGTATATTTCCGCCGAAACGTGATATTCTATATTGTGATATGATTTTTATTATTACATTTAATAATTATTGCATTGACATCTCGTAATTTTTGTTGTACATTTAAGGCACAAATCTAAAACTAGGAGGTATATCCCATGAAAGAAAAACTCAGTGAAAAGGGCCGGAATCCCTATGACGGGCTTCGCATTTTCTCCGCACTGACCCACGGCATCGGCATCGTCTTTGCCCTTCTGGCGCTGAACGTGCTCCGTGACATGACCATTTCCATGGGGGCTGCCTCACTGACGGTAACCTCTGTGTCCATTTACGCCATTAGTATGCTTTGCCTCTACACCGCCAGCACGGTGTATCACTCCCTCTACACCTCCATCAAGGGGCGGCTGTTCCTGCGGAAGCTGGATCATGTGATGATCTATTTCCTCATTGCGGGAACCTACACCCCCATCTGCACCATATCTCTGGAGGGAATGCTCTCGGGAAAGGTAATGCTCATTGTGATCTGGACCATGGCCATTCTGGGCACAGTCTTCACTCTGTTCTGGATCAATATGCCCCGCTGGCTCACCGCTGTTATTTATCTGGTCATGGGCTGGACCGCAATTTTCGCCCTTTCTCCCCTGCATCAGGCCCTTTCATCAGAATGCTTCGCCCTGCTTCTTTTGGGCGGTGTGTTGTACTCCATCGGCGGCATCCTCTACGCCCTCAAGTGGCCCGGACGAAACAACAAGTATTTTGGCTGCCACGAGGTATTCCATGTATTTATTATCCTGGGCAGCATCTGCCACTTTCTGATGATCTACCAGATCGTCCGGTGACCCGCCACAAGCAAAAAAAGACCGTAAGCAGGAGCTTTCCCGCTTACGGTCTTAATTTTATGAATAAATCAGCCTCTCACTTCCAGCAGCTTCTGCTTCAGCTCACCCTCGATGCGCTGAAGCTCCGCTTCTGCCTCACGGCGCTTCTGACGGCCTTCGGTCTGGATCACCAGCACCTCGTCCAGGGTGGAGATCAGGCTCTCGTTGGTATGCTGCAGGGTCTCGATATCTACGATGCCACGCTCAGATTCCTTTGCAGTCTCAATGGTGGCGATCTTCAGCATATCCGCATTTTTCTTCAGAAGATCATTGGTCATGTCGGACACAGCCCGCTGGGCCTCCATGGCCTGCTTGGAGTGGGACACGCCTAGGGCCAAAACCATCTGGCTTTTCCACAGGGGGATGGTATTTACTAGAGAAGTCTGGATCTTCTCCGTCATCAGGGTGTCGTTGTTCTGGATCATACGGATCTGGGGACCCATCTGAATGGAAATCTGCCTGGTCAGCTTCAGATCGTACAGCTTCTTCTCAAAGCGGTCGCAGAGCGCGGCATAGTCATTGGCTGCCTGGGCATCCTCAGGGAGACCGGAGATCCGGGCCTTATCATACATCTGGGCCAGGGTAGTGGTACGCTCAACGTGGAGCTTCTGCTCGCCGGCCAGAATGTACATGGAAAGCTGCTTGAAATACTCCAGATTCTTGTCATACATCTGGTCCAGCAGGGCCACGTCCTTCATTAGCACTACCTGATGCTTTTCCAGCTCCTCCGCGATCTTGTCCACATTGACCTCAGCCTTGTCATACTTGGCCTTCATGGTAGCGATGCTGTTGCCGGTCTTCTTAAAGAGGCCACGCAGGCCCTTCTTTTCCTCTTCCTCTGCGGAGAATCCCTTCAGTTCCGTTACAAGTTCTGTCACCATATCCCCCAGTTCGCCCAGGTCCTTAGTGCGGACGGCGTTCAGGGTGGACTCGGAGAAATCGGCAATATTCTTCTGGGCGGCTGCGCCATACTGGAGCACCAGGCCGGAATCAGTCAGGTCGATCTTTTCCGCAAAATCCAGCACAGCCTTCTGCTCCGCGGCACTCAGGCCGGACATATCGGGACCGGCAGCCTTTGCGGGTGTTGTTTCCTCGGCAACCACCACTTCCATTTCAGGTGCTGCGCCAAGGTCAGGGGTCAGGGTCAGTTCAGGGATTTTTTCTTCCATGGTGATATCTCCTTTATCTCATCGTATCAGTTTTTACCGTAAATTTCATGTGAATTTTAATTACATCCATTTCGAATTGAATTTTCAATAAAATTCACCTTTTTATTATTGTCATTGTACCCCATCCGGCTTTTCCTGTCAAGAATTATTGTGGGCGGTTGACACCTCTAGAAAATCATATTATACTAATTTCGTTGTTTTATCCGCCCTTGCAAAGGGCGGATGTGGGCATCCGCCCCTACATATTTCTGTATACATTTGAAAAGAAGGTTACATACATGCTTACACTCGCCGAATTCCGGGAAGCACGGGATCTCCTGTCCGGTATTCTTTCCAACACGTCCCTGATTTACAGCCCCTACTATTCCAAGGTCACCGGGGGGCAGGTATATATCAAGCCCGAAAACATGCAGGTCACCGGTGCCTACAAGGTCCGGGGCGCCTGCTATAAGGTCTCTACCCTTTCCGAAGAAGAAAAGGCCAAGGGACTTGTCACCGCCTCTGCTGGAAACCACGCCCAAGGTGTGGCCTTTGCTGCGCAGAAGGCCGGTGTTGAAGCCACCATCGTCATGCCCACCACTACCCCCTTGGTAAAGGTCAACAATACCAAGGACTACGGTGCCAAGGTGGTCATGGATGGCAGTTGCTTTGATGAATCCGCTGCCATTGCGGCCAAGCTTGCCGAAGAGCAGGGCCTTACCTATGTTCACCCCTTCAACGATCTGACCGTCGCCACGGGACAGGGCACCATTGCCTATGAGATTTTTAAGGACCTGCCCGATGTGGACATCATTCTGGTGCCCATCGGCGGCGGCGGACTGGCAGCCGGCGTCAGCACCCTGACCAAGCTTTTAAACCCCAATGTGAAGGTCATCGGCGTGGAGCCTGTGGGTGCCGCCTCCATGAAGGCCGCTTTCGAGGCCGGAAAGCCCGTGACCCTGGACACCGTCTCCACCATTGCCGACGGCGTGGCTGTGAAAACAGTAGGCGACAAGGTCTACCCCTATGTCCGGGCTAATGTGGACCAGATCATCACCATCGAGGATGACGAACTGGTAGACACCTTCCTGGATGTGATGGAAAAGCACAAGATGGTGGTGGAGAACTCCGGTCTGCTCACCATTGCCGCCCTGAACCACATTGACTGCAAGGGCAAATGTGTGGTGCCCATTCTTTCTGGCGGCAACATGGACGTAATCACCATGAGCTGTCTTGTCCAGCACGGCCTCATTCGCCGAGGCAGAGTCTTCACATTCTCCGTACTGCTGCCGGATCAGCCCGGTGAGCTTGTCCGGGTGGCAACCATCGTCTCCCAGCTTCAGGGCAACATCATCAAGCTCAATCACAACCAGTTTGTATCCATCAACCGGCAGGCAGAGGTGGAGCTCCAGGTCACCCTGGAAGCCTTCGGTCACAGCCACAAGCAGGCCATCGTGGAAGCGCTGGAGCAGGCGGGCTACGAGGTCAAGATCGTCCCTGCCACATCTACCTTCGGCTAAAAATCAACACACAGGAGGAATTAATTTATGGCGAAACTTGCCCCTTCCATTCTCTCTGCTGATTTTGTCAATCTGGAGCGGGATATTCACTATTTAGAGGACTGCGGTGCTGACTATGTCCATGTGGACGTGATGGACGGTCAGTTCGTTCCCAATATCACCATCGGCATCCCTGTGGTGGCTGCCATTCGGAAAATCACCCAGCTTCCGCTGGATGTACACCTGATGATTGACCGCCCCCTCCGGTATGTGGATGAATTCTGCGACGCCGGTGCCGACATTCTCACCATCCACGCCGAGGCCGATACCGTGGAAAACAACATGGCAGCGCTGAAGCGCATCCGGGAAAAGGGTGTCAAGGCCGCCGTCTCCATCAAACCCGGAACCCCCACAGAAGCCCTGGAGCCCTACTGGGGATTGATGGATCTGGTACTTGTAATGACAGTAGAACCCGGCTTCGGCGGTCAGAAATTTATGGCTGATATGATGCCCAAAGTCCAGGCCATCCGTGAGATCATCAACGAACGCTATCCCAATACCGAACTGGAAGTGGATGGCGGTGTCAACGAAAGCACCGGTCAGACCTGCGCCCAGGCCGGAGCCAACGTGATGGTGGCCGGCAGCGCCTTCTTCAAGGCCCAGGACGGCAAGACCTTCACCCAGATCATTCAGACTTTGGGCTAAATAATAACCTTCATCATCGTCCTCCGGGGTGCATAAACTTTTGGGGACGATGGTTTTGTTTCCATTTTGCTTATTTTTCCTGTTTTTTGTAACTCTTTTTTCATTTTTCCTCTGTTCAAACGCAAAAAACTATGATATAATCCATTCATTACAGCTATGAAAGGAGCGGTCTTTATGACCAATAAACGCTTTACACTCATTTTGCTGGCGGTCTTGACCGCACTGATGCTTGCAGGCTGCGGCCGTACCGGAGATTCTGTTCTAGATTCCTCCAGTCCCGAGGGCATCCAGACCTTCGGTGTTGCAGTTGACCCTTCCGCACAGCCTTCCATGGGTCAGGTCATGCCTGAGGTTCTTCAGACCCCCGAGGCAGACGCCGTCGTACAGCAAGGTCCCACCACCATTGATGGAAACGATGTTCAGTCCGGCACCAACGAGGAAGATGAAGCCGAGGACGAGGAAGTCCCTGAGGAGACCACCGCAAAACCTTCTACGAAACCGTCGTCCTCCTCTAATTCCGGTTCCAGCACTACCGCTTCTCCTTCCCCTTCCACATCTCCCACCATTGCGCCTCCCGCACCGGTGTCCTCGGCTGTCGCTGACGAAGCAAAGGCTTTTGTGGGTGGACCTCTCAACTCGCTCATCGAGTCCCTTGGTTATCCCAGCCGTTCCGATTATGAGCCTGTGGACGTGGAGGATCCCGACCAGGGTGAATATGGAACCTTGTACTTTACCGGATTTACCGTAAGTACCCGTCGGATTGATGGCGTTGAGACGATTCTGTCTGTCACTGCCAATGCCACCGCCACTCAGGAGGCCGAAGCTGCTCCCGAAACCACCGAAGCTACCGAGCAGACCACCACTTCTCCCTCTCCTTCTGAATAAAATTTGCCGGAGTGTTGATGCACTCCGGCATTTTCACGCAAATGAGCACATACGGTTGAAAAACCGCCCATATTCACCTCAGAAAAATCCTTGCCATCCTCGTCAAAAGGCTGTATACTATAAAGCAGTTAGAAAGCAAAATGGCTTTCTCCGGCCGAAAGGCCAATTCTAACATAAAGGAGAATCCCACATGAAAACCTTTACTGCTCCTGAGGGCAAGCTGGTCACCGTGCTGGTGGATGGCGTAGAAGTTTCCTATGTTCCTGAGAAGGAATATCCCGACAACGCTGAATTCATCGTCACCACTCCCATGACCGAGATCCCCTCCAGCTACACCGGTCGTGGTATTGAGCCCTATCGTGCAGCTGTCATGCTCAACGCTGACGGCATCGACGAGGCTAACTCTGCTCTTGGCGCCGTCCAGGGCGGCACCGTTACCGCTGAAGGCATGGATGGTGTTGTCATTAACTCCACCTCCGATGACTTCTCCGCTATCGTCTCTGTAGGCGGCAAGTACAGCATCAAGAACTCTGTGCTGAACTTTAACACCAAGTCCGATGGCAAGCACATCTCTGACTTCTCCGGCTACGGCTCCATCATCACTGCGCTGAAGGATTCCAAGATTACCATCGAGAAGACCAAGATCAACTCCCGCGGCGTAGCCAAGCCCGCAGCTTTCAGCGACGAGCGTTCCGAAGTCCTCTTCAAGGACTGCAACGTGGCAATCCACGGCGGCACCCTGTATGACGGCTATGTAAACTCCGCAAACCAGAAGACCATGGTGGCTCCCCCCTGGGTTCTGGGCATTGGCGGCAATGCCCGCGGCATCAACCTGGAAGGCGACCGCGGCACCGCATATATCGTAGACTCCTGCTTCAAGGCAAACCAGTGGGGCGTTCTGTCCACTGACGCAGGCCAGAACATGCATCTGTATGTTGTGGACTCCGATATGATCCTCCTGGGTGAAGATGTTCCCACCTCCGACACCAAGGATCCCTACGCTCTGAAGTATGGCTCCGGCTACGGCTCCTACATCATCGGCAACGCTTTCGAAGAGTTCTCCGGCGTCGACATCAAGGTCGGCTGCATGGGCGCTGTTCTTCGTGGCGGCACCGGCATCTACAAATCCTCCAACGGTACCATTAAGCTGGTCTCCCCCGTCACCGGTGAGACTGTTTATGAGGCCCCCGGCAAGGGCCGCATCACCCGCATCGACTGCGAATTCGGTGTCATGGCTCACGGCGATGGCAAGATTGTCTACACCGAGGGTACCGAGGTCAATGCAAACAATGCTGTATTCCTGCTAAAGTCCGGCGGCGTGGTCTGCGAAGTTTCCGACAATGCTAAGCTGAAGACCGGCAACGGCGTCATTCTCCAGATGATGGACGACGATGACAACCTGGTTGGTGCAGCTATGACTGCCGCTGGCCCCATGTTCAACACCGAGTTCAACGAAGTTCCCGGCTGGCCCTCCGAGAATGGCCAGATCACTTCCAAGATGCCCGCTCCCTCCTTTGATCCCATGGCTGGCGGCCCTGGTGGTCCCGGTGGTCCTGGCGGTGCTCCCGGCGGTCCTGGTGGCCCCGGTGGTCCTGGCGGCGCTCCCGGCGGACCTGGTGGCCCCGGCGGTCCTGGCGGCCCTGGTGGTCCTGGCGGCCCCGGCGGCGGCATGGGCGCTCCTGCCAAGTCCGACTGCGAACTGAATGTCACTGACGCTGTCCTCAACGGCGACGTGTTTAACGGCACCGGCTACTATGGCCAGAAGCCCAAGCCCCTGCATGTCAACCTGGGCAAGGGTGCTGTCCTCAACGGCGCTGTTTCCTGCACCGAGACCCGTCACATCGACGAGAACGGCAAGCAGAACACCCACTTCACCATCAAGGAGTTCTACTACCTGGCTCACGTTGAGAACCGCAACTTCTTCAACGGCGACAACACTGTAGATGTCACCCTGACCGATGGCGCTGTTTGGAATGTTACCGCTCCTGGTATTATCAACAAGCTGACTGTGGGCGAAGGCTGCACCCTCAACGGCGTAGTCACCGAGAATGCCGACGGCACCCTGACCGTGGCTCCCAAGGCTTAATCCATAAAATTTGGACCTGCTGCACATCACCTTGCAGCAGGTCCTTTTTTGACAATATGTTGCAAAAGCTCTGCCGCAGTTTCCCCCTGAGACAGCGCTTTTCCTTATTTCACTTTCTGAAACAGCATTCCCATGGCAATCGCACACACAATGATCTCAGCCACAGGCATCGCCCACCAGATGGCACCTTCTCCAAGGACAGCCGGCAGCAGGAAAATCATAATGCCGCTGATCACCAGGCCACGGAGCAGCGAAATAGTGGTGGCCTTCTTATCCTGCAGCGTGGACTGCAAGTAGTAGGTGCTGGTCACATTCAGAGCCATAAACAGGAAGATCACAGAATAGGGCCGTACGGCGATATGGGCCAGCTCCACGATCTCCGGGGTGGCGTCCATGGTGACCTTTACCACCAGTTCCGGGAAAAGAATGCCGATCATAGAACAGATGATACCCAGGACCCCGGCCACCAGTATAGACCGATTCCGGATGCCCTGAACACGTCCCATCTCCTTTGCGCCGTAGTTTGCGGACGCAATGGGCTGCAGAGCCTGTCCCACTCCGGCGAAAATGGACTGGAAGAAGGTGGACAGGGTGGACACAGCACTGAACAGAGCCAGATATGTGGCACCACCCAGCTTCATGACCTGCTGGTTCATCAGGGTAAACAGCACCACATTTGCCAGATCCAGCATACCTGCGCCAAAGCCCACGGAAATGACCTTGGGTGCCCGCTGGAAGAAGCCGCAGTTCTTCACCAGTTTCAAATGATTCTTCTTAGAGAAGAAATGAGTGGATAGAATGCCGATCTGCAACGCATTGGAAATGACCGTAGCCAAGCCTGCACCGCCGATTCCCATGCCTACAGGGAACACAAGGGCCCAGTCCGCCACCATATTGAAGGTGCCGCCGATCAGCACTGCCAGCATGGCAAGGCCGGGATTTCCGTCGTTTCGGACATAGAAGGCCAGAAATACAGACAGCATGATCAGGGGTGTAAACCCAATGATCCACCAGGCATAGGTCATGGCTGTCTCCAGAATCTCATCATCGGCGCCAAACAGCCGGAACAGAGGATCGTGGAAGATCAGCAGTACCAGCCAGATCATCACGGAAACAATCGCCATCAGGATCACGCCACAGGTGAAGAACCGATTTCCTTCCTCCCGGTTCCCCTCGCCCCAGGCCGCACTCATCAGCACACTGCCACCAATGCCGCAAACCAGCGCCAGGAAGATCAGCACACCGTAGGCCGGGTTCATAATTGCCATGGTGGCGGCGCCTGCAGGACCGGCCGCCTGTCCCACGATCACTGCATCCACAAAGAGATAAATGCTCATGACCAGGGCACTGCCCATGGATGAGAAGAAGTATTTTCGGAAAACCTTCCCAAGATCGTCTTTAATCAGGTCCATTAGAACCAACCTCTTTCTTTCGCTTAATCCCGTTGAGTATACCACACAATCCTTGGATTCACAACAAAATCTTCTTCCATTTCCTTTTTTCATTTTTATTTTCCGATTTCATGCAACATTTCTTACTTTTTTGCGTCATAGAAAGTAGAAACCAAAAAGGAGGTACACTTTAATGAAAAAGATCAGTTTGTTTCTTGCGTTCCTGCTGGCCTTCTCCCTGTTTTTCGGCTGCGGTGCCAGCGAAATCGCAGTGGCCACAGCCGACTGCGGCGTGGAAGAAGTTTATATGGACACCGAAGCCGCCGCTCCCGCCGAAGTAGCAGAAGCCCCTGCCGCAATGCCTGAAGAAGAATACGGCACCGACGGTCTCGTAACCGGCGATATCTCTGTGGATCTCTCCCAAAAGATCATCTATACCGCCTATGCCGAGATCGAAACCACTGAATTTGAAGAAAGCCTTGAAACCGTGTCCAAGCTGCTTGCCCAGTACGAAGGCTTCATCGAAAGTTCCTCCGTCACCGGCAGCGATCTCCAGTCCAGCTACTATGGCTATTCCTCCTACCGCACCGCTTCCTACACCCTGCGGATCCCACGGGAGAATTATGCCGCCGTCACCGCTTCCCTGACCACCATCGGCAATGTGACCTATCTCACCAACGATGCCACCAATATCACCACCCAGTATACCGATACAGAATCCCGACTGAACGCCTATAAAACAGAGGAAGCACGGCTCCTGGAGATCCTTTCAAAGGCGGAAACCGTGGAGGACATGATCTCTGTAGAAGGCCGTCTCAGCGATATCCGCTATGAAATGGAATCCCTCACCTCTCTCCTCACCAACTGGGACAACCAGGTATCCTACAGCACCGTCAGCCTCTTCATTCAGGAGGTGGAGATCTATACCCCCACTCCGGTGCAGGAGCTGACCTATTGGGAGGAAGTAGGCCAGGCCGTGGAAAACACACTGCACTGGATGGCCAATACCGGAAAATCCCTGTTGAAGTTCTTTATTGCAGCACTTCCCATACTTCTGCCGGTTCTGGTTATTTTTACCGCAGTTCTTACGATTGTGAAACGTCGGGGCAAAAAGAGAGCACCAAACACAGCAAAGAGTGAACCACCGCAGGATGAATAACCATACGCTTTTTTGATGGGTGCGTCTCCTTTGAGGCGCACCCAAAATTTCTCCGATTTCACGATTTACACAGTGAAATTCCCCTGTTTTTTATCATTCCGACAAATTTTATTCTTTCCCGATTTTTTATCTTGACAACGCCCCCTTGTAACTTATAATAACATTATCCGTGTCATTTAGCAGATACTATGCTCTGGGGCACGGAATTTTTCGACAGAACGGGGGAGGATAAATGGCAAAAGAACTCATTCGTCTCCAGAATGTCAACATGACCTTTGAGGATGGAGAGCAGGTTCTCAAATCCATTGATTTGACCATTAACGACAGCGAATTTTTAACTTTGCTGGGCCCCAGCGGATGTGGCAAAACCACCACGCTGCGCATCATCGGAGGTTTCCAGAAGCCTACTTCTGGAGACGTGTTTTTTGACGGAAAGCGCATCAACGATGTGCCACCTTACCGGCGGAAGATCAATACCGTATTCCAGAAATACGCACTCTTCCCGCATCTTGATGTTTATGATAATATCGCCTTTGGCCTGCGGGTCTCCAAGCTCAGCGAAAAAGAGGTTGACCGCCGTGTCACTGAAATGCTGGAAATCGTCAGTCTCA
The DNA here is from genome assembly GCA_964514175.1 of uncultured Oscillospiraceae bacterium. GTDB lineage: Bacteria > Bacillota > Clostridia > Oscillospirales > Oscillospiraceae > HGM13006. The sequence goes on from CAZEPQ010000035.1 coordinate 15,704, forward strand.
AGGGCTTCCAGAACCGCAAGGTCACTGCCCTGTCCGGCGGACAGCAGCAGCGTGTGGCCATTGCCCGTGCCCTGGTAAATCAGCCCAAGGTCCTTCTGCTGGACGAACCTCTGGGCGCTCTTGATCTGCGTCTTAGAAAAGACATGCAGACCGAGCTCAAGCGGATCCAGCAGGCCATGGGAATCACCTTCATCTATGTCACCCACGATCAGGAAGAGGCTCTGGCCATGAGCGACACCGTGGTGGTCTTGGATAAGGGCTCCATTCAGCAGATCGGTTCCCCTGTGGATATTTATAACGAACCCCAAAACGCCTTCGTTGCGGACTTCATCGGCGAGAGCAATATCCTCGACGGCATCATGCGGAAGGACTATGAAGTGGAATGCTTCGGTCACCGCTACAAGTGTCTCGACAAGGGCTTCGGCAGAAACGAGCCTGTAGACGTGGTCATCCGCCCCGAGGACATCGACATTGTTCCCCCGGCCGGAGGCGTCCTCACCGCCACAGTCACCAACGTGATTTTCAAAGGCACCTTCTACGACACCTTC
>CAZEPQ010000036.1:0-15847 GCA_964514175.1 uncultured Oscillospiraceae bacterium
TGAACCTCCACATTGTGCTCGTCGTTGGGGCCGATGGGCACGGAGGGATCGATGATGTTGGGAATGGTGAGCATAATGGGACGGATCTTTGCAGCCAGATCTTCCTCCAGCTTCTCCAGCTCAGCCAGACGATCCGCCTGGGCCTTGACCTGAGCCTTCACGGCCTCGGCCTCCTCCAGCTTGGAGGGGTCCTTCTTTGCCATGCCCATGAGCTTGCCCACTTCCTTGGACAGCTTGTTTCTGGCGGCACGCAGGTCCTGTGCCTCAGCGATGGCTGCACGGTGCTGTGCGTCCAGTTCGATGACCTCGTCCACCAGGGGCAGCTTCTGGTCCTGGAACTTCTTACGAATGTTTTCCTTTACGATCTCCGGATTCTCCCGGACAAACTTAATGTCAAGCATTTCTTTCCACCTCAATAATAAATTGATTTATCAGTTATTTCGGCCCAGGGATTCCAGCGCCTCAATGAGGGCCTGAAGATCCTCCTGACCGTAGTATTCAATCTGGAATTTTCCACGCTTTTTGCCGTGGGATATGGTGACTTTTCTGCCAAGGGCCTTGCTCAGGGACATTTCGCACTCCTTATAATAGTCCACCTGAAGGATATCCTTGGGTTCCGGTTCCGATTTGGGGGCCATAAGCCGCTTTACCAGGGCTTCCGTCTGCCGGACGGAGAGCTGTTCGGCAATGATCTTGGAAGCGGCCTCCTTCTGGAGCTTTTCACTTTCCAGGGGGATCAGTGCCCGGGCATGTCCGGCGCTGAGGCTTCCGTCCTCAACCAGGGATACAATGGACTTGGGCAGCTTCAAAAGCCGCAGGGCGTTTGCCACTGCCGGACGGGATTTTCCTACGCTCTTTGCGGCTTCTTCCTGGCTTAATCCATATTGGGAGATCAGGGCTTCATAGCCCCGGGCCTCTTCCATGGGATTCAAGTCCTCCCGCTGGAGGTTTTCGATGAGGGTCAGCTCTGCGGCGGTCTTTTCGTCGGCCTCGATGATGTTCACCGGTACTTCCTTCAGTCCCGCCAACCGGGAGGCCCGCCATCGCCGCTCACCGGCGATGATCTGATAATAGCCGTCACTTAACGGGCGGACGGCGATTGGCTGGATCAGGCCATGCTCCGAAATGGAGTCTGCTAGCTCCTGCAGAGCCACCTCGTCAAAATCCTGACGGGGCTGGTTCCGATTGGGCTCCAGCTTTTGAATGGGCAGGGTGTGGGTGCTTTTTGCTGCTATTTCCTGGGGTTCAGGCTCCACAAACAATGCGCCCAGGCCCTTGCCGAGGCCCTTGGATGTTGATTTTGCCATGTTTTACTCCTTTATTGCACCATGCTTGCCTCTCGAGGGAGAACAAGACTGCATCGGTACATCTCAATTATACCCCCGCAAATTCCTTTTCCCGCTTTATAACTTCCTCTGCCAGCTTTGTATAGGCTTCGGCGCCCCGGCTCAGCTTGTCATAGGCCGTAATGGGCAGACCGTGGGAGGGGGCTTCGCTGAGACGGACGTTTCTGGGGATCACGGAGGCAAACACCTTGCCAGGGAAATGCCGCCGTACCTCCTGGGCCACCTGCATACTAAGATTGGTTCGGCCATCGTACATGGTCAGCACCAGTCCAAAAATGCCCATGGTGGGTACATAGGCCCGCTTCACCGCCCGCAGGGTGGTCATCAGGTCGGACAGGCCCTCCAAAGCGTAATATTCGCACTGTACGGGGATCAAAACCTGATCTGAAGCACAAAGGGCGTTCAGTGTCAGCAACTCCAGAGAAGGGGGACAGTCGATTAGAATGAAATCATACTCCGATTCCACCGCTTTCAGGGCATCTCTCAGCCGAAATTCCCGCCGGGGCAGGGCCACAAGCTCGATGCCCGCGCCTGCCAATGCCGCCGAAGAAGGCAAAAGATCGCCAAACTTGGTATGGACGATGGCTTCCTTCACAGGTACTTCGTTAATGACTACGTCATAGCTGGAATTGGTGACCTCTGTTTTCTCCACGCCAAGACCGGAGGTGGCGTTGGCCTGGGGGTCGAAATCACACAGCAGGACCTTTTTTTCCAAAGCCGTCAGGGCTGCCGTTAGACTTACCGCAGTTGTGGTTTTTCCCACGCCGCCCTTCTGATTTACCAGGGCCAGGATCATGTTACCGCCTCCTTTTTTGTGTCTTTTTCAGACTTTAATTATATCAAGTAGTGATTCTCTTTGCAAGGTATTTGTGAAGGAAAAGCGCATGTTTCACGTGAAACATGCTGTAATCCAAAATAGTAAGATTCGGCAATTGCAGGTACGATGTCATCAACGTGAGGAAACATGCAATAAATGACATGTGGAAAGCTCACTGCAAAAACACCGCCCTCAAACGAGAGCGGTGTTTCACGTGAAACTTGTCGTCGCAAAGTACGATGACGTTCAGGACTTCCGTTACAGATTGCTTGCTGCGGTATAGCCGGTATACATGGCGTGGCGGATGGTGCCGATGGTGGTGGGGCCGTCGGCCTTGCAGGCTCCGCCGCCGGGGCCACCCTGAAGGGTTTCAAAGTTCATCAGGTTGGCGTCACCTGCCACATAGAACTCGGGCGCAATACCGGCGAAAGCGTAGCTTTCCTCCACCAGAGCGTCACGGCCTGCGGAAATCACAATGCTGTCAAAGGTCACCTGGCCCTTTTCCTCTCTGGGAGGCTCCTTGGGGCCGTCGTTCATGGGCATCATGGGGCCGGGCATGGGAGGCAGATCCGGGCCGCCCATGGGCATGCCCTGGGGTTTGCCGAAGGTCTGGGTGTATTTCACCAGGTTTTCTTCCACTGCGTCAGTAGTGCAGTTATTGATTACCGTGAGATTCTCCCGTCCGTTCAGCACAGCCTTAAAGGCACCCTTGCTGTGGGCGTTGTAGTCGTGACCTGCTTCGTTGTTTCTGGTCAGAATGGTGACCTTGTGACCGTGATCCAGTAGATAGAACGCAGTGTCCACCGCAGTCATGGCGCCACCGACTACCACTACATGTTCGCCCAGCTCTGCCTCGTGACCGAAGACGTCCATGGGAGTCCAGACCTTTACGCCCTGGGCCACAGGCATGGGCGCTTCCTTGGCTTTGGCTCCCACAGCGGCGATGATGGCGTCATAGCCCTCCAGCATGGCAGGCTCCGCAGCAGTGTTCAGCTTAACTTCCACACCGAACTTCTCCACCTGGCGGATGAGGTGTTCCTTCAAATCGTGGAGGGACCACTTGCAGGGCAGGTAATCCGCATGCTTTAGCTGGCCGCCCAGAGAATCGGTCTGCTCAAACAGGGTCACCTGATGGCCCCGCTCTGCGGCAGTGATGGCGGCCTCCATGCCAGCCACGCCGCCGCCGATGACGGCCACCTTTTTCACCTTTCTGGGTGCGTCAAACATGTTGGGCCAGACTTCCTGGAGTCCGATTTTTGGATTTACGGAGCAGTATGCCTGGTGGCAGTTGTCGCAGTGGATACAGGGTACCACATCCTCGCCCCGTTCTTCCAGCAGCTTGATGCCGTATTCCTCGTCGCAGATAAAGGCACGGGCCATGGCCACCATGTCCATTTTGCCCTCTGCCATGGCTTTTTCGATCACGTCCAGGTCCTGGAAGCCGCCTACAGGGGCGCAAAGGCCCTTGACCCCTGCCTTTTTGAAGGCCTCGGCGTAGGCCAGAGAGATGGGCGCTTCTTTACTGGAGGTGTAATGGGAGGCATGGGTCAGGTCGCCGGTGGGGGCACGAAGCTGGAAAATGTCCACCAGACCTTCGCACAGCTTGCAATATTTCACAAAATCATCCACGGTGTAGCCGTGATCCGCAAATTCCTCGCCGGAAATCTGAATTTCGATGGGGAAATCCTTGCCGCACTGGTCCTTAATGGCCTGGAACAGCTCCATGGTAAGACGGGCGCGGTTCTCAAAGCTGCCGCCGTACTGATCCTTTCGCTGGTTTAGAGCGGGAGACAGGGATTTTGCCAGAATGGACATGTCATAGCTCATATAGATGTTCACCATGTCGAAGCCGATGTTTTGCAGCTCACGGCAGCGGCGGGCAAATTTCTGAATAAAGTCCTGAATCTCCTGGGTGGTCATGCCGGGGAGGGGCTTGCCGTCACGACCCAAAATACATTCCGGGCCGGGGTCCAGCAAAGCCTGGGGCACCAGGGACATGTCATAAATGTCGGAAATGGCCTTGTCTGCCGGTACATACAGCATGGTGGAGGCGGAGGCCACGGAGCCGTGGGCATGGATCCGGTCGATCATGCGGCGGAAGCAGCGCTTCACCTGGCGGCTTTCCATGTTGAAATCACTGGTAAACATCTGCTCGGGGTTGTGATCCCGGAAGATGCCGGGGGCGCAGGTCACCACGGCGGCGCCGTTCTTTGCCAGGGAGGCGGCAAAGTTGATGGTCTGTTCTGTGGGCCAGGTCTGGGGCCCCTGAATGCCCTCGGGGATGCACTTGGAGGCGATCAGACGGTTTTTCAGCACCAGATTGCCCACCTTTACGGGGGATAAAATGTGATTGTAGCGATGATTCATAAAAGATACTCCTTTCGGAAATTCCTTCGATTTCTTACCAATCTATCATACCGTGTTTTTCGATCCATTACAATCCGGAAAAATGTATTTTGGGCATCAGTTTGTGCGATTTTGGATGATTTTATGGAAACCGGGATGCAATTTCTTTAAGAATGTGATATACTAAAGCGCAAGAGGGCCATTTCTTGTGGCTGGAGAAAAATGACAGAGGCTAGAATGAAGACCCTGCAAGCATACGTCTTCCACAGGAGGAACATTATGGACGAAAAAGAAAAGAAAGAAGAAACCTTATTTGAAAAACACCGGGAGAATGTCTATTTTCGCTGGGGCCTGACGGCGTTCATCGTTATTGCAGGGGCCATCGTGCTGTTGCAGCTTGTGACAAAGCTGCCCTCCTTCCTGGCCTTTGCCAAGTCCTTTATGGCTACCCTGTCTCCCGTGCTGTATGGCCTGGTCATCGCCTACCTGCTGCATCCCATCGTAAACCGGGTGAAACTGCTACTGACTTCTCCGCTGCAAAAAGTCATCAAAAAGCCGGAGAAAGCGGAAGGTCTGGCAAAGACCATTGGCATCCTTGCGGCCCTTGTGGTGGCAGTGCTGATCGTCTGGGCACTGATCGCAATGGTCCTGCCCCAGCTCATTGACAGCATCGTGACCATCGTGGGCAATTTGCCTGTTTATTATGAGACCCTCAACGGATGGGTGCTGAAATTCATTGAGGATACCCCGGAACTGCAAAATATTACCGAGGGCTTTATGGATCAGATCTATAATTATCTCAGCAACTTCCTCCAGAACGAGCTGCTGCCCAAGATCCAGACCTTGCTGGTGACGCTAACCACCAGTGTGGTGGGTGTGGTAAAGGGAACGCTGAACCTGATCATCGGTGTGATTATTTCCGTGTATCTACTCAGCGGACAGGATAAGTTTCTGGCCCAGGGAAAAAAGCTGATCTATGCCATGCTGGGCAGAAAAAAGGGCAGTTATGCGCTCAATATCTGCACCTTCGCCAATCGAGCCTTCGGCGGCTTCATCGGCGGTAAGCTCGTGGACTCCGCAATCATCGGTGTGCTGTGCTTCATTGGCCTGAGTTGCCTGAGAATGCCCTATACCCTGCTGATCTCCATTTTTGTGGGAGCCACCAACGTGATCCCCTTCTTTGGCCCCTTTATCGGTGCCATTCCCTCGGCCCTGTTGCTGCTGGTCATTGACCCCATCAAGTGTGTTTATTTCGTGATTTTTGTCATTGTGCTGCAGCAGTTGGACGGCAATGTGATCGGCCCCCTGATTCTGGGCGATGCCACGGGCCTGAGCAGCATTTGGGTGGTGGTATCCATTCTGGTCTTCGGCAACCTGTTCGGCGTACCGGGCATGGTCATTGGTGTGCCCACCTTTGCGGTGATATACAAGATCCTGCGGGAAGTGGTAAATAAGGTTCTTGAAAATCGAGGGCTGTCCACCAATACTGAGGATTATGAAGATTGGAACTATCCCCCACGGGATGATTTTTCCAAATGGAAGCCCGCCTCCAAGCAGAAAATGAAGAAGGTCCTGCAAAAGCTGAAAAAAGCGGAGGCAAAACAGGAGCCTCAAGACACGGAGGCCCAAGACGCAGAGGTTCAGGAGTCGCAGGAGTCGCAGGAGACGGAGGAAGAATCCCAGTAAATCCGAAGGCATAGGGGAAAATTTCCCGCTCTGTGCAAATTCCAGTTGAGATACCAAAAATGATGTAGTATAATAAGTAGAGTGCCGGAGAATGCTCGCCGGAATCAACGGGCATTGGCACTTCCTTAGATATTAAATTTACGGAGGTAGATTACAATGTTCAATGCTTTGATTGAGAAGCTGAAGGCTGAACCCAAGACCATCGTCTTCACCGAGGGCGCCGACGCTCGTATTCTGGAGGCCACCGCTCGCCTGAAGGCTGAGGGCATCATGCCTGTCATCCTGGTCGGCAACGTTGCCGAGGTCGAGGGTAAGGCAAAGGAGTGCGGCTTCGACATTGAGGGCGTGGAGATCATCGATCCCGAGACCTACGCTGAGATGGACGAGATGGTTGCTAAGATGGTAGAGCTCCGCAAGGGCAAGATGACTCCCGAGCAGTGCAAGGCCAACCTGGTCAAGGGCAACTATTTCGGCACCATGCTGGTAAAGATGGGCAAGGCTGACTGCCTGCTGGGCGGCGCCACCTATTCCACCGCTGATACCGTTCGTCCCGCTCTGCAGCTCATCAAGACCAAGCCCGGCAACTCCATCGTGTCCTCCTGCTTTATCATGGTTCGTGACAAGGCTGATGGCACCCAGGAAAAGCTCTGCATGGGCGACTGCGCCATCAATATCGACCCCAACGAGGACGAGCTGGTTGAGATCGCACAGGAGACCGCCAAGTGCGCTCAGACCTTCGGCATCGACCCCAAGGTTGCTTTCCTGAGCTTCTCCACCAAGGGCTCCGCAAAGTCCGACGGTGTTACCAAGGTTCAGAACGCTGTTGCTAAGGCCAAGGAAGTCATGGACGTTCCCGTGGACGGCGAGATGCAGTTTGACGCTGCTGTTGCTCCCGAGGTCGGCCAGTTGAAGTTCCCCGGCTCTCAGGTTGCCGGTCAGGCCAACACCTTCATCTTCCCCGACGTTACCGCCGGTAACATCGGTTACAAGATCGCAGCTCGTCTGGGCGGCTTCGCTGCTTACGGCCCCATCCTGCTGGGTCTGAATGCTCCCATCAACGACCTGTCCCGTGGCTGCAACGCCGACGAGGTCTACAAGATGGCCATCATCACCGCTGGTCTGGCTTAAGTTACATAGCGATTTATGGGTGGTGCGGAGGAATCCGCACCATCTTTTCTTAACATTCCCCTTCCCCAAGGGGAATCGCCGCGTAGCGGTGGTGGATGAGGGATACCGCAGTACGCATTCGCCGGAAACCTCCTGTTATTGTGGAAAATTCCCGTCAGGCCGATGTGGGCATCGGCCCCTGCGAAATCCTCTGCTCACACACTTGAAATCAAGAAGGAGAAACTCCCATGGAAGAAAAAAATTCCGGTTCCCTGTGCATCGACGTGACTGTAGAGGGCCTTACCCGGCCCGAGGTAATGCAGTCCATGCGTCGCCTGATGGTAAAGCCCTATCTGATCCTTTGGCTGGCCGTCTATGCTGTCATGGCAGTGGTGATGCTGGTGACCCAAAAGGTCACGATCTATACCCTCTTCGGGCCTGCGTTGATCCTGTTGCTACTCTGGGGCGCCTATGAATATTCCGGCTATAAGAACTTTGACAAAATGGGCTATGACAAGGTTCAGATGGACTATCGGTTGACCCCCGGCGGCTTCACCCTGACGGTGGGAGAGCAGACCGGCGAAGTCAAGTGGACCGAAGGCTGGATCAAGGAATCCAAATCCAATCTGCTGCTGTACTCCGGTAAAAACAACTGCTCCATTCTGCCCAAGCGGTGCCTGAAGGATGGCGAAAAGGAAAAGATTCTGGGCTGGGGCAAAAAACAGGGGTAAGATATTATGTTAACCATTATTACTGTGGGGAAATTAAAGGAACCCTTTTATAAATCTGCCGTGGCGGAGTATGAGAAGCGGCTCAAAGCCTATGGCGGCATAAATATCATTGAGCTGCCGGAGGTAAAGCTGCCGGACAACCCTTCACGGGCACAGATCGATGCGGCACTGAAAAAAGAAGCGGAGGCCGTCCGGCAGAAGCTGCCCAAAAATAGCTGGCTCTGCGTTCTGACCCCCGAAGGGAAGTTGCTTTCTTCTGAGGAACTGGCGAATAAATTTTCTTCGGTCCGCACCGGAGGAAAATCTGACCTGGTATTTCTCATAGGCTCCTCCTTTGGCATTGACCCGGAGCTGAAGGCCCAGGGAGATTTTCGCCTGAGCATGAGTCCCATGACTTTCCCCCACCATCTGGCCCGGGTCATGGTGCTGGAGCAGATCTACCGTGCGGAGAGCATCCTGGCGGGCTCGAAATATCATAAATAATGTACGGGCGCGGGAGCGCCGCAAGCTCCTTGGAGAAGGCGCTGTCAGCAAAGCTGACTGAGGGTGGATGCAGGAAGCAGTTCGATAACGAAAGGCCCTCGGCGAATACATACCGGTGCGGAAGCACTCCAAAGACGAAAAACAGCAGCAGGAAACACCTTCCCGCTGCTGTTTCGTTTTAAGGATCACATCTTCCGCAGGGGGTATAACCCTGGGCAATGAGATTTTCTCTGGTGCCGGTATATTCCTGCTTGTTCTCCTCCTTCATGTCCTCCACGCTGGAGCAGTCCGGCAGATGGAACTTCCGGCCGGAGGTGTTGAGAACATAAGTGGCCTCTTCCCCGGTGGATTCCGTCTCAGCAAGATAACTCTCGCCGGTCTCGTAGTTGATGACCACCCCGGGCTGCACATTGTAGCAGTACACATTGAAGCAAACCCCTTCTCCCCTGTCCTCCACGCTGATGGCCTCCATTTGAACTCCGGAAGATACCAGATTGCTGCCCTCAAAAACGGGGGTCACACGGTAGAGTACATGGTTGCCTGTCTCCCTGATATACTCCGCCACCTGATTTTCAAAGGGCAGCATGCCCACCACATTGAGATACCGGGTGCCGGTGAACAGGTTGTGGTCGTTGGCATTCTCACCGGTGAGCTGGAATCCGATGAGATGGCAGCGGTTATAGAGATTTTTGCCGTCCACACAGTCATATTGGGCCTGAACCCAGCCGGAGGGATGTACGGAGCTGATGGAGCCTCGCTCCTCTGTGGGCATCAGATCCTGACCGATGTTGGCAAAGCAGATGCCGCATCGGCCAATCTGATCCAAATCGGTGTAAAACTCATAGGATTCCGTGGTAAACTGATCCTCTGCGAAATCCGGCATGTTGCCGTTGATCTCCACATAGGGCTCCCCGGAATAATCGGGAATATTGTTGAGGGTGATAACGCCGGAGGTGTCGGCGGGTGCCTCTACGGAAATTACCGATGTTTCCCGGTCTGCGTATTCGTATCCATCCACCATTTCTACGGTGCAGGCGGTGAAGATCAAAAGCAGAGCCAGCAGCAGGGCCAGCAGCGTTCTGTGTTTCATGGATATACCTCCCGGTTTAGCGCAGTTGTTCCACAGCCTCCGCCAGAGCAACCACGAAGGTCTCTACCTGTTCCATGGTGCTGTCGTAGCAGAAGCTCACACGGATGGAGCCGTCGATCAGCTCCGGCGCAATGTTCATAGCTTCCATCACATGGCTCCGATGGCCCCTTGCACAGGCGGAACCGGCGGAAACATAGATTTTTTTCTCCTGAAGGCAGCCGATCAGGCCCTGAGAACGGACCCCCGGCACTGCCAGAGAAATGATGTGGGGAGCCTGATGGCTGCCCAGCACCACGGCTTGGGGTACCTTCTCTCCCAGCAGGGTCAGACAGCGCTGCTTGAGGGCCTCCATGTGCCGCAGCTTCTCCGGCAGATTGTTGGAAGCCTCCCGGCAGGCTGCGCCGAAGCCCAAAATCATGGGCACATTTTCCGTGCCGGAGCGCATATTCTTCTCCTGCCCGCCGCCGTACATAAAGGGCGGCAGATGGAGCTTCTTATCAACATAGACTGCACCGCAACCCTTGGGCCCCTGAATCTTGTGGGAGGACACGGTAATAATGTCTGCTCCTAGAGAGGAAGCCCGGAAGGGAACCTTCATAAAGCCCTGAACGGCGTCGGTATGGAACACGGCGTCGGACTTCATGTGGGTCAGCTTTGCCAGCGAAGCAATGTCGTTGATGGCGCCGGTCTCGTTGTTCACCATCATAATGGATACCAGAATGGTGTCCTTACGCAGTGCGCCCAAAAGCTGTTGCCGGGAGATGGTACCATCCTCGCCGGGTACCAGATAGGTCACCTCAAAGCCCTGGGCTTCCAGATGCCGAATGGGATTGAGCACGGCGTGGTGCTCCACGGCGGTGGTGATGATGTGCTTTCCCCGCTTGTGATACTTCTGGGCCACGGAGAAAACTGCGAAATTGTCACCTTCTGTGCCACCGGAGGTGAAGAATACCTGCTCAGAGCGGCAGCCCAGGGCATCGGCCACCTGCTCACGGGCCAGCTTCATGGCCTTTTCCGCCAAAAGTCCCCGCTGATGGACAGCGGAGGGATTGCCCCAGTTTTCCGTCAGGGCATTTGTAATGGCCTCCACAGCCGCCCCGCAGGGCTTGGTGGTGGCAGCGTTGTCTAAATAAATTTCCAAAGGAAGGACTCCCTTTCAAGAAGATAGATTTTCCCAGGGGTGATTATTCCGGCTGGGGATCCGTGGAGGCAAAATAGGTTCCCAGGATCATAATGACCAGGCCCACGGCAAAGCTGATGGTGGGGGTTTCCCGCAGAATGAGAAAGGACAGGGCCACACCGATGAAGGGGGCCAGGGCATAATAGGCGCTGGTTTTGGCGGCACCCAGGTCCCGCTGGGCATAGATATAGAAGAAAATGGACAGGCCGTAGGCCACGAAGCCCAGAGCCAGCGCCCCCAGAATGTAGCCCACGCCGGGCAGATGTTCCCCGGCTGCCAGGGCGATAATCAATGCGCCGAAACCGGAACCGAAGCCCTTGATGACCACGATCTCCAGGGGATCGGACTTGGACAGCATACGGGTACAGTTGTTCTCAAAACCCCAGCAGACACAGGCAAGCAGCACAAACAGAGAGCCGAGAGAAAAGGAAAAGCTGCTCATATCCTCGAAGGACAGCACAATGCTGGACAGGGTCACAAGGCCGATGGCCAGCCAGAGCCGCCGGGAGACCTTCTCTCGAAAGATCACCAGAGCGATCAGGGAGGTGGTGACGATCTCAAAATTGTTCAGCAGGGAGGCGTTTGCCGCCGTGGTCATGGTGAGGCCGGTCATGAGAAAAATCGGTGCGGCAATGTCCAGAAGCACCATGCCCACGGTGTAGGGCAGGTCCTTTTTGGTCAGGGGCTGCTCCTGGGTGACCTTCCCCAGACGGAGTTGGATCAGCCGTACCAGTCCCATGCCCATGCCTGCACCCAAATAGAGCAGGGCTGCCATGACCTTTGAGGGCACATCACTGAGCAGCAGCTTGGAGATGGGGGAATTCAGGGCATACAGCGCAGCCGCCAGGATCGCCATAAAAATAGCGGATTTCTGTTTACTTTTCATGGCTTCACACTCAGGAATACTGGCTTCTTGCCAGCATGATCAGGAAATAGGCCGGCACCACCAGCTTGCCGTCACCGGTTCCGATGGACACGCCGGGCTTGGTGTCCCCATGGAAATCACTGCCGCCGGTGGGCAAAAGGGTGTACTTCTCTGCCAGATCAAAGAGCTTTTCAATGTCCTTCTGGGTATAGCCGGTATAGTAGATCTCCATGCCGGAAAAACCTGCGTCGTGAGCTGCCTTTGCCAGCTTGTCCAGGTTGACCTTGTCAAAGCCGTACTGCAAGGGATGAGCCAGCACCGCCACGCCGCCGCACTTTTTGATCAGCTTGGCAGCCTCCTCGAAGGGGATCCGCTGCCGCTCCACATAACAGCTTCTTCCCTTGGACAGATAGCGCCGGAAGGCCTCGTCCACGGTTTTTGCCACCCCCAGCTCCACAAGCCGCTGGGCAATGTGGGGGCGACCCAACACGGCGCCGGGATGGGCTTCTTCAAGCTGAGCCATGGAAATATCAAAGCCCTTGTTTTGGAGCTTTTCTACGATCTTTTCGTTCCGCTCCCGGCGGGCTTCCGTGACCCAATTCTGATATTCCCGCAGCTCCGGGGCATCTTCGCTGAGGAAATAGCCCAGCACATGGACGTCCCGGCCCAGATAGTCGCTGGAGATCTCGATACCGGGGATGATGGAAACGCCCAACAGCTCGCCGGCTTCTCCGGCCTCCTTGATGCCCGCCATGGTATCGTGATCCGTAATGGCGATGGCCTTGAGGCCTGCCATTGCCGCCAGAGAGACGCACTCCATGGGGGAGCGGGTTCCGTCAGAGGCGGTGGTGTGTACATGCATATCAATTTTATCCATTGAAAACAACCTTCCAAGTCAAGTTCTTTGAAGAATATTTTATCATATTGGGACGGAAAAGAAAAGTATTCCCCGCAAGTTCTCCCCCTTCCGGAGGCGGTTTTCCCTGGAGCCACCGGAGGCACCTGCGGGTGCAGAGAAGAATTATTATGATTTCACAGATGGAATTGTATATTTTTTGCATATTCAAGGATAAACGGAACAACAGGTGCCCATCCTGCGGTTGTAATTACTAAGAAACCTTGATAAAATAGTATCATCTCGTATTGTGTAACCGCATAAGGAGGATGAATATGAATCACAAGTATAAAAATATGCTGACCCCCATTCGTGTGGGCGATGTGGTCATCCGCACCCGTATGGGTATGAGCAAGTGTAACTCTCAGGAGCAGCAGGGCCCCGAAAATTACCCCGCTGAAGGCACAATCCGCTTCATTGAAGAAGCCGCCAAGAACGGTGCTTCTGTCATCACCATGCCCTCTGCCACCCTGACGGAGATGGACCGCAACATCTGGGGCGATGCCGCGCTGTTCCCCATGAACAACGCTTTCGTCCACAACTATGTTATCCGCATGATTGATCGGGTCCATGCCCACGGCAGTCTATGTCTGATGCAGTCCCATCGCCGGATGCCCTCCAACATTTCCTTCTCTGAGCCCAAGGCCGGCGGCTTTGGTCCCTTTGGCCCTGGTGGTCCCGGCGGACCTCCTCCCGGAATGGGCGGCAACGGCCCCAAGAAGCATAAGATCGGCACAGAAGGCCGTCCCGGTATGTCCTCCCGTGGCATGGGCGGCATGGGCTTCGGCGGTGGTCCCGGTGGCGAAAAGCACATGGCTTCCGTAGAAGAGATTCAGGCATGGATCGAGGACATTGCCAATGACGCGCTGGAGTATCGTGGTCTGGGCTTCGATGTGGTGGAGGTCACTGCCATCGGTGATGTTTCCGCCAAGGTCAACACCCGTACCGACCAGTACGGCGGCTCTCTGGAAAACCGCTGCCGTGCTACCACTGAAATGCTGGCAAAGATCCGTGAGCTTTGCGGCCCCTATTTCCTGATCTCCATGCAGGTCACCGCCGATTTCGACCCTGAGTGGGTGGAAATGCTGAAGATTTGGGATCAGTATGTTGACATTTATCATGTCCGTCCCAACCACGCCTTCGGCGAGCATCCTGCCACCTATATTTTCCCTGAGGATACCCCGCCCGCTCTGGAGGGCACCGCCAAGCTGAAGGCTGCCGGTGTAAATGCTGTTATTGCGGCTGCCTGCGGATTCCAGAATCCCGATGTCATCGAGAAGTCCATTGCCGACGGCAAGTGCGACATGGTCTTTATGGCCCGTACTTACAACTGCGATCCCGACTATCTGGAGAAAATCATCGAAGAGCGTGCCGAGGATATCACTCCCTGTCTCCGCTGCGATGCTTGCCACAGCGCCATCTGCGCCGTGAACCCCATCTTCGGTTTGGAAACTGTGTATAAGGACATGTTCAAACCCTCCAAGGGCGGCAAGAAGGTTGCCATCATCGGCGGCGGCCCTGCCGGTCTGAGAGCTGCCATGGTCTGCGCTGACCGTGGACATGACGTTACCGTTTATGAAAAATCTGACGTTCTGGGCGGACAGGCCATCCATGCCGATTACACCTACGGCAAGTGGGGCATTAAGCGCTATAAGGATTGGGAAATCGCCCAGTGCGAGAAGAAGGGTGTCAAGTTCCTGCTCAGCACCGAGGCCACCCCCGAAATGATCGAAGCAGAGGGCTACAATGCGGTCATCGCGGCCACCGGCGGCGCACCCAAGCGTCTCGATATCCCCGGCGGTGCGGAGGCGCTGCATCCCATGGAAGTCTTCGGCAAGGAAAAAGATCTGGGCCACAAGGTGGTGATCGTGGGCGGTGCCATGAGCGCCATGGAATGCGCCATGTATCTGGTGGATTCCGGCCATGAGGTCACTGTCATTACCCGTTCCACCATGGGCAACAACATTGGCGGCCACGACGCTCACAATACCCTGAAGATTCTGAAGCGGAAGTACACCAACATCAAGGAGATCGACCATGCACAGATCATCTCCGTGGAGAACGGCAAGGCTGTTTATCAGATGAAGGACGGCACCGTGGCTGAGGAAGCCTTCGATTCCGTGGTTGTCAACGGCGGCGTTCGTCCCTGTGTAGCCGAGGCAGAGACCTTCTTCGGCACTGCGCCTGAGTTCTATGTGGTAGGCGACGCACAGATTACCCGTGCCCACGGAATGCAGTCTCAGCAACTGCTGAACTGCCCCAACGAGTTCCTCAAGGGCAATATGCGGTATGCCAACTACTCCGCTTTCATGGCTGCAAACAACATCTAATATTTATCCCAAAGCTCCGCTGCAGCCGCAGCGGAGCTTTTCGTCTATAGGGGAGCTCGTTGAGACCCCGGCAGCAAGCGGTGCGATAACAAGAGCCTATCGGCAAAAACGAACTGCAATTTCCCTTATCCACTACCGCCTCAGCAAACACTGCTTGATTTTTGATACCTGGGTGAAAATTTTGATGGTTGAGTCCTTTCCGGATTTTCCGTATACTTATACTAAGGTCCTGTCACCCATATACCAATAAAAAGGAGTGTTAAGATGAAAAAGAAATTACTGGCTTCTCTGCTGGTTCTGTGTATGATGCTCAGTCTGTTTGCCGCCTGCGGCAGCGAGACCGCATCCTCCGCAGCCCCCGCGGAAAGCACTGCAGCAGAGTCTGCGGCTGCTCCCGCTGAGGAAGAAACCACAGAAGCCGAAGCCCCTGCTGCTGATGCAGCTACTTCTGCTGATGTAGCATGGCCTGAGAATCCTCTGGGCAATGTGGAACTGCCTCTGACTGACGAGCCTGTTACCCTGTCCATGTGGATGGGCGTTAACCCCAACGTTCTGGCCATCACCGATGACATTGGCAACGACTGCGCTCTGTGGAATGAGCTGGCCACCCGCACCGGTGTTTACCTGGAGTGGACCGCCATCTCCCCCGACACCGAGAGCGAGAAGTTTAACCTGATGGTAGCGTCCGATGATCTTGCTGACATCATCTCCAATGCTACCACTCTGTACACCAACGGCGGCGAAGCTGCTATTGCTGACGAAGTGCTTATCGACCATCTGCCCCTGCTGACTGAGGAGCTGACTCCCCAGATCTGCAAGCTGATGGAAGCTTATCCTGAGGCTGTGCCCGAGGCTCTCACCGAGTCCGGCTGGCTGGCAGGTATGCCCCAGATGAGCATGCAGACCGAGTCCACCGCCACCTTCGGCCCCATCATCCGTAAGGACTGGCTGGACGATCTCGGCCTGGAGAT